>JAUWNU010000013.1 GCA_030612505.1 Methanomassiliicoccales archaeon
TCAATTTCAACTTTCTGGGCTTCATGACGAATCTTCTGCTTCATTTCCTGGTCCTTGACTATAATTGTTATGTATGGGAGCATACCAGCGCCAGAAGGCGGGAGGGTTGCTGCCTGCAAAATTCTGTCAAGACTGGCCTCACTAACTGGCTCTGGAAGATAATTGCGGATTGTGCGGCGGTTTTTCATTAAATTCAAGAGTTCCATACTACCCCCATTTGATGTCGAGTGTTCGTACGCCTTCTTCCTTGCATTCAGGATTTAAATGAACAACTCCGGTTCGGCCAGTGAGTTCTAAAACGCCCTGCAATCTACCCCTGAAAAAATCATACCACACATCATCGCAGTCCCAATTGAGAAGGTCAACCTGAACATGCTTCTCACTAATTCTTCTAACTTCCTGGGTTCCTGCCTTGTACTGGGCATCCTGCCGTTTTGTGGATAGGAATATTTTTGCAGGGTTCTTATCATCAAAAATACCCTGCCAGCGTGGGTCATTCTTGATAATATTAAAGCCAAGCTGGTAGATTGTTAATGGATTGCCATTGCCCAGCTTTTCTTTTATGCTGCGAAGTATTGTGCAGAGTTCTGAGAAGGAATACCACTGTTCCATCTTATACTGGTTTTGGGAGGCTCCTATTTCCTTCAGTCCCCGCTTGCCCCATTTTTTAGCAACCTGGTCAAGAACTTTGAGAAAAACATCTCCTTTGGCTTGGTTTTCCGGCATTGAGCAGGGGAATGGGAGATTGTTTAAAAATGTTAGGGTCTTTACTTGGTTATCGTTAAAGAGGGTCTATGCTTAATTAACACTAACAAAGGGTCTATTATTGGTTATCGTTAATGAGGGCCTAGGGTCTTTGTATGGTTATTGTTAATAAGGGTCTGTGTTTGGTTATCGTTAATGAGGGTCTGTGTTTGGTTATCGCTAGTAAAGGGTCTAGGGTAATTTGACTGGGTGCCCCGGCCTCATTAATTTTCCTAGACCCTATCACTTTTGTATAGAAACTTAGACCCTATCTATTTTGTATACAAACTCAGACCCTTCTGCTTTCGAGCCGACTCGGAAGCAGCGTCCCTAGACCCTGGATTATGCTAATTTATCATTGTAAAAAAAACCATACTGCTTCAATCCATCCAGAATATTGTGCACATTGGAGATTTCTGTTATGATTAGTATATCAATTTCCATTGCCGGCCCGGGTTCAGAGGTATAAACATCATCATACCCAGGTCCGCTGACACGGATTGCTGCCTCTCTGTCAACTATCATTACATTTTGCAGTACTACCCTTTTACCTTTCCCGGCCTTCTGGAATGCCAGGTTGCAGTATGGTTCAAGGATGAGACCCTTCTCCACTGCCTCAAGTTTCCTGAAGTTTGTATGGCCCCTATCTATCTTTTTTGTGAGCTTGGCCACAAACTCTGTGGTCATGGGATTGTTTATATTGAAATTCGCCTTTTTAGTCTTCAGGGCATTTATGGTCTCGCGGAAAAGCTGCTTGTCCAGCTCGAAACTGAATATCCAGTCTATTCCTATGGGCCTTGCACCTCCGCTTTTAAGGTACGAATCAACAAATTTACCCATATGCATGTAAACCTCGATTACCGGGCATCGAATTGTTTCATTAATTTCCTGGCCTAGACTCTTGAGATATCGCAGCTTGGACAGTAGAACGCCTTGTTTGGTGACCTCAACAACCAGGCAGACAGGATATTCAAAGCCTTTGAGAAGGTTATCATCCAGGCTTAATAGACGGGACATCAGAACACAGGCTCCGTGCCGAGTTCCATCTTGCAGCAACTATCTCCTTTAGCCACGCATTCAGTCTCAACACCGTAGTATGTAGTATTGTTCAGCTTGCTGAAAAAGCCCTCAAAGTATCCCAGGAAATAGGAATCTACAGGATGCTGGCTCTGTTCCTTATAGTTGCGGCCGGTTGCCATGCCCTGGTCACTTATGATTATTATCTTATTTGGAAGTTCTTCTATGGAAATCCTGCCCCAGCCGATTGCCTCGGTCTCTGCGCAGATAAAATTGAACATTTTCTCCTTATCGGCCAATAGATTACTCTGCGGGCCATCCCTAGTAAGGTTATAGAACATTTCACCATAGCTTTTCCCTATCTTCTTCAGAACGCCGGTGGCAGATTCGCCAATAATGCCCTCAAGTTCCGAATAAATATTAGACATAATCTCGGCCCTTGCAATTATCACAGGAATATTGGCATAGACCAATTCACCGGTTGATGGCTTCGGCTGGATGGCGGTCTTGTACTGGTTCAGTAAACTGGCAACTTCTTCTGGGGATGCTTCGATTTTCATTTTATTTCCTCCTAAATTCGGCTGGCCGCTTTTCAGTGAATGCGGTCATGCCCTCTTTCTGGTCCTCTGTATCAAATAGCTTGGCAAAATTGCTGGCCTCAACTTTCAGGCCTGCTGCAAGTGTCAAGTCTAGACCTTGGTCTATAGATTCCTTGGCCAATTGTACTGATAGTGGGCCCTTGGTGGCAATCTTTTCGGCCATCTTCATTGCAGCTGCAAGAACCGGTTCATTATCCTGAACAGGTTTGCCCTTTTCATTGAGTACTGGCTGGCCATCTTCGCCAATTTTGAAACCAGGAACTAATGCCTGCACCAGGCCAATTTCAAGGGCTGTTTTGGCATCTATCATGTCACCAGTGAAAATTAGTTCTTTTGCCTTTCCTGGCCCGATAAGCCGCGGCAATCTCTGTGTCCCGCCGAAGCCCGGAATTACAGCCAGGCTAACCTCTGGCTGTCCGAACTTTGCTGCTTCAGAAGCAATACGAATGTCGCAGGATATTGCAAGTTCGGTCCCGCCGCCTAATGCAAAGCCGTTCACCGCTGCAATAACAGGCATTTTTAAGGCCTGGATTCTGTCGAATGCTCCCTGGCCGTTCTCTGCGAACTTTGCTGCTGCTGCAGGATCCATCTCCATCATTTCGCTTATGTCAGCTCCGGCAACAAAGGCCCGGCCTTCTCCGGTGATTATTACTGCATTCAGTTCCGTGTCTGCTTCAATCTTGTCCAGTATGGCATGCATCTCGGTTAGAACTGCTGATGATAGCACATTCATTGGGGGGTTGTTCATCTTGATTATTCCGATTGTTCCTTCCTTGGTATATTCTACAGCCATTTTATTCACCCCGAGTAATCATAAAATCCGCGGCCAGACTTTCTGCCAAGCAGACCAGCATCAACCATCTTGATCAGTAGCGGACATGGTCTGTACTTTGAATCTCCGAGTCCGTCCTGAAGAACGTTCATAATATGCAGGCATGTGTCCAATCCGATTAAATCAGCCAGTGCCAGCGGCCCCATTGGATGGTTCATACCCAGCTTCATTATCTGGTCGATGTTCTCTGGTTCGCCTACGCCTTCCATGACGCAAAACATTGCCTCATTGAGCATTGGCATGAGTAAACGGTTTGAGATAAAGCCAGGATAGTCATTGCATTCTACTGGCACCTTGCCTACCTTTTCCGAAACCTCGAAGATTGCCTTGGATGTCTCATCATCAGTAAGAATGCCGCGAATGACCTCAACTAATTTCATCAAGGGCACGGGATTCATGAAATGCATTCCGATAAATTTCTCCGGGCGCTTTGTGGCTGCTGCCAGCTTGGTTATGGATATTGATGATGTATTGCTGGAAAGTATTGTGTGAGCCGGACATATCTCGTCCAGCTGGCTGAATATCTTGTTCTTTAATTCAAGATTTTCAATAACTGCCTCCACAACCAGGTCAGCGTCCTTCATGTCTGCAAGTTCCAGGGTTGTTTTTATCCGGGCCAGTGCGGCATCCTTGGTTCCTGGCTCTATTCTGCCCTTCTCCTCGAACTTGCCCAGGCTTTTCTCGATTCCGCCCATTCCTCTGTCTATAAATTCTTGCTTGATATCGTTCAGAATAACATTGTAGCCAGCAACTGCCGCAATCTGTGCGATTCCGGCGCCCATCTGGCCTGCTCCAATAACTCCTATTGTTTTGATTTCCATAATCTTACACCTCCAAAACCATTGTAACCGCGTTTCCGCCGCCCAGGCATACTGTTGCCAGTCCGGTCTTGTCTCCGCGGTCCTTCATTGCGTAAATTAGGGTAGTTAATATTCTGGCACCGGAGCATCCGATTGGATGTCCAAGTGCCACTGCACCGCCATGAACATTGAACTTATCATCTGGAATGCTGAATGCTTTCTGCACTGCAACACTTGCAGAGGCAAAGGCCTCATTGTGTTCCACCAGGTCAATGTCATTCATGCTCATTCCTGTTCTCTCAAACATCTGGCGAGTAACAACAACCGGCGCATCCATGACCATTTCCGGCTCGCAGCCGCCTGATTCATATTCCTTGATCGTTGCCAGGGGCTTTATTCCATTGGCCTGAGCAAATTCCTCGGACATGACTGTTAAGGCGCTTGCACCATCACTTATCTGGGATGCATTTGCCGCAGTTACCAGCCCATCTTTCTTGAATACCGCCGGAAGCTTGGCCATTTTCTCCATGGGCGTTTCCCTGGGCCCTTCATCTACATCAAAAATGATTGGGTCAGACTTGCGCTGCGGGATTTCAACTGGCACAATTTCACCCTTGAACTTACCTTCCTGGGTCGCCTTGATGGCCAGTGTATTGCTTCTGACAGCAAAGACATCAACCTCTTCTCTTGTCAAATCGTATTTTTCAGCGATAAGTTCGCCGGTAATGCCCATGTGGAAATCATTGTAATAGTCCCATAGGCCGTCATTCACCATTGCATCAACAAGCTTTCCCTCACCCAGCCGATAGCCATATCTGGCCTTCGGCAGAATATAAGGTGCTAGATTCATGTTCTCCATTCCACCGGCAATTACAACTTCCGCGTCACCAGCTTTAATTGATTGGGCAGCCAGAATCACTGCTTTCATGCCAGAACCACAGACCTTATTGATTGTAAACGCGGGGATTTTATATGGTAATCCAGCAGCTATCATTGCCTGCCTGGCAGGGTTCTGACCCAGACCTGCGGAAACCACATTTCCCATTATGACCTCATTGATCACATCATTCGATATACCAGCCCGGGAAATTGCCTCGGTTATTACCTTTGCACCAAGGTCTGGCGCCCTTATGTTCTGAAGAGTTCCACCAAACTTTCCCATTGCTGTTCTTACTGCACTTGCTATTACAACATTTACCATGTAATGCCTCCGAAGCAGGATAAGAAAACAGTGTATTTAACATTTTATAGGGTAAAATAAACAGAGTCCATATTTACTCACTAGCCACAACTGGCTGCCAGGTTGCCGGGTTGATTTTTCCTTCGGCAAACCACTGGACCACCAGAGGGAGCAAAACATGCTCCTTTTCCAGAACCCTGGCTTGAAGGATCTCCGCAGTGTCATCCGGCAGAACCGGAACCTTGTACCAGGCGATTATTGGGCCCTCATCAACATCTTCTGTAACAAAATGCACAGTGCAGCCAGATTCTTTTTCGCCTGCGGAGATAACTGCCTCGTGCACGATCATGCCGTGCATGCCCTTTCCGCCATACTTGGGAAGCAGAGCAGGATGTATATTTATCATTTTATTTTTATATTTATCTGGAAAATAATTAGTGAATATTCTAAGGTAGCCAGCCAATACAATTAGGTCGATTTTTCTGGCTTCAAGGGCATCTGAAATTTCATGTTCATGCTCTTCTCTTGTCTTTCCCCGATGGTCAATGAACAGTGCCTCAGCACCATGTTTTTTGCCGCGTTCCAGAGCAAAAGCATCCAGATTATTGGAGATAATTAGTGCTATTTTTCCAGGTATCTGGCCAGTGTCGCAGGCATCCAGGATTGACTGGAGGTCTGTCCCGCTTCCAGATGCTAGAACCGCTATATTGTACATTGAAAGGTGATACAAAAAGCAGTATAAACACATTGTTGAGAGTATAGAGTGCTTGGAATATGTTAGGGTCTAGGGTTCAGGGTCTAGGGTCTAGAAAAATTAATGTGGCCGGTGAGCTAAATTCCAGCTTTTCATTGCCTAGGTATCTAGCCAAACTTAAACCCTAGACCCTCAATAACGATAATCAAACATAGACCCTATGGCTTTTGAATAAAAACTTAGACCCTAGACCCTAGCAAATTATATCAACAAATCAGCTAATATGGTAGCTGATGAAGATAGGATTCCTAATCAATCCAATAGCTGGCATGGGCGGCAAGGTGGGCCTCAAGGGTACAGATGGAGTTCTTGATCAGGCCATAGAACTGGGAGCACAGCCAGTGGCCCAGGAGAAAGCAGAGAAAATGCTTTCTCATCTTCGGGAAATTTACCCAGAAAAGATTGAATGGCTCACATGCCACGGAGACATGGGTGCTAAAGCCCTTGAAGAAGCCAGTTTTGAGTTTTCAATAGCCCATGATGCAAAAGAAAGTCCTAGTCAGAAAGACACTCTAGCTGCTGCTAAAGTACTCTTGGATTCTCATGTAGATTTAATTGTGTTCTGCGGCGGCGATGGAACTGCCAGGGACATTGTTTCAATAGTGGAGAAGAAAGTTCCAGTGCTGGGAATTCCATCCGGCGTGAAGATGTACTCTGGGGTTTTCGGCATCAGCCCTGCCAGGACCGCTGAAGTTCTTGATGGTTTCCTGAAGGGGGAACTTGGTCTTGCCGAGGTGGAAATAATGGACCTGGACGAAGATAAATACCGGGCCGGCGAATGGTCGGTGCGGCTCTATTATTCTGCCAATACACCATTTGAATCAACACTTGTCCAGTCAAGCAAAATGATGATAGAGGCAGCCAGTGATGAGGAAATTAAAGAAGAAATTGGCGAGTATATTGAAGAGCTTGTTTCCGAAGAACCAGACGCACTCTTTTTGTTGGGGCCAGGGGGAACCCTTGAGTTCATTGGCAATATGCTGGGCATTGAGAAAACGCTCCTGGGAATTGATGCCATTGCCCATGGTCAACAAGTTGGAAAGGACCTTAATGAAGAAGGTCTTTTAAAACTATTCGATAATTATAATAATATTAAGCTTATATTAAGTCCCATTGGCAGCCAGGGTTTTGTTCTGGGCAGGGGAAACCTGCAATTGAGTCCCCAAGTTATTCGCAAGATTGGCCGCGATAATATAATGGTGGTTTCCACGCCAGCCAAGCTTCAGCGCACTCCCATGCTAAGATTTGACACAGGAGATGCTGAGTTGAACTCAGAATTAGCAGGTAGAGGCTGGTTTTCCGTTGTTATTGGTTACCGGTTGAGCCGATTAGCGGAAGTTTCCATCTGAACATTAGACTTTTACGCCCAATCTAGCCAGGTATCTACTCAAACTTGTCTCGCCGGATCTCATTGCAAAATAATATTCTAGCATGGCTATAAGTGCAGATATGGAACCTAAAATTGCCAGAATCAATACATAAAATTCAAGGCTGTCATGGATAGGGCCATAACCCCCCTTGGCAAAATACTCCAGGTATCTTAGAAAACCCAGAATTACAAAGAAGGCCATTGCAGTCAGGCATACGAATCTCACAGGCACGGTCATAAGGTATCTCGATGATTTTCTCATTACTTCACCACAATGGAATACATGGATTTTCACAATTATAATGGTTTCGAATATGTTTTGGGTCTAGGGTACACTGCTTCAGAGTCAACTCGAAAGCAGAAGGGTCTAGGGTTCAGGGTCTATGTTTACATTCAAGTATAGGGGGTCTAAGAAAATTAATGAGGCTGGTGAATCAAAATAGGTGCTAGGTACTGCTGCTTCTGGGCACACCCAAAAGCAGAAGGTGTTAGGTACTAGGAAAATTAATTAGGTTGGGACACCCAGTCAAATAACCTAGAACCTATTACTTTTGTATACAAACTCAGCACCTAGAACCTCAATAACGATAACCAAGCATAGCACCTATCCCTTTTGTATACAAACTCAGAACCTAGCACCTTTACTAACGATAACCAAACATAGAACCTAGAACCTTTGCTAGTGATAATCAAGTAAAGACCCTTATCAACGATAAACAAACATAGACCCTATTACTTTTGAATAAAAGCTTAGACCCTTAGTTAGTAATAATGGTTAAATAAGTTCCCTTGTTTCCATGGCTCAATTACCTTAGAGGTGAACATATGACAAGAAATCCAAATGCATTCTTGAAAGAGGAATATCAGGATCTGGTTGAGAAGGGCTTTAACTGGCAATTGCGGACACTGGAAGGACCGTCTGCGCCGGTATGCAAAGTTGACGGAAAAGAAGTAATCATGCTCTGCTCCAATAATTATCTCAATCTCAGCAATCATCCAAAGATAAAGGAAGCGTCAAAGAGAGCAATAGACAGCCATGGAGCTGGCTCTGGCTCAGTTCGGGCAATAGCAGGGAACATGGACCTTCATTTTGAGGCAGAGAGAAGACTGGCCAAGTTCAAGGGTACCGAGGCAACTCTAATTTATCAGACTGGCTTTGCAGTAAATCAGGGCTTGATTCCTCAGCTAGTTGGCAAGGGTGATATCATAATCAGCGACGAGCTGAACCACGGCAGTATTATTGACGGTGTTAGACTGACAAAGGCAGACCGTGCAGTTTACGCACACAGTGACATGTCCGAGCTCGAGAAGGCCCTGCAAGATGCAGATGCAAAGAACTACCGCAGAATACTGGTTATTACCGACGGGGTGTTCAGCATGGACGGGGACATTGCTAAGGGTGGTGATTTTGTTAAACTATGCCAGGAATACGGCGCAATGAGTTACATTGACGATGCCCACGGTGAGGGCGTTATCGGCCCAGACGGAAGAGGAATGGCAGCTCACTTTGGCGTCGAAGGCAAGCTTGACGTGGAAATGGGAACATTCTCAAAAGCATTCGGCGTGGTCGGCGGCCTGGTAGCTGGCTCCCAGGATTTAGTTAACTACGCTTACAATAAATCTAGGTCCTGGTTGCTCAGCGGTTCGGCCCCACCGGCAACTGCAGCGGCCCAGATTGCGGCAATTGATGTTCTGGAAACTGAGCCAGAACATGTGCAGAACCTCTGGAAGAACACAGATTACTTCAAAAAGGAAATTCAGAGCATGGGATTTGACACTGGAAACAGTGAGACACCAATCACTCCGGTCATCTGCGGAGAAAGCCACACGGCAAAGGAACTGAGCAATTTCCTGTATGACCAGGGTATCTTTGCCCTGCCAATCGTGTTCCCAATGGTTGCACGTGACAAGGCCAGGATAAGAACCATGATGAATGCTGGACTTACTCGGGAACATCTGGACAAGGCACTGGCAGCCTTTGAGAAGGGTGGAAAAGACCTAAAAATCCTGTAAACTACCAGCCCCTAAAGGATCTGCTTTCGGGTTCGGCCCGAAAGCAGCGCTGGCGTTTGTGTGTTTCCAGATTAGTTGCCAGTTCCTTTATGAAGGTATGTTTACCTTTATAGGCCCAGACTGACATCCGGCGGTGTTCACTCAATTCACAACGATATATCGTTGTTCATACACCTAATTTATCAAAGTCTTTAGACTTTGATTTTCTATTCTTGCATATATCCTATTTTTGACATTTTGAACGTAAATTACAGTCAAAAATAGGAGACGTACGGTGCATGGCGATTCCTTTTTTACGACCCTGTGCTTTCATCCAGCCCATGAAAAGGGATGAATCTAGGATTCATCCTATCAGCTATGTGTGGTCGTAAAATAGAATGAGAGGGGGTCTTGCCCCTCTCTCTATATATTTTTTGTTATTTTGTATAGGAAACCCTTATATACAGATATTATACTTTCAGTGTGTCCATTATATAACAAATATTGACTGATATGATAACTTGTCAAAGGATTATTTATCAAATTGAACCCGATTTTGAGGGAGGAAATATAATGCCAGAATATACAAAGGAATTAAAGAAAGGTACGACCACAATAGGTCTTACTTGCAAGGATGGAGTGGTCATTGCCACAGAGCACAGGGCCACCATGGGAACGCTTATCGCACACAAGAAGACGCAGAAGCTCTTCAAGATAGACGATAATATAGGCTTGACAGTGGCTGGACTGGTGGGCGATGCCCAGGTACTTGCTAGATACGTCAGGGCTGAAGCCGAACTTTACAGACTTAAGAGAGGAATGCGAATGCCTGTAAAATCAGCAGCAACCATGCTATCCAATATCCTCAACGGCCGAAGATATTTCCCTTACTGGGTCCAGCTTGTGCTTGCTGGCGTGGATGACGATGGATATCATGTTTATTCACTGGATGCAGCAGGCGGTTCAATACCAGATGATTATACCACAACAGGTTCTGGCTCACCATACGTGTACGGTGTTCTGGAGGACCATTACAAAGAAGGGATTACCGTGGATGAGGGTATTAACCTGGCAATCCGCGGGCTCACAGTCGCAATGAAGCGGGACTCTGCTTCTGGAAACGGCATAGCTATTGCTTCCATCACAAATAAAGAATTTAAGGAACTGGATGATGCAGAAGTCCAGAAAAGATTACAAAAAATGAAACTAGCATAGGGGCAGATGCAGTTTTTTGGGTAGGTTAACCCATGAGTGTAGAGAAATTACTGGAACAGGCCAGGGAGGAGATCCGCAAGATAGTACCTCCTCACATTAAAATAACAGACATAGACTTCGAAGGTCCAATCATAATTATTTATACCGAGGACATGGAAGGTCTTGCCAATAATATAGAGATAATCAGGCAATTAGCGCAGACCCTTCGCAGGCGTGTGGCAATAAGGCCAGACCCGAAGCTTCTAAGTGATGCTGAAAAGGCAGAAAAGGAAATACGCGAAATTATTCCTGAAGAAGCCGAGATCACTGACATATTTTTCGAGCATGAGACAGGCGAGGTTACTATTGAAGCAATCAATCCAGGCCTGGTCATTGGAAAGCACGGTGTACTTCTTAATGAACTAAAGGCCAAGATTGGATGGGCACCGAAAGTTGTTAGAGCTCCACCATTGGCTTCAAAAACCGTCTCCGAGGTTAGAAGCTACTTGCGAAATGTTCGCGAGGAAAGAATAGAGTTCCTCAGAAAGCTCGGTCGTAGATTAATTCGGGAAATTCCAGAGGGTGAAAACTGGGTCCGCTTAACAACCCTGGGCGGTTATCGGGAAGTGGGCCGTAGTTGTACTTTGCTAACAACCCGCAATAGCAAGATAATGATTGATTGTGGGGTCATGCCTGGCTCGGAAACCGTAACTCCATACCTCAGTGCACCTGAATTGCAGCCATTGGACAGCCTTGATGGCGTTGTCATAACCCACGCTCATCTGGATCATTGCGGCATGCTGCCAGTACTTTACAAATACGGCTATGAAGGACCAGTTTACTGCACCGCGCCCACAAGAGATCTAATGTCACTGATGCTTATTGATTCCATCAAGGTCACATTTGGTGAAGCAAAAAAAGGACCTTATGAGTCCAGCCATGTCAGGGACATGGTAAAGCATTGCGTGCCTCTGAAATTCGGCGAGACAACTGATATTTCTCCTGATGTAAGATTAACATTCCAAAACGCAGGCCATATTCTCGGCTCGGCAGTTAGCCATTTCCATATGGGTGATGGATTATACAATATAGCCATGACTGGCGATATGAAGTTCGAAAAAACCTGGCTGTTCAATGCAGCAGTCAACCGATTCCCGAGAATCGAGACACTGGTCATGGAGTCCACATATGGCGGATACCATGATATGCAGCCCAGCAGGGGAGAGGCATCTTCCCAGCTTCGAGAAATGATTGACAGAACCCTGAAAAAGCAGGGCAGAATTTTAGTACCGGTCTTTGCAGTTGGCCGTTCCCAGGAGGTTATGCTTGTTCTTGAAGACCTCATGAAAACCGAGCAGATTCCAACAGTTCCAATCTATCTTGATGGCATGATATGGGAGGCAACCGCCATCCATACAGCATATCCAGAATTCCTCAACAGCTCATTGCGGACCCAGATATTCCAGCAAAAGGAAAACCCATTCCTTTCTGAAATTTTCAATCGAGTAGACAGCATGGAGATGCGCGAGAGAATCTCCGACGACCCTGAACCTTGCATAGTACTGGCAACTGCCGGTATGATGAACGGCGGCCCGGTGCTTGAATATCTCAAAGCATGGCATAATGATCCAAATTCAACAATCGTTTTCGTGGGATACCAGGCAGAGGGAACCATGGGCCGGAAAATTCAAAAGGGATGGAAGGAAGTTCAATTAAATCATCGCGGCGACGGAATGGTACTGGACATGCAGATGAAGGTCGAGACTGTTGATGGTTTCTCAGGACACTCTGACCGCAGGCAATTAATGCGGTATGTTGAGGGAATGGAACCCAAGCCAGAGCGTATTATCATCGGCCATGGAGAAGATTATAAGTGTTCAGACCTGGCAAGCTCGCTTTACAAGAAGTTCGGGTTTGAGACACGGGCGCCGATGAATCTTGAGACTATTAGAGTTAAGTAACCTTTATAAGCAATCTAAATAATATATACCCTAATTGAGGAGAGGACATGGGTTATATTTCAGGGAAGAAATTATGCGCTTTGATTATCACGATGATAATGATTGCCAGTGGTTTGGCTATTATGCCTTTGGTCACCGGTGATTCTCAAACCATAAATGAAATTAATTATATTCCGCATGCCCCAATTGAAATCAATTCAAATGCAGATTTTGCTAGCCAAGGCTGGCCAGGCAATGGAACTGAATCCGACCCCTGGCGCATCGAGAATTTGATGATTGACGGCGAAGGGCTTGATTGTTGTATATATATTGGTTTTACCACCGATTTTTTCATTATTGACAATTGCAAATTATTAAACACATCAGGAGATTGGATATTTTTTCTCAATTCTGGTATTTACATGGAAGAAGTTCAATGTGGGATAATTAAGAATTGTATTATTGACAACAACAATAAGGGGATACAGTCTTGCGGAATTTTCTTATCTGAATGCGATAATATTATATCGACCAACAATACTATCATCAACAATAATTTTCGTGGATATTATATCAACCTTTTATCAAATGTAACCATTGAAAATTGCGTTGTCATGGACAATCATGATGCCATTAAAATTCAAGGGGCTGAAAATTGTTCCATAAAAAACAACATAATTTCACATAATGAAGCATATGGGATTGCTTTTTATATGTGCGCAAATTGCGAAGTTACAGGAAATGAAATATCATATAATGGATATGATATACCCTATCCGGGGGTAACTGTTGATCCGGGTTCGTCAGAAATAAAATGTTATCATAATAATTTTATAGATAATATTGATTGGTTTATGTTAGAATACAATCAGGCAGAGGATGAGGGAGGTAATTACTGGGACAACGGGTATCCCAGTGGCGGCAATTACTGGAACGATTATTCCGGTGTTGATCTATATTCCGGGCCCGACCAGGACATCCCAGGTAGTGACGGAATCGGTGACACGCCGTACATTGACATCAAGGGGGGCACGGGGGCACAGGATAATTATCCATTAATGATTCCTTGGACACAACCAGATACAGCTCCAGAGGCTTACAACCTAGATGCTACAGGGCCTGGCCTGGTTGGCAATCACACAGATGAGTATGTAACTATCAATGCAACAATTGAGGCTGGTTTGATGGCTTCCAGTGTCATCGGTGCAGAATTCAGAGTGAATGGGGGAGCCCCTTATACGATGAGTGCCGTTGATGGAACATTTGACACAGTGGTAGAAGATGTATCTGGCACATTTTATTTTCCAAATGGCTTCCCAGAAGGACCACACAGTTATGAGGTAAGGGGCCAGGATGATTCAGGGGGATGGAACAGCACGTGGGCCTCTAGTACATTTATAATCATTGATATCACCACACCACAGACTGCCTGGCTTACTACGCCACCTGCACCTCCCACGTATTGTTACATCACCAGCGCTATTCCTTTTAGTATTTGTTATGAGGACTACACTGCCTACAATACGAGCATAGAGAAATCATACTTCGAATATAGGGTCAACAACGGTTCATGGATACAGGATGCCTGGACTAATCAATCATTCGGCTGGGGCAGTTACGCTAATATTTTGACCTATACTTTCCCAGGCAGTATGTTCATAGATGGTGATTTTGTCGATTATCGGGGAGTTGTATCAGATACTGCAGCCAACGGACCCTACAATTCCACATTGCCAGCAGGCTCATTCTGGTTCCCCCATGTTGAAGCGAATATGAACATTACAAAATTGGGGCCATCAACGGCTAACCCTGGAGATCCCATCACATACTTGATAAATTACACAAATCTTGGCACCGAATTCTCTTGGCATAATGCTGAGAATGTTGTTATTACTGACATCTATCCTGCAGGCGTGACCTTTGTTTCTGCTATTCCTGCACCCACAAGTGGAGATAATACATGGGATATCGGCCTTGTTTTGCCTGGTGTCGGTGGTTCCATTGAAATAACAGTTCAGATCAGTCTAGCAGCATCTGGAACCATGACCAACTGGGCTTATCTAGATTATATGGACGGGAATTTTAATCCTCAACCAACTGAGAGTGATTATGTAAATACAATATTGCCCTCAACATATACCGTTCCACTTCATGACGGCTGGAACCTAATATCCTTCCCACTTATTCCCCTTGACACATCAGTGGAAAATTTACTGAACTCAATATCCGGCAACTGGGACACTGCAAAATATTATGATGCCAATGACCCGGCAGACCCCTGGAAGACATACCGTATAGGTGCAGCCACAAATGACCTGGCATACATTGACAATACAATGGGCTTCTGGCTTCATGTGACAAATTCAACAGATGATTTGATTATCTACGGAACAGAACCAGTTACTACAAATATCATATTGAAGGCTGGCTGGAACCTTGTAAGCTATCCCTCAAACATAACAGACACAGTGGCAAATGCATTGTGGGGCACTGGAGCAGACAGGGTGGAATGCTATGATGCTGGAGCGCCTTATCTGATAAAAGAGATGGGGCCAACAGATATAATGAGCCCTGGAAAAGGATATTGGGTTCACGTACCAACAGATTCTATCTGGACTGTGGATTATTAGTCGATTTTCTTCAATCCAGCTTTAAGCCTGGTTCCTGCCAGCTCGCTTTACAAGAAGTTCGGGTTTGAGACACGTGCTCCCATGAATTTGGAAACTATTCGGGTTAAATGATACTTAATAGGTAATCTTTATAAGCTAACTAAATAATATATACCCCAATAGAGGAGAGGAAATGGGTTATATTTCGGGGAACAAGATATTGACCTTTGGTATCATGATTATTATGGTAGCCAGTGGTTTGGCTATTGTGCCGATGGTCACCGGTGATTCTCAAATTCTAGATGAAATTAAGTATATTCCGCATGCTCCAATTGAAATCAATTCAAATGCAGATTTTGCTAGCCAAGGCTGGCCAGGCAATGGAACAGAATCAAATCCTTGGACAATAGATGGCCTTATGATTGACGGAGAATTCAATGGTTTTTGTATTAAAATTAGGTTTACTTGATGCTTCTCCATTTCTCCATTTTGGGTTTTTTTGACGCATCTGAATTAGGAACACTTATTTTCATCTCTTAACAACCATTTCCAGAAGAATCCCATCTGCTGTCCTGATCTTCATTTCATTGAATATCTTGCATGCGTATCTCATCTTCTTTGTTAGCCCCTTCCCATCAAACTTATTCAGCCGAAATCTGAATCTATTTCCTCCCTCCAGTATCTGAAGATCTCCATAATGGTTGATGAATTGTTTTATTATCGTGCCCATACCCACCTTGCCTTCAAAGAATGTATCTTTTGTATACAATAGCGAGTTTTCTAAGAGTATCTTGAAATTTGCCATTATATGGTCCATCTCAGTATCGATCTCATAAAATGGAGTGTCTTCAAGCTCTGTCATCCACCGAGTCACTTCTGTTTTATTCTGTTCTATCGATTTCAAAATCAGTTTTTTCCGTTTACTGAGTGTCCTCTCCTTTTCCTCTAGAACTCTGATTTTTTCCTGATGCAATCCTTCCAACTGCCCCGCCTCTCTGACCTTCTTTTCCCACCGTTTCCTTTGCTTGTTCTCATCTCCTTTGTGAGATTTCAGCCGTTCATTGATATGTTCTTTCTGGCCCTCCAGTCTCTTTAAATCAATTTTAAATCGGTCATTTCGTTTCTCCATCTGCTTTTTCACATATGCATATTTTTCCATCAGGTTTTCAAGTCTTCGTTTATCATAGGCCAGGGATCTCTCGGTTCTTTTGAGTCTCCTATCGGCCATTCTGTTGAAAACCGTCTTCTTCTTAAAACCATGATTGACATTTAGATTGCAGTATTTTTTCATCTCCTTGAATTTAGCTTCCTGGCAAGGCCATTTATTGTAATATTGATCTGCGAGTTCTTTTCCGGACGTGATATCATCATAAGGTTGGTTAGTAACAATAACTGATAGTGTATCATTCTTTTTCTTAACCAAGACACTTCTGACCATATATGTCGTTTTGTTTTTCCGTCTCCTATTTGCGTTGCTCAAATAGTCAAACTCTACCAGAGTTACCCAGCTCTTTATTCGGCCTTTCTTATCGTATTTATAGGGTACAAAGTCACCGTCTTCGATTTGTCTAAGCTTATTATCATCTCTGACTTTTAAATCCTCAAAGCGATACTGATTCGAGTCCATCATCGTAAGAAGATAAATATTCATTTTACGAACCTTGTTAATCTTATCAAATTCTTTGAACTGATCAAGGCTACAGCACTCGGCATCTACAATAACCATATTCGCTACTTCTCTACCAATTGTATTCTCGAATTCTTCCACCATTGGTAGCAGTTCCTTCGTTAAATGCCTATCTCCAGGACAAGTCCTGTGGAGCAATGGGTGCCCATCCTCGCTATTGAGAAATATCTGTTCATGACCGGGCATTATCCGGTCCATCATACCATGTTTTCCCTTAGGGATGTTCTTCAGTGTCCAAACTGCCTTGAAGTGGCCATCGATATAAACTGGCATCTCAGTGTCTCCATAAAAGGTATTATAGTAACAGTGCAGGAGCGATCTGCTCATTTCATTTCCAATTTTGAGTGAGGTTAGTTCTCTTAAGAACCTGTCGGAGGTCTTATACTTGACTTGGTTGCCACTTGGTGATGTGATTATTCCAAGAGTAGCCCCTTCATAACTATCGAGGTCTATGGGGCGCTCCATGTCAAATACTGGTAGGAAAAAAAGGGTTCTTATATATCGGAGGAGGATAGATTTCTTATGTTTGTAAATCCGCTTCTCATCTGGTGAGGCTTCTTGTAGGTGTTGTTGAATTATTTCCAAGATTGCTTGTTCTCCGCCTATAACGTTCATAGCACCCCATAGAAAAGCCACTCCGGCGACTATGTTCTTAATTACCTGGTTTTTTTAATCGGCTTTCCGGGCTTTCTGCCGATAGGGTCATTGAGTCCAAGCTCTTTGAGAACCCTCTGGATGTGGCGGTCGCTGACCTTCTTATTGAACCTATTCTCGATGAGTTCGGAGATGTCAGATGCGCTCTTTAAGGGGTCTCTTATCTTGACGCGTTGGATATACTGCTTTACCGTTTCTTTGACCTTGTAGGGCCTCCCCTCTCGCCTATCCACCAACCCTTTTTTGCCTTGTTGATGGAATCTCTCCTTCCAGTAGTAGAATTTGCTTGTGTGGATGCCCTCTTTTCTACAAAATTCTCTGACAGAGAGAGTGGCTTTTTCATATCTTTCAAAGACCTTGACCATGAAAATGGCCTTTTCAAGTTGTTTGTTTGTGATTTCGTTCATGTGTATTGATAATGGTATCTTCCTATTTAATTGTTCCTAATTTAGATGTCGTATTAAATTTCAACCAGATAAATCTCTACACAGAGTGGTATCCATCAAAATCAGGCAAAGAAAAATTGGGGGTCAGATTAGGGATTTATGGAGAAAGGTCAAGGTTTACAACAGATTTTTTTCTTATTCAAGATTGTATGCTGCTAAATTCTAGTGGTTCTTCCCTACCTCTTTTTGATTCAGAAATTTACCTTGAACAAGTTGAAAATGGTACAATTCAGGACAATATTATTAATAATAATTTTAAAGGGACGTCATTCGTTTATACAGGTATAAGCATAGATACATGCATGAATATAAAAATCATTAATAACACAATTACCAAAAATTATTTTGGACTATATTTTACTAAATTATATAATTCATTTATTGAAGATAACAGTATTATTGGAAATAGTGATATAGGTATTAATGTCGACAATTTTGAAAACAATACAATAAAAAATAATCTTATTTTTAATAATGATGGAGATGGAATAAGTTTTGTGGTCAATTGCCATAATAATATGATATATGAAAATGAAATAAGAGAAAATTACATTGAATTTATGGGTGCTTACGGACTTTATATTCATACAAACTGTAATAATAATAGATTTTATCACAACAATATCATTGATAATTTTGATCCCATGTTCCCCGGGTATCAAGCATGGGATGATGGTTCTAACTTCTGGGACAATGGCTATCCAGATGGTGGAAATTACTGGAACGATTACATTGGGGTAGATTTCAACAGTACAGCAACACAGAACGTTCCGCCTCCGGATGGTATCGGTGACACGCCACAATGGCGCATCTTTGGGAGTGCTGGTGCGCAAGACAATTATCCATTGATGGCTCCTTGGACACCCCCACCAGCAAGCACAGGAAGTTTCGACTGGCACCTGGTTGAAAATTATAGCTTGATTTCCTGTCCACAGAGCCCTGTTGAGAAGGGAGGCAATGGAATATTTGACTCATATGATGCCCTGGAGCTTTGCTATGCAATAACTGGCGATTCAAATATCTCAATACAGAAAATGAATGGCACAACTACAGTGGAACAAAATTTTGCATATGGGGATAATGAGACCAGTGCATTCCCCATGTACAGTGTTCATGGATACAGGGTTAATTTGACGATTCCAGGCTCTTATATTGTTAATGTTGCTGCAACAAATTATACAAATCCAGGTGATTTTACTGCGGAACTTGAACCAGGCTGGAATTTGCTTGGCTTCCCACACAATTATACACCATGGACATGGGTTCCAAGGGCCAAGGATTTCACAGACGGAAGTATGGATCCTGATTTAGATATTGATGGCCCATTGACTAAAATTATAGTTACAGAATGGGAAAAGGATGTACAATGGTTCCATTCTTATGTTGTACAAGATTCCTTCCCTGGCTTAGAAAGCCATAACTGGTACTGGGATTTCAGCTATTCTGACCAGCCTGGTAATGCTTTCTGGCTGTGGGTGGACCTAAATGCAACTCTCACTTTCAATGAAGGAATTGGTTCTCCAATATTCAATCTCTCCAAGTCTGGACCAGCATTCGCCAATACCGGAGAGACCATTACCTACACAATTAACTATTCAAATGAAGGAGATGGCCAAGCATATAATGTTGAGATTCAGGAAACTTATCCTGCAGATGTAACATTTATTTCATC
Organism: Methanomassiliicoccales archaeon; assembly: GCA_030612505.1. Lineage (GTDB taxonomy): Archaea > Thermoplasmatota > Thermoplasmata > SG8-5 > SG8-5 > JAGLQM01. The sequence goes on from JAUWNU010000013.1 coordinate 19,490, forward strand.
AGTTCCAGCTCCAACCTCCGGAACAGATACATGGGACCTGGGAACTGTATTGCCTGGAACCCATGGCTTCATCAATATCACGGTCCAGGTAAATATAGACGCAATCGGAGTCATAACGAATCAGGTTCAAGCAGCATATGACAATAGTACTGGCAGCCCTCAAACTCCTGTATGGGATACATGCTCGACCACCATCATAGATCCTTATATGGTCATATCCAAAGAGGGACCTGCATTCGCAAACTCAGGAGAAATTATCACTTATTGGATTAATTACTCGAATGTAGGAACTGACTGGGCCTACGATGTGAGCATTACAGAAACCTACCCGGCAGATGTGACATTCATTGGTTCAGTACCAGCACCAACTGCTGGAGACAATTACTGGTTCATTGGAGCAATAGCTCCTGGAGGCTCAGGCAGTATCCAGATTACTATGCAAATTGATGCAGGTGCAAGCGGCACACTCACGAATTGTGTTTCTCTGGATTATAATAATAGTGTGATGCCTTTGCCGCAGGAAATAGACTGCTGTGATACAATAATAATTCCGCCCACTGGCCCTGTTCAGAATATTGACACCGGCGAATATTTCAATGATATTCAAACAGCAATCGATGATGTGGATACCTTGAACGGCCATACAATTGAGGTTTCGGCTGGGATATATTATGAGAATGTGGTAGTGAATAAACAATTAACTTTAATTGGTGAAGATAGAGATACTACGATTATTGACGCAAATGGGGTTGGAAATGTAATCAGGATATCTGCTAACAATGTAACCATATCTGGATTTTCAATTATCAACAGCGAAAGTCCAAACGGTTATTCTGGTATTGACATGTCTTATTCTTCTGGGGACCATATTTTTGACAATAATATTTCTGACAATTACTATGGGATACATCTTTATCAATCAAATAACACCATAATAGAAAATAATCTTTGTAGTTTTAATGAGGTTCATTGCATTAAGGTTGGATATAAATGTAATGGGAACATTATAACAACCAATACATTTTCAAATACCAAATATAGTATTTGCTTGTGGATGTCTTCTAACAACACAATAAGCAACAACACTTGCCAAGATAATTGGATTGGAGTCTACCTCCTCACCGACTGTGATAATAACCTAATCGAAAATAACACGCTCACCTATAGTAGTACCTCTGGCATCATTCTGTCTGCCTCTTCCGATAACACCATTACCAACAATACTATTTCAAATAATTCAAAAGGGATCCACTTGGGTACTTCCTGCTCCAACAATCACATTTTCCACAACAACTTCATCAACAACACAGTTCAAGCCTTTGATGTTGACAATAACTCATGGGACAATGGATACCCCTCCGGCGGCAATTACTGGTCCGATTATGCAGGAACTGACATGTTCAATGGTCCTGGCCAGGACATATCCGGAAGCGACGGAATCGGCGACACACCTTACGTGTTTGATTTCGCTCAGGACAATTATCCCCTCTGGCCTTATGGTACAAATGACACAACACCCCCAGAGCACCTGAACGAATACCCGCCAATTAACGGCATTTCATTCAATCTCACGCCAGTTATTTCGGTTGATGTTGTGGACATATCCGGAGTCAATGCCAGCACCATCAGGCTGTATGTCAGCGGATTCATGATATTCTATGACCTGAATGCAATAACTGATGGATACACTGTATCATACTGGCATGAAGGAGGATTCACAGAGGGGCAGAATGTATCCTGCCGGATTGTGGCGGAAGATGACCTGGGAAACAAACTTGATTTCACCTGGTATTTCACAGCAGACATTGGTATCTCATATCCCATCAGTTTACATGTTGGCTGGAACCTCATATCCTTCCCCATTGTTCCCATGGACACATCTGTGGAAAATCTACTGAGCTCGATTTCAGGCAGCTGGGACAATGCAAAATGGTATGATGCAAATGACCCGACAGACCCATGGAAATCCTATAGTCCTGCAAAGCCAGCTTCATTGAATGACCTCACAGATATTGACAATACAATGGGATTCTGGCTCCATGTTACAGATTCAACAGATGATCTGATAATCTATGGAAACGAGCCAGTTACCACGAACATAATGCTGAAGGCCGGCTGGAACCTTGTGAGCTATCCATCAAACATAACAGACACTGTGGCAGATGCATTATGGGGCACTGGAGCAGACAGGGTTGAATGCTATGATGCTGGTACACCTTATCTGATAAAAGAGATGGGGCCAGCGGATTTGATGAGCCCTGGAAACGGATACTGGGTTCATGTGCTAGTAGATTCGGTTTGGACGGTTGATTGGTAAATATAACTGGCGTTTGCATTAACGCCAGCCTTGCGAGAACGAGCATGCTCACCCGGAGGCTCCAGCGTCTCCGGTTAATTATATAAAAATTGAGAGCCGCTGGAGAGTTCTCTTCGAGGTCATAAGTTTGACCGAGAACTTGTTTTCCGAATTTTTTCTTTGCATAGGGTGAGCCAGCACAGTTCGCAGCCACAAAGAAAAAACTCCTGGATCCATGTGCCAACGGACTCTGTTTGGGCTGTGGATTACTAATCGATTTTCTTCAGACCGGCTTTAAGTCTGGTTCTTGCCAAATCGACATAAATTCCCTTAAAATGAGTCCACTGCTTCTTGTATTCATCATTAACTTGAGCAACTTGTTTGGCAGGAATTCCGACCACTATCTGGCCCGGTTCTATAATCGACTTATTTTTCACCACTGCTCCCTCGCCGACAACCGCCCATTCTCCGACCTTTGCGTAGTCAGAGACAATTGCTCCCATGCCGATGATGCAGAAATCATCAAGCGTACAATTGTGGAGAATTACACCATGGCCGATTGTCACGTCATTTCCTATTGTCAGAATTTCGTCCGGGCGGGCATGCAGAACGCAGTTTTCCTCTACAGCGGTTCTATTGCCAATGACAACAGTTCCATAATCACCCCGGATGACTGCTCCTGGGCCAACATAACATTCATCGCCAATTGTCACATCGCCGATTATTGTAGCTTCATCATAAACATAGCAATTTGAGCCGATTTTTGGTCGCTTGCCCTCAAATTCATAGATTGTCATGGCTCAATACCTGTGATATCCCAATCCAATCTGGGAGTGGCAGGCTCCTTTTCCTTCGTAAACCTTGCCAACTATCTTGGTTTCCACAGTCTTATTGAGTATCTCAAGTGCCTTTTTGACCTGCTTTTCTGGCATAATCATCGCCATGCCCATTCCCATATTGAATGTCTGGTAAAGTTCCTTGTCTGCAATATTGCCCAGCTCCTCAAGAACCTTAAAAATTGGCTGTGGCTCCAGTGGATCTTCAATTCTAAATTCAACATCTGGCTGCAGTCGAATAAGGTTTCGTAAACCAGAGCCAGTGATATGCGCTATACCATTAACCTGGCAGTTCTTGATAACCTTGAGAATCTCTTTGACATAAATTTTGGTTGGCTCCAGAAGTTCCAGGCCAATGCTTCTTCCCAGTTCCTGGAAATCTTCGTCATATTTTATCTCATTTACATCAAGGACCTTCCTGGCCAGTGATAGGCCATTTGAGTGAATTCCAGAACTTGCCAGTCCGATTATAATATCGCCAGGAGCGCATTTCTTTCCCGAAATAAGTTTATTCTTCTTAATCCAGCCAAGGCATGTTCCTGCTAGATCGAATCCGCTGACCATATCTGGAAGTATTGCAAACTCCCCGCCAACAAGTGAAACATTTGCCTGCTTGGCACCCTCTGCGAGACCGAGGCCTATCTGTGCAGCAATATCCTCATCAGGCTTGTCAATTGCAATATAATCAACAAAGGCCAGTGGTTCCGCTCCCACGCAAATCAGATCATTAGCATTCATGGCCACGCAGTCAATTCCAACTGTGTCCCACTTGTGCATCTCATTGGCAACCATGAGCTTGGTGCCAACGCCGTCGGTGGCCAGCCCCAGGGCATATGAGCCAAATTCGATAAAACCTGCATAACCCCCGTGCATTTCGATTCGTTTCCCGACACCATTCCTGGTATATCCCAAAACCTTCACCAGAGACTCAATGGCATCAGACTTTTTATCGATGTCCACGCCTGCTTCCGCATATGTGAGTTTCATTGTTTCACGATGGGCAATTAGGGGGAGAGATTTAAAGCTTTTGTACATTTTTTGCACATCTTTTTTAGGGTTAAATTTATAACATACATCCTCTATGCTGTTTTCCGGTTAACATGAATTTCAAAGGGATACATGTGGTTTCGGTCCGGGATTTTTCCAGGAAAGATATTGAACATATTTTGAATCTGGCAGATACTTTTATTCCAATAGCTAGAGGTGAAAGTTCCAGTACATTAATGAACGGCAAAATAATGGCCACATTATTTTTCGAACCCAGCACCCGAACAAGGCTGAGCTTCGAGAGTGCAATGCAGAGGCTAGGCGGCCGGGTATTAGGATTCGCTGACCCTGGTGGAACCTCTGCTAAGAAAGGTGAGACCCTGGCAGACACAATTCGCATGGCTGCAGCTTATTCAGATTTAATAGTTCTAAGGCATCCTCAAGAGGGAGCAGCAAGACTAGCTTCAAAGTTTTCAAACGTACCTGTCATAAATGCAGGGGACGGGGCAGGCCAGCACCCGACCCAGACGCTTTTAGATTTGCAGACCATAAGGCAAGAGGCAGGGAAGATAGACGGAAAGAAAATCGCCCTGGTTGGAGATTTGAAATACGGGCGAACAGTTCACTCACTGGCCTATGCACTGGCAATGTTTGATACTGAGCTTACTTTTGTAGCACCGCCGACACTTCAGATGCCCAAAGAGATGATAGAAACCGTCAGCCAGATGGGGGCAAAACCCAAGCTTGTAAATTCCGTTGAAGAAGTTATTGCAGAAGCGGATGTGATTTATGTTACCCGTATTCAGAAGGAACGATTCCCTGACCCTGCGGAATATCGAAAAGTTGCAGAGGTATACAAGATAACCCCAGAAATTCTGGAAGACGCCAAAAAGAAAATGATTGTCATGCATCCACTGCCCAGGGTGAAAGAAATTTCACCGGAAGTTGATGATACAGATTATGCAGCATATTTCAAGCAGGCGTTTTACGGGGTGCCAGCAAGGATGGCTCTTATTAGTTTGATTACAGGGGTGGTTGAATGAAAGATCTCAAGTTAACACCAATTAAAAACGGAACTGTTATTGACCATATTGAAGCTGGTATGGCAATGAAGGTAATAAAAATTCTCGGGATACCGGAACCAGATTCGCATTCAATTATCAGTATTGCCATGTATGTCCACAGCGAGAAGATGGGATACAAAGACCTTATCAAGATTGAAGATAGAGAACTCAAAAAGAAAGAAGTGAATAAGATCTCACTTATCTCTCCAAATGCATCTATTGTCATAATAGAAAAAGAAATTGTCAAGAATAAATACTGGGTTTCATTGCCTAAGATTATAAAAGGACTGGCTAAATGCTCCAATCCTAATTGCATCACAAACAAGGGCGAACCTCTGGAAACTGAATTTTCAGTGACAAATGGCAAGGATATAAAGCTCAGATGCCTCTATTGCGATAGAAATGTTACAGATGTTTTAGAAAGCATAGTATAGCAGTTTTTTAAAGGGCAAATACTTATGCCCAGTAGTAATATGGAGTAAATTATATGGGAAAATCACAGGACCTGGCAAAATACGAGTTCAAGAAGAAGCTCAAAGAGATTCAGCGGGTCAAGGGCAGGGCAACCGAACTTATTTCTCTGTATGTTCCAGCCAGCAAGCGGGTCTCGGATGTTACCAGCTATCTGAAAAATGAGTCTGCCCAGTCATCCAATATTAAAAGTCGGACAACAAAGAAAAATGTCATGTGGGCCATTGAATCCATAACTGGCAAGTTGAAAAATTATAAAAATATTCCTGAGAATGGACTAGTTTTCCTTGTTGGCCACAAGTCTGGCAGCGGAGACCAGACCGTACCAGTTTCCTTTATTCTGGAACCGCCACAGCCAATTCAGACATTCCTTTATCGATGTGATTCCCACTTCTATCTGGAGCCTCTGGAAAGCATGTTGACAGAGGAAGAGGTGTAGGGGCTCATTGTTATTGATAGAAATGAAGCAACTGTTGGCATTCTAAACGGCCGCAGAATTGAAGTTATAAAGCACTTTGAATCAAGAGTAATGGGCAAGCACAGACAAGGTGGCCAGTCAGCTCAAAGATTTGAAAGATTAATCGAAATTGCAGCCCATGAATATTACAAAAAGGTCGGTGCATTTGTGGATGATAAGTTCATGGAGATTGAGGGCCTGAAAGGCGTCATCATAGGTGGACCTGGAGCCACAAAAGAATTTTTCGTGGACAAGGAATATCTGCATCATGAGCTTCGAAAAAAGATTGTTGGAACTTTTGATGCTGGGTATACTGATGAATCCGGTCTCAGGGAACTGCTACAGAATGCTGCTCCTGCCCTTGCGGACCTGAGCCTGATGAAGGAAAAGAACCTAATGAACCGCTTCCTGGATGAACTGCGAAAACCAGACGGTGGATGCAGCGCATATGGTGAGATGCAGGTTCGCCATGCCATGGAATTGGGAGCTGTTGATACTCTGCTGATTTCCGAGGCAATGGAAAAGACTTCCTTCGAATATTCATGCCCAGCTTGCGGAAAAACCGGAGATATTTCCCAAAAATCAAGTGAAGTAAAATGCCCTGGCTGCAGAGAAGAAGTAAATATTACCAATGAGATTGATATTGTGAATGATTTATACGAATTAGCAGATTCCTACGGCTCCAGTGTAGAGATGATTTCCACGGATTCCGAGGAAGGCGATATGCTTATGAGGGCCTTCAACGGTCTAGCCGCTATACTGAGGTACAAGGTGGGGAGCTAATGACGGTTGATCCTTTGGACATGTTCAAAAGCCGGTCAAAAGAGCTTGTGAAAGAAGCACTGGCTCGCCTTGAGATTGATGTTCAACTGCCTCTGGAAATTCCACCTGAAGGAAAGGGAGGTTATGCATTTCCATGCTTCATGCTGGCCAAGGAAATGAAGAAATCGCCTGCAGACATTGCCAAACAGCTGAGCCAGGAGATTCCTGAGGATGCCACTTTCTCAAGAATCGAGGCCCAGGGGCCATATATCAATTTTTACATTAATCCTGAAATGCTTGTTCAACAGACCATTGAATCCATAATGGACAAGCGGGAAGAATACGGAAACTGGCCTCAAACTGGTGTAAAAATCAATCTGGAACATACCAGTGCGAACCCTAATGGGCCATTGCATGTTGGCAGGGCCAGAAATCCCATTCTGGGAGATACAATAGCACGGATTTTAAGAAAATGCGGCCATGATGTTACAACAGAATTCTATGTAGATGATATGGGAAAACAGCAGGTTACACTTACCTGGGGTGTGGAGAACCTGACCCAGGAGGGTGAAATTCCAGAAAAAACAGACCACGCAATGGTCTGGTATTATCAGGAGGCCACCAGGTTAATGGAATCGGATTCTGATGTATTGGAACAAATAAACCAGATGGTTGCCAAGTACGAGGAAAAGGATGAAGAGATTTTAGCCAGGGTGAAAGATAACTGTCAGAAAGTTCTCAATGGCATGAACGCTTCATTGAGAAGACTGGACATTCATTTTGAATCATTTGCCTGGGAATCAAAATACATCTTCAATGGCAATGTTGACAGGGTTGTTGAAGAACTGAAGGCCCACGAATTTACTGATTATGAGGATTCTGCATTGTATCTGGACCTGGAGAAGGTGGGAATCACTGGCCAGGAAAATAAGTTTTACCTAACAAGAAGCGACGGTTCCAGCCTTTACAGTACCAGGGACATTGCATATCATCTGGACAAGCTGGCCAATTATGACCTGGCAATCGATATTCTTGGTGAGGACCACAAACTGAAGGCGAAAGTTGTAAAAATAGGCATAGGGCTATTGGGTAAAGATGAAGAAAAAATTGAGCCGTTATTTTATTCATTCGTATCATTGCCAGACGGCAAAATGTCCACCCGCAAGGGCAGAGTTGTTTATCTTGATGATTTAATTGAAGAATCTGTTGGAAGGGCCCAAAAGGAGGTTCAAGAACGAAGGCCAGAACTTGCCAGCGAGCTGAAACGCGGCATTGCCGAGGCAGTGGGAACCGGTGCTATCAGATACAATATCATACGAGTTCAGGCAGAAAAGCAAATAATATTCAAGTGGGAAGAGGCACTTAGTTTCGAGGGAAATTCCGCGCCATTCATACAGTATTCTCATGCCCGGGCCAGCAGTATCCTGCGGAAGACTGCGGTCTTGGGAAATTATGATTTAAAATTGCTGAAGCACCGAACTGAAATACAATTGGTCAAGGCACTGGCACGATTTCCAAGCCTGATAAAAGAATCCGGAGAAAGCATGGAATGCCATCCAATAGCTGGCTATGCCTTTGAACTGGCATCGCTGTTCAATCAATTTTACAGAGATTGCCCGGTCTTGCAGGCAGATGAAGATATAATGAATGCCAGATTGGCACTTGTTACTGTTAGCCGGTATACATTGTCAAATGTTTTAGACACTTTAGGGCTTGTGGCTCCTGAGGAAATGTAATTCCATAATCACTTCGTTTTCATATGTGTGATTACGGAATTACATGGTTTTCTGATTGTGTTTGTTGAGAGATTGTTCAATCAGGTCGGATTCTTTTTTCGTTAGCATTTAGTTGCCGAATCCAACAATTGCTTTCAGATTGTTTCGAGCAATATGAAATTCCAGTTTGCTGGGATATGTTATCATTTCATCGTCGAACACCTGTTTTTAATTGTTATGATAAGTGTTCAACTATCTGCCCGAGATGTCTAGATAATTATTTTGTTGGGGGTGAAGGCGCATCAGATATTGGAGCATCAGATCTTGGCACATTCCTTGGCACATTCGAGAACAGGATGGGATAAATATCTCTGGAAAGCATTTCCATGTCCTTCCTGTATTTTAGGTAACTGAGGAATATCAATATTACTCCGATGATTGCCTGGATGCTTGATAATATCAGAACTTCTGGCTCATAAAATGTGTTTATGACCAGAACCCCAATCAGCAGAAGTATGATGCCCATGAGTATTATGGAGCCATAG
>JAUWNU010000129.1 GCA_030612505.1 Methanomassiliicoccales archaeon
GAAGCACCACAAAGAAATCAGGATGCCAGGTGCATGGCTCCTGAGAGATTCGGAGTCCAAAAGAACTCCTCAAACTACACTGCTTTTCTTCACCAGCTAACTGTAGGGATACCCCATGCTTTAGCGTGGGGAGCCCTCATTTATTATTTTTTAAAGGGATGCCCCTGAGTTCAAATAAATTATCTATGCTTTGATAATTATCATCCAAAAATAGAAGAGATGGTGGTTTTTGACTTATAATTTTTTTTGACATTTTAAAAGCATGTATAACGGTTGATATACAGGGAGCTTAAATGTTTTACTGATTCTGAACGCCAACATTTTTATTGTCGGGATTGGTATATCTTCTATTATCTTACCTAATGGCGAAATCATATGTTTAGATGGTTTTTCCTTAAACAATTCCCACGTTGGGTTTTTAACTAATATTTTGATTAATTTTGTTTTGATAAATCTTCTTCGAATTTCGTTTAATTTTTCATCTGAAAAGCTCCTTAAATGAGTAAATTCATATTTGGAGGATTCGTAAGGTTTTAGATATTCGTTGTAAGGTACTACGATTATTACAGTTCCCCCAGGCTTTAAAATTCTGTATATTTCATCCATTACATTATCTGGTCTTAGCACATGTTCTAATGTTTCAGCACAATATATTAGATTAAAAAGATCATTTTCGAATGGCATACTTTCAGCGTTGCCTTGAATCGCATTGAGACCTTTGGATTTTGCATAATCTATATTGGTTTGTGAAATATCTAAACCTATTGCATTTGGCCCCAGTAATTCCAGAAATTCTCCAGTGCCGCAACCGACATCTAAAATGTTCTCTGATGGGGTATAATCAAAAGCCGACAGCATAATTTTAAATCTAGGGGATTTGTCCATTACATTCAGATTATTTATGTAATCTTTGGCAAATTGCTCATAACACTCGATAAATCGTTTTTCTGTATTGCTCATTAGATATCTCAAAGCGTTATATACAGCTTATTATTAAATTATTGTGAAGCAACTCGAAATATGTAGTATCTCGAAAATACTTTAACACCTAGGTTTTTTCCGATAGACGTAACGCCAATATTGCACCCTATTCGGGAATTTACTAAGAACTCACTATTTACCCAATATATGTAAAAATTAGCGTCGTTTATGGAATAGCCTGCGAATGTCCTTCTTTTCATTGTACGAGAGCCCAAACTGGTAGAACAACCCGAAATATGTGCATACTCCGGCCAGGCCAAGTGCGCCCAGGCCAAGAAGATTATCTGTTATATTGGGGAAAATATACCGAATCCCATAGATTAGACCGCCTGCGGCCAGCACCATTGGATAGGTTTTCAAAACTACTTCCCTCATGTATGTTGTGAATTTGATGTTCATCAATCTCAACCCATAAGGGATAATTATCGGCATAATCAAGAAATATGGTATTACTGTTCCCATCACCACGCCCAGCAAACCGTAATATTGAACCAGTATGAGGCTGAGAGCTAGGTTCAAAATGGCGTTAAAGGATAAAAGAGTCATTATCGGCTTAAAACGTTCCTGTGCCAGCAAAACCGTCCCCATGACCCCCCATGCAGCAAACACGAACCAGTACGAGATATAAACCTGGGTTGACTGCGCCATAAAGATCCATTCCGGTCCCATCCATATGTTGATTATTGGCTCTGCGAGGACGAATATCACGGTGGCAGCTCCGAGTATCAGCGCACACTTGTACTTGCCGCCCCTAAATACCAAGCGCTCAATCGCTGCTTTGTTGTCCTTGGTTTCCAACTCGGTGGCAGCTGGCAAAAGAGCACTAGCCGGTAATGATGAAGCAGCGTGAACGATATCATGTAATTTCCTGGCAATTGCATAGTGAGTGATAGCAGCTACGGACACGAAAGCACCGATAACTATCCTATCGGTACCAAGCACAATCATTCCGACAATCTGACCGATGAATACAACAGAACTGAACGTGAATATTTTTCGCATAGCATTCATGCCCATGTATTCTTTCTTCAGTTCCAGGAATGGAAGAAATCGCTGAACAACAATGACAGTGGCCAATTGCGAAAATGCACCAATCACAATTCCCCAGAATATCAAGTCAAGTATTCCGCCACCATTGAGCAATATATACACGGTGGCACCAGCATTTACCAATGCCCGGGTGAATTGGATTAGAGCACCGACATCATACCGCTGCAGGCCAGGAAGAATCGAAGCGAAACTTCGCATGGGCCAGGACGTCAACGCCCCGATTGCCACCAGATAGGCGATGAGCCGGGCTTTATCCGCCTGGGATGGATCCATGTTGAAAAAGCCAACATAGAATGTGCCAATGAATAAAATCGATAGGCAAATTACTATACCAACGCCCATGTAGAATGCAAACGAAGAACTTACCATTTCATTAATGGATTTATTGTCCTCTTTCGCGGTGTACTGGGCCACGTACTTTACAAGTGCACTGCCGACGCCGAAGTCCAGCAGTCCGAAATAGCCCACGAACGCGCCGACTAAAAGGTAGATACCGTAATCTTCGACACCAACATGACTGATAATGAATGGGAACATCAGGAAGCCGATAACGTATTGTGATATCTTCAGCAAGGTGTTTGCTATAGTGTTTTTAACAATTTTCTTTTTTACCGATGCCATCTGAAAGTCCCATGAGGCAGAGTATATAAATATGTTGTTCTTTGATATAAATCAGTAATTATCTGGTATAAATATCTTATTGGGCAACTATTATATAGCCCTAAAAACAATAACTGCAATACATTCCCTGGGAGGGGAACTATTATGAAAATGAAAGGAATAGTAACTATAATGTTGAGCCTGGTAATGGTGAGCATGGCTGTTGGTGTGATTGCGACGGACACTACGCCCATAGAATGGAATGGTAATGGAAGTGCCACATTGGCCAACATTGCACCTCTGCTACCCAGCACATCAATCAATGATGGAGCCGCATGGGTGACAAATGTGGATGTAGACACAGACTATTTGTTCTATGTCAATGTTTCTGATGTGAATACGATTGATGATATCAAATCTGTGAGTATTAAGATTCTTGTAAGTGGACATAACGGTTATGACAACCCGAAATATAATTATGAATTCACATATACGGAAATAATAGCACAAGATTTAGATATAGATGGAACGTGGGCACAGGTCCTTCCGACAGCTGGCGTTTATCTGAATGTTGCATCTTGCGTGGCACCTGCAGACCACACATCCCTGACTGGTTCTTACATATTCAGTGTAACAATGGAGAAAACCGCCCGTGCTGGAACATGGAGTTACCTGGCTTCGGTTAGTGACGATTCAGGATTAAGTGCCTCTGCAACACCGATTAATTTCAATGTCTACAAGTATCTGGAAATGACCTATGACAATGGTGGAAGCCAGGACTTCGCATGGGTTGGTTCACCAGGTACAATGGATGCAGCAGATGCATTTACAGTGACTGCAACCTCAAACACTCCTTACTATCTGTCTGCAGCTTACGAGAACCGCTTTTACAATGTCGGCACAGGAACAACCTGGGCAGCTGAACCTTCACTGGAAGTGAAATATGCCACCAGTTCCGCAGTAGCTCTGACGAATGCCACAGCTCCACCATTTGCGCAATGGGCATCTTTCCCCGGTTTGGTTATAGATCAGACCACCGACCACACACTCTACCTGGATTATGAAGCAGTTCTTCCAGCTCTTGCCTACACTGGCGTAACTATCTATATCCAGGCATCAGTATAATCTGGTTTTTTTAAACCGACTCTTCCGGGGCATAACTGCCCCGTTATTTTCATTTTTTTGATTTCAGCCTTTGCCATCGAAAATATAATTAACACCCAGGTATTCTGCATTAATGATGAAATTGAAGTTCATGGCCTTTGGAATCGCCCTGCTTTTCGTTCTAACGTTGGTTCCCATGGGCGCTCAGGCCGGGTATTCTTTGGCCATATCAGGCGCAGGAGAATTCACTGCCACGCCGTTCCAAGCCAAGGTGTTCAACACTACTGATGTTTACGTTCGTGTTTTTCTTTCAGATACTTCGCCGTCTTCGATGTCTATATCCATGGAAGCAGATGGCGACCTGGCGCAGTACATTTCTTTCCCTGAATATACCGGGACTCCGACTTTCACACTTTTCCCTGGGCAGAATCAGAAAGTGCTTTACATAATTGACATGCCCGCCTCTATGCCCGGGAAATACACCGGGGCAATCCAGGCAATTGGTACACCTCCGGTGACCGAGTCTGATAATGCTACAGGAGCCATCGGCAAGCCGGTTGTTGCCATCAATATCGTTGTTGACGTTCCAACTGAAATTCAAATATTTGATTTCCAAACTTCCAGACCAGGTGGTTATCCAGACCGTGACTGGGCAGTCTGGGGCGATGACTGGGCCACTGACATGAGCATAGTAAATGGCGGTAATTCAACATTTAATGGATATTGTAACCTTACTTTCAGCGACTCAGCTGGAGTTCTGGAATCTGATTCTTTTAATATTACTAATTTAAGTGTTGCTGGAACTTTTACCAGGACAATCAGCTGGAGTGATGGTCTTTCACTAAATGAGAACTATGAAATCAAGGCAGTCATTTATTCAGATACTGGTGAGAAAATGGATGAAGAATTCTTGATATTTCACATACCCTCTCCAGCAGATATTATTTCAGTGAGTCAGAATCCGGAAACTGTTTTCTGGGGTGAAACTGCGGCCATTTATGCAATTGCAGCAAGTTCTGATTCTACATTGACACTTCACTATCTGGTGAACAATGGAACAGATAATACGACGCAGATGACCTATTCATCCACCACCGGAGAATACAGTGCAACAATTCCCAATCAGGATATAGGTTCCACAGTCTTCTACTGGGTATCATCGGTGAACGATATACATTCAGACAGATCCCCGTATGGAACTGGAGCATATTCTTATTATGTGTTTTCACCGGATGTTCCGGATCTGACAATCAATGAAGAAACTATTCAATTCATTCCAGTTGATCCAAGGACTGAAAATGTGAACGTTTCAGACGGTGATGGCAATCCTGCCCAGATTACTATGTTCTTCACAATTGGAAATATCGGCAGGGGAGATGTTTCATCTATTCCATTCGCAATTTATGACGGAGAAATTGAAATCTGGTCTGGAACGGTGGCATCAATCGCAGGCCAAAGCAATTCTGATTTCCTTCAATTTACCTGGAATCCAACCGAAGGAGAACATATTCTGAGATTTGTTGTTGACCCAGATGATACAATTTTAGAACTTGATGAGAACAATAATCATTACACAATTGATGCATTCACAATTCATGCGCCAGAGCCGTATGTTCCCCCAGATGGAGAAGACCCTCCGGCAGACCCCACCAGCATCCTCCCATACATCATAATCCCAATCATCCTGTTCCTCATAATCTTCTTCTTCCTGTTCCTCCGCAAGAAAACAATTAACGTGACCATTTCAGAGGTAAAGCCCTTCAAGCATCCAAAGAAAGGTACAATGCTGTGGAGATACACCTGCTCCTACGCCGATGGAATAATCCTGGGGCCCACCAGCAGTTCTGAGACCCATGCAGAGGTCGGCACCGTTATTCAGGTTCAGCCCTATGGCCTGCATGCCAGAGATAATGGGACAATCGGCTGGGGCAATGCCGAGGTAATCAAGGTCCTTGAGGACGGCAAGCCAGATGAGGAGAAGGATATTAGAAAATTGATTAAGAAGGAAGGGAAGTAATCCAACTTCTAGAAAGTGACTATGTTAACCTGGCTGTAATTTTGATAACCACTAATTATAAATACTTCCCGAACTCTATTATTCATCCATGGCAGAGAAAAAATCCAAGTCCCTCGCGGAATCTGTGAAGGATGT
>JAUWNU010000044.1 GCA_030612505.1 Methanomassiliicoccales archaeon
TTTTCTAGCATATCAAATCAAAGCCATATGGCTTTGATAATTAGGTGTGCGGCTAACGTAGGTAAACATACAGTCACAAAGGAACTGGCATCTATATCATCAACCAGAAACGCCAGCTCCTTTAGGGGCTGGTAGTTTACGCTTTCTCAAGGCAAACATTATGAAGTAGATTTTCGTTCCACTGGCTATAAGGTGATTTTATGAAACAGAAATGTTTCTTGAATTGCCAGTTTCGTAGAAAGAGGTATATTCATGAATCTGCAGAAGCATGTTTCGTTGAACCTGAACCTGCGAGGTCTGGGTGAGTCCCCGACACTTGCAATGAGCGAACGATGTCGAGTACTGCGTGAGGGTGGAAAAGAAGTTTTCAATATGAGCATTGGCCAGTCGCCATTCCCTGTGCCAAATTCCGTGGTAAAGGCCCTGAAGATGTATGCCCGTGAGAAAACCTATCTCCCGGTGCGGGGATTGCCGGAACTCAGAACTGCGGTTGCTGAACATCATAAACAGAAGGACGGTGTCTCAGTAACTGCCGATAATATTTTGATTGGACCGGGCTCGAAGGTATTGATGTATTTACTTCAGCTTTCTTTCTACGGCGAAATAGTTGTCCCAACGCCATGCTGGGTGTCCTATGTGCCCCAGGCGCAGTTGATAGGCCGCCAGGTACAGCTCATAAACACAACCTTTGAAGAAAAATGGCATCTCACTGCAGAGAAGCTGGAAGAACTCTGCCAGAGCGAGCATGATACATATCGCCCAAGAATTGTCATTCTCAATTATCCAGGGAACCCAGATGGTGGCAGCTACACGGCAGATCAGTTGAAGCATATTGCAGATGTGGCCAGGGAATTTGAGGTTATTCTGCTTTCAGACGAGATTTACGGTCAACTGCATCACAAGGGAGAGCATGTTTCTGTTGCGAAATACTATCCTGAGGGTACAATCATCAGCTCCGGAATGTCCAAATGGTGTGCCTGCGGCGGTTGGAGGCTGGGAACGTTTGCCTTCCCAGACAAGCTTGATTGGCTTATGAACGCAATGTCAGATGCTGCAAGCCAGACCTATACCTCAGTCAGCAGCCCCATTCAGTGGGCCGGTGTTACTGCATTCAAGGGCAGTGTTGAGATTGAAAGGTACCTATGGCATGCCAGGCGTATTTTCACCCAGCTTAGCAGTCAATGTGCTGAGATGCTGAGAGATGTAGGGGCCAGGGTTCATGATCCAGAAGGAGCTTTCTACTTATTTCCAGACTTCACGCCAATTGCAGCGAATCTTGAAAAGCGTGGAATAAATGGCAGCTTGGAATTATGCGATGCAATTCTTTGTGAAAACCATGTTGCAACAATTTCCGGCGCCGCATTCCAGCGCCCGGAGAATGAGTTCACCCTACGGATGTCCTATTGCAATTTTGATGGTAACAAGGCAATGGCTGCCAGCGAGATAATCCCGCTTCACGAGAGCCTGCCAGATGATTTCCTCGAGAAGTATTGTAGCAAGACCTTGGAATCTACCAAGCGAATTTGTGACTTTGTTAATAAAGGAGCATAAATTTCAACACAGATAAACTTTATATCTCCCATTCACTATATTGGATATGATAATATGGACGAAAATATAAAAAGTGCAAAGGTTGCCAAAAAAGAAGCCAAGCAGGCTGTGAGAGATGCTAAAAGCATGCAGAAACATGCCAAGAACCAGGCCAAGGCTGCAAAGTTCAAGGCCAAAGCAGCCAAACTTGATGCAAGTATCCAGAAGAAGGAAGCGGATATTGCCAAGCTCAGGGCCAAGTCCAGACAGTATCGAGAAAAAGCAGACCGTTTGGCAGACCGGCATAGGCCAGGTTATTAGGGATTATCCTTGCCCAAAATTCCGATTTTTTACAGTGAGCGGCTCAGCTCATTTGATTTAGGTTCAGGCCATCCTTTCAAGGGCTCCAGGTTCAGGTACTTCATCAAGCTTCTGGAAACATCTGGCATACTGCAAAATTGCCAGCTAATCCCTCCGATTCCTGCAACTGATGAGTACTTGCTTCTGGCCCACGATGCTGCCTACCTAGAGCATATTGCAAAGCTAAGGGAAACCCAGGGCTGGCTGACCTTGGACACGCCGGTAACAAAGGGAGCAAACAATGCCCAACGGCTAATATCCGGCTCTGCAATTCAGGCCTGCAATTTGCTGCTGGAAGGGGAAAAAATAGCCCATACTTTTGGCGGGTTACATCATGCAGGCAGGGATTATGGTGAAGGCTTTTGCCATTACAATGATGTGGCTATTGCAGCCCGCTATTTGACTGAGAAGAAAAACCTGGATAGAGTCATGATTGTGGACACAGATGCACATCAGGGAAACGGCACAATGGATATTTTCTATGATAATCCAAAGGTACTTTTTGTTTCAATCCACCAGGACCCCAGAACCCTCTACCCTGGAAAAGGTTTCATCTGGGAGACCGGAACCGGCGAAGGCCAAGGGCTCACCGTGAACATTCCCATGCCGCCATTTTCAAGCAATGACCAATATGAGTTGGCTCTGAGTACCATTCTGGAGCCCATAGCTAAAGAATTCAAGCCACAATTTTGCATTCGTAATGGAGGGTCAGACCCATTCTATGCCGATGAACTGACCATGCTGGGCTTGGATTATGACGGTCTTTTCCTGGTTTCAAATATAGTGCGAGATATTTCTCTCAAAACAAGTGGAAATCTTCTTGATATGATGCTAAGTGGCTATGGCAATCTGGTGATTTACGGTTGGCTGGCTCAATTTTGCGGTGCTAATAATCTGAATGTGGATTACAAACATTTCTCACCTCCACCTCCATTTAATTCACCCCCCTCATCGCAAGAAATATTGAACCAGGCAACCAAATCAATGTTGGACTCTTTGATTGGGGAACTTAACCAGCACTGGTCATGTTTCTGAATTTTATCCAGACAAAAACATTTATATGCTCTATTATATATATACCCCTGACAGGATGGGATATAATGGACTATGATTCTGAAGATGACTATGCCAATAGCGTAAGCGACAATGCTCATGATATGGGCGACGCATTAGAACAGCCCAGCGAAGCTCATGAGGAAGAAATTGGCAATAAATATGATAAGACTGGCATTGTTGGAATTATCTATGGTGACGTCGGCACATCAGACCTTAAATGCAGCGTAACTGCCCCATTGGAAAAAGGAGAATATGTTCAGATACCTCACGATTCTGTTGGCATGGTTCTGGGCCAGGTTGACAGCATGGAGCGGAAGACAAATTTATCAGATGATAAAGCGCTTTTACTCTCCCAGGGAGAAATGATGGATATTAAAGAGAAAGTGCTGGCAAAAATCAGTATTCTGGGATACCGAGATGAGCGGGGCCTATTGCAGACTCCAAAGATTCCTTTCAAGGCTGGCTCACCGGTCATGCATGCCGAGGAAGACCTAATAATCAAGGTAATTGGAATTAAACATGATGATAAGACTGGCGCATATATTGGAATGCTCATGGGCCACGATATTCAGATACAATTAGACATAAATGATATGGTTTCAAAACATGTAAGTATTCTAGCAAAGACCGGCGGCGGTAAAAGTTATATTACTGGCGTATTGATTGAAGAACTTCTCAAGCATGATGTAACTATCATGATAATTGACCCCCATGGTGAATATAATTCTGTTAGGGATCCAGGTTCAGATGACGAATTTAATGCTGCCTTTGGAGTTACTCCCAGGGGTTATCCAGACAAGATTATCGAATTTTCAGCAAACACCAAAATTAATAAAGACGCTAAGCCGTTAAGATTTACACTATCAAATCTTGAAGCCAGGGACATACTGGCCCTCACCCATGTCAAGAACACAAGGCAGGCTTTGCCAGCCTTGAAAAAGGTTCTTGAGATGATCAGGGCGAACAAGCCAACCTTCTCCATGCGGGATGTTATTAAAACTATTGAAGCACAGGAAGACAGCAATAATGCCCAGCTTATTCAGGAATTGATATACCTAGATGAAATTCAAATCTTCGCAGAGCGCGGCACCAAGCTGGATGAACTGGTTCAAAAGGGTAAGATGACAATCCTCAATATGAAGGGCACAGAGCCAGATATCGCAGAGCTAATTGTCAACAGGGTTGTAACTTCACTCTTTGAAATGCGAAAAATAAACGCAATTCCGCCAATGCTTCTTGTGGTTGATGAAGCTGTCAATTACTGCCCCCAGCAGGGCACTACTGCCTGCTCGAAAATCATGCGCACAATTGCAGCCGAAGGGCGTAAGTTCGGCCTTGGAATGGTCATAATCACCCAGCGTGCCGCGAAAATTGATAAAAATGTCCTGAGCCAATGTGGTACACAAATAATTCTGAAGATAACCAATCCACTGGACCTCAAGGCAGTTACATCGTCTGTGGAAGGTCTTACTGCCGGAACCACCGAGGAAATTCAGCAGCTGCCCCTGGGTGTAGCCATTGTTTGCGGCGCAGGTCTTCAAGTGCCATTATTTGTCAGGGTGCGGCCCAGAGAGTCCAGGCACGGTGGAGAAACAGTCAAGATAATTGAGTAACGGAAGTTTTATTCCATTTGGACGTCATTCTGTTTACTATGGAAGAGAAATTATACGAGTGCCCAGATTGTAAAAAGCAAATAAGAGCTAGCATGCCGCCAGATTGCTGTGGCGAACCAATGCAAGCCTGTACAACAGCACCATCTGCGGAACATTCTAGACCAATGGAAGATGAAGAACCCTGTGATGATTCAAGATCGGGATAATTAGTTGGCAGATATTTTAGGCGCGCTTTTTTTCTGTCTTTTCAGCCCATTAATGTAAATCCTGGCCCAGGTATAAGAAACCACAGAACCGCAGATATTGGCCACCACAAGACCCCACCATACGCCGTCCAGGCCCATTCCCATTGGAACTGCCAGGAACCAGGCCAGTGCTGGCGTTAGCAAAACAGTTCTGAACAGTGTCAAAACAAGAGCGTTCATTCCCTTGCCGGCACCCTGGAACATTGCTCCGGATAGCATACCGTGGGCCACAGTGGGTAGGAATAGCCAGGCAACAAGGAAAAATCTTGTGAGGTCAGGGGCAAGGTGGGCAGCCGACTCAGCCTGGGTAAATACTGCAGCAATCTGACCAGCCATGAGGAAAAACACCACCGCCGGAATAAGCACAATCATCAGTCCCATCTTTATGGCATATTTAAGTGCAGAGTCCATTCTGTTATACTTTCCCATTCCATAAGCTGCACCGCAGACCGATACCACCGCAGTGGCTATGCCCATGAGCGGCAGAACTCCAAGGGTTAGTATTCTCCAGCCAGTGGTAATTACAGCTACACCGTCAGTGCCTGCAACCCCGATGATAATAAGGTTCAGCAATAGCATATTTATGGACATGGTAAGTTGCTGGACTGATGCTGGCAAGCCTACCTTAATAATGTCTTTGGTAATTTCTTTGCTGTACTTGAATTTTCGAATGGCAATATCAACATAAGTATCCTTCTTCATGAAAAGCCAGTAAAAGAGAAGACCAGCAGAAACACCCAATGAGATCAATGTTGCCCAGGCAGCACCAGCAATGCCCATGTCCAGAGTGTATATCAGAATCGGGTCTAAAATGATATTAATTATACCGCCCAGCATCATGGCATACATTGCTCGTTTTGCATCCCCCTCACCTCTGAGAAGTGCATTGGCCACATTGGCAAAGAAGAGGATTATTGCACCGCCAAAGAGAACATTTGAATAAGCCAGCGTATACTCAAGGGTTTCGCCGGTGCCAGCACCTATTGCAATGAACATTGGCTCGGCCAGTAATAATAATGGAAAGGTAACTGCCAGTGATACAATGACCATGAAAACCATGGTATGTGTGGCAACATTGCCAGCCCCCTCTTTATCTTTAGCCCCTATCCTGCGGGATATTGCAGCACCACCGCCGACACCCAGCCCGGTTGCCAGGGCCAGCATCATGAAGAAAAACGGAAAAAACAAACCAACAGCAGCAAGGGCATTCGCCCCAAGGCCAGATACCCAGAATGCATCCACAAGATTATAGATGGTCTGGACAGACATTGCCAGAATCATTGGCAAGGCCAATTTCATTATTGCTTTCTTGGGATTGCCAACAAGGGTTTTTACACCTTGAGTGGTGGTTTCTTCTTTACTCATCTGGACAGGGTGAGATGTCTGTGGATTAAAGGTTTGCGCCTTTGCTGGGGGTAAAGTATACGGTCTTTACCCTAACCGATTACTTCTAATAATACTCACTCTTGGCCGTGGCATCGAAGGTTCATTCATGAGTAATCAGGAATTCAGAGATTTCAATTTAATCAAGCCAATCTATCGTGCATTACGCGATATGGATTATACTAACCCAACACCAGTCCAGATGCAGGCAATACCTCCATTACTTGCAGGCCGGGACCTGCTGGGATGTGCCCAGACAGGAACAGGAAAGACCGCGGCCTTCTCATTGCCTATTATTCAGCATCTGGCCAAGAACCAACGTAGGCGTGAACGCGGCTTTGTACGGGCCCTGATAGTGACGCCAACTAGAGAATTGGCAGCTCAGATTTATGAGAATTTGAACATGTATAGCAAATACCTCGATGTAAATTCGGTGGTTGTATTTGGCGGCGTTAAGCAGAATTCCCAGGTCAAGAGCCTGAACAGGGGAGTTGATATTCTGGTTGCGACACCTGGCAGATTGCTGGACCTAATAAATCAGGGCTATATCAAGCTGGAAAAAGTAGAATTTTTCGTGCTGGACGAGGCAGACCGGATGCTGGACATGGGATTCATCCCCGATGTTCGGCGAATTCTAGGACATCTTCCAAATAAAAGGCAGACAATGTTCTTTTCAGCCACCCTGTCTCCAAAGATAATCCAGCTGTCAAAAAGCATGATCCATAATCCAGTTCGGGTCGATGTTACACCCGAAAAACCAGTAGTCGAACTAATTGACCAGCGATTAATGAATGTTAGAACAAAGCAAGAAAAATCCACGGTTTTGATGAATATCCTCAAGGACCAAAACGTCACCCGGGCACTGGTTTTCACCCGCACCAAGCATGGGGCCAATAAGCTGGTCAAGTTGCTGGCACGGGCAGATATAGAGGCACTGGGCATACATGGAAACAAGACGCAGAGTGCTCGTGAAAAGGCCCTGGAGAGCTTTAAAGCAGGTCGAGTCAAGGTGCTAATTGCAACAGACATTGCTGCCCGGGGAATTGATGTTGAGGGCATAAGCCATGTTATAAATCATGATATTCCAAATGTTGCTGAGACCTATGTCCACCGCATTGGCAGGACCGCCCGTGCTGGCAGTGGCGGCATATCCATATCACTTTGCAGCCCGGAAGAGCATCCGTTCATAAGAGATATCGAAAAGCTAATCAAGCAGCCGATTCCCATAGTTGATGAAAGGCCGTACCTGACCAGAGTTGAGTTGAAACCCGTGGAGCCAAAGCCTCAAAGGCAAACTAGACCCTCCCAAAAATCGTATTCTCAGAAAAGGAACAGAAAGCCGCGTAACCCACAGGGCCAGAGACGCCCTAAACAGAGGGGCCAGGCAAGCCCAGGCAGCAAGGCCCGCCGGGGAAATTATAATCGTTGATTTTTTGATGAATTCTTATTTTTAGCTGTAAAAAAGAACAGTATGGCCGGTAAAGTTATGAGGCCACCCAGAACCAACATATTACCAGGGCCAACAGTATCAGTGAATGCCGAAAGAATCACGTCTCCAATCAGCAGGCCAGCTGCAAAGACCATGTTCTTGAAAGAGCCCATTGTGGCCCTTATTTCTGTAGGTAAAATGTTCTGAAAATACGGCTCAAATATCGGATTGAACATAGACCATCTGATGCTCAATATGATAAGCACCAGGGCTGCCAGCCAGGCCATATTGACGAAGATTACGGCTACCATGACAGCCGCGAAAATCAGGGTATGCATGGCCAGATAATGATTCTTATTTTGAGTTCTCTGGCTAATTGCCTTGGCAAGGAAAGGCGTTCCAACGCAGATTGCCGAACCTATGGCAGCAAGATATCCGAAGAACTCCCTGGGTATGCCCATTAGTTCCATGTATGGCTGCTTGAGCACCATGACAAATTCGCTGCCAATGGAAATGAATATCACTGCAATAAGAAGATAGAGAACCTGCTTTTCACCGATGCTGAACCTTGCGCCTTCCCTGATATTCTGGCCTGCCTGTTTCATTGTATTTCTGAAATTAACCTTCTCCGGAACGAAATATTCCTTCTGGAGCATTAGCACAGGAATAGTGGCCAGCATGGAAATCCCGCTGACATACCATATCATGTCCATGCCCCAGTATTTTACCACTAGGCCAGCTAATATAGATGCGAAAATGAAGCCAAGCATATTGATAGACTGGTCCTTTGTGAAAAAATCTTCAATGAGGTCTTCCCGTCCCACAGCTTTGAGATTGTCCACAACCCAGGCTTCCGAGGCACCGGAAATAAGTGTGATTGGCAGTCCCCAGGCCGCAAATACTATGATTAATTGCACCGGGTCGGTTATACTTGGAATAATTAACATTCCAATAGCAAATCCCACAAATCCAAGAATGGTGGATCCTTTTCTGCCAAAGGCATCAGCCAGTGCTCCGGTGGGAATCTCCAGGACGGTCATGATAAGGCCATTTGCCATGAGAGCAATACCGATAATAACAAATGAAAACCCCTGGTCCATGAGAAAAATTATCCAGTATATCCAGATAAGCGCGAAGCTGGACTGGAGTATGCTGTGCAGATAGAAGAGCCCGACATGCTCTTTTTCCCCGTCCTTGAAGAATCTCACAGACTATGATGAAAGTAGGAAGTATTAATATTTACACAAAAATACTTAGAAAGCATTTTACTGGCCAATGCTATTATTAATGTCAATGGATGAACTTACATTAAAACAGCCAGAGCTTATTGGCAGGGAAGTTGAATTAAACAAACTCAAGGAAAATTTGAAGAATGCAATGGAAGGAAAAAGTTCTGTGGTCCTGATATCCGGAGAGGCAGGCATTGGCAAGACCAGGATAGTTTCCGAGCTGATTAAGGCGGCTGAAGCTTCCGAT
Organism: Methanomassiliicoccales archaeon; assembly: GCA_030612505.1. GTDB lineage: Archaea > Thermoplasmatota > Thermoplasmata > SG8-5 > SG8-5 > JAGLQM01. The sequence continues at coordinate 9,093 of JAUWNU010000044.1, forward strand.
GTCCAAGTAATGCAGGGCTGGTGCCTGGCAGAGAATATGGTGCCTTTGCTGCCCATCAAGGCCGCCCTGAGGTCTGCTGGCCTTTCTCAAATAATGTCCAATAATCCGCCGCCGCTGATAATATCTGCCTATTTGATACATGAATCCGGCCTCTTGGTTACAGAAGTTGAGCGGGATGAGACCAGTCTAGATTCGGATATTTTCGCCGGAATGCTTACTGCGGTTGGCAATTTTGTTAAAGATTCTCTAGCAGCAATGGACAAAGGAGGCCTCGGTCGTTTGAATACCATAGGCTATGGAGATTATAATATTATTTTGCAAAAACGCGGAAAACTCACCCTGGGGGCGGTCATTGAAGGTCAAAATAGCGAATTTCTTATTGAGGAAATGGATAATATTTTAGAGAAGATTGAACCAGGTCTGGAGTCCTGGACAGGCAATGTTACACAAGCCCAGGACGCGAAAAACACAATATCAGAACTAATCTCAAGTGGAAAATATGATGGAAAATTTCTCGTAGATGACCCGCAGATAAGACAGGAAAATTTGTTTGATAATATTCTGCTGGGCTTGCAGAGAAGCTCATCTGAGCACCCTTTACTTTTATTCCTTGATGACCTACAGTGGGCCGATTCTACCACTTTAAATTTATTACATTATTTGGCCAGAAATACCAAACAGAACCGCATTCTTATTGTAGGAACCTACAGGCCAGAGGACATAATCCAGTCAGATGACGGGCGTTCACACCCATTAGTAACAACCATGCAGAATATGACCAGGGAGGAGCTTATTCAGACAATAGACCTGGCCAGGTTGGACCAGACACATACCGATGCCTTGGTAAATAGTGCCCTTGGAAGTTCCATGATGAATAAGGATGTTATTGACAGAATATTTGAGGAGAGCGGTGGAACCCCTCTTTATACCCTGGAAGTTGTGAAATTACTGGCCGAATATGAGCATATTAGCCAAACAGAAGAAGGCTGGATACTTGTCACTGACATGAAGGATTTGGATATTCCATCAAAAGTATTTGACATCATAAAGCGCCGCCTTGACAGGCTGAACCAAGACCAGAAGGACATACTTGATTGTGCCAGCATTATCGGCCAGGAATTCGAATCCAATATTGTAGGCAAGGTTATGGAGCTGAATAAGTTCCAGCTTCTGAAAGATCTCAGCAATATAGAGAAGAAACACCAGCTAATTCATTATCTTGGAGAGAAATATCAATTTGACCATGCCAAGACTCGTGATGTTCTTTATGAGGGCCTTGGCTTGGAATTGCGCCAGGAATATCACAGGATGATTGCTGATATTATTGTTGATATACACTCTAGCACCATAGATGAAGTTCTGGGAGACCTGGCATACCATTATCATGAAGCTCAGGACCCAAGGGCAATTGGATATCTTATCAAGGCCGCTGATGCTGCCCGGGCATGTTATGAAAACGACGAGGCATTGGATTTCTATCTGAGTGCCTTTGAAGGTCTGGATGGAACTGAAAAATGGAATATTCTGGAAATCATAGGAGATATTCAGATAATGACTGGCAAATATGATGATGCCAGCTCAACCTTTGAAAAGATTTTGAATGGATCCCAGGAAACTGAGATGAAAATACGCATGCACAGAAAAATAGGCGAAACCATGGAAAAGAGAGGCGAGTTTGAAGCCTCTTTGGAACCACTAAAAGTAGCCATGGAACTTATTGGCGACGATATTAACATAGAAAGGGGCAGAGTCAAAGTCGCAGAGGGATATGCCAATTATCGGGTTGGTAAACTTGACGAAGCGCTGCCGCTTTTCCTGGAAGGCCTTGGTATATTCGAGGGACTGGAAGGAAATCATATGGACCTTGCCACGGGTCTCCGAGCTGTTGGCAATCTTAAATTCAGCAAGGGGGAGATAGATGGCGCTCTGGAGTATTATGGAAAAAGCCTGGAAGCCAGCCAGCGTATTGATGATTTCAAGGGAACTGCCACAACAATGGCCAATATGGGCGTAATGAATCACATTAAAGGTGATTTGGATGGCGCATATGAATATTATAACAAAGCCCTAACCATAAGAGAAAAGATAGGCAATAAGAGCGGTATTGCGGATTCCCTGAACAATCTTGGTCTGTACTGGAGTGGCCGGGGTGAGATGAAAAAGGCACTGGATTGTCATGAAAAATGTCTGGCTATCGAGGAGAAAATTGGCAATAAGAGTGGAATAGCAGATTCCTTAGACAATATTGGAACTATGCATCAAAAGATGTATGATCTGGATGAAACCTTGGAATACCATGAGAGGAGCCTGAAGATAAGAGAGGATATCGGCGACAGGGCCGGCGTTGCAATGTCCTATAACAATATCGGAAGCGTGTACAAGGAGAGGGAAGAAGTAAAAAAGGCACTAGAGTATTATTCCATAGGCCTCAAAATTTGCTTAGACACCGGATTTAAATTTCCTACCTTCTATGCCTATGGTGGTTTGGCAGAAGCATACCTGGACTTTGAAGATGCTGAAAAAGCCAAGGATGCCATAATGAAAGCCATGGATATAGCAATAGAGATGGGCGCAATGGGAGAGAAAGGGATTGCCAATCGCATAATGGGCATGATACATTCTAAAAATGGAAACTGGCTAGGCGCAGTTGGGGCATTTGAAAAGGCCGAGACCATACTGGAAGAAACAGGCAATATTGAAGAGAGCGCCAGGGTGAAATATGAAAGGGGCCAGATGTGGAAGGCCCGAGAAGATGGCCAGAAGGCCCAGGATAGTTATAATGAAGCCCTGAAATTGTATGAAGAGATGGGCATGAAATTGTGGGTTGGGAAATGCCAGACAGCTTTAGGCAACCTTACCGACTGGTGAAAGATAAACAGTAAATTCATCCTTACCATCAACTCCGATAAGCGCATCAATAAGTTTCTGGTCATAAGCTGCAATACCGCAGGTTCCAGACCTAATGCCCTCGCAAGCCAGATATAAATTCTGACATACATGACCTGCCTCTATTGCTATATCCTTGTGAGACATAACACTGTACCGCCATTCTGTGCGATATGGAATAGTAGCCCAGACGAATACCACTGCTGATTTGCCACAGAATCCCTGGCCATGGCAAGCTTCAGCTATTCTCTCTACCTGATCATCACCAGAATCAGAAACATGTAATAATTTATGCTCTATGGCCAGATACCGATAAACGCCCGGCTCAAGGCCTTCAACCCGGTTCACAATAAGATAGGTCTCAAAGGGCTGCCTGGCGCCCCCGGATGGAACAATACGTTTTGTCCAGACTTTTTTTGCATCGACTTCACGAACACCCTGGGTGGCCCAGAGTAGGAATGATATTTCCTCAAGAGACAGCGCGGTATCGGTAAAATTCCGGTGGCTTTTTCGAGAGCCAATGGCCTGTGCCAGTGGGACAGTACCACATGTGAAATTATCAGGCTCCACCAAATCTATAAGAACAGCATTTTCGGGGTATGGTTTCTGAAGAGGCGGCGGAGCAACCCCACTTTGCTGGTCAGTCTTAAGATCGCCAAATTTTTTCTCCAGTTCTTCGTAATCAACAGCCTTCAGGAACTTGCGGCCCTTTTCGATTTCATCTTGCATGCAATCACCGAGGGAATATTGGGGTTGGATTTTATATTGGTTTGGGCGGTGGTTCGTTCTTCTTTTCTCCTTTTAGGAAGTATATAATATAAAAAATATGATTCCGTATAGCGGTGGAAGAAATGGCAAGAAAAGTAATAATCATGTATTTTGTGATAGTTTTGATTCTTATGAGTATTGGGACTAACACAAGAGCTGATGATGACCCGTTCTTAAGCGTTGGTGCTGAAAACAATACAAATCAGGGAAAGACAATAGAATGGTATATCAATGGTGTACTATACGAATCAGAATATGTCGAAGCCTGGGGACTAGAAACAAATTTCTTCAGTCAAAATTGGGCATTAACAGATGGCTGGGGAACCTATGTTGTTGAGATAAGAGACAGTCAGGGTAATTCAAATTCTGAAACAGTAACTCTAACTGCATCTAATCCAAGTGAATTTTTAATTCTGCCAATATATCAGCCAATACCAAATAATGCTATTTTATCCGCCGAATACACAGTAACCGATTTTGATGGAAATGATATTTCTGAAGTTGTTTATGGAGAATCGATAATAATAACAGTAGTTTTAGAAAATAGTGGAACTGAAACATCAGATTATACTGATGTTTGGATAAGCATTAATGGCCCAGCACTTAATGATAATGGGGAAGTGAGTGATAGCCTAATCATGCTTCATGCCTTTGAACAGGTTGAAGTTCCAGCAAATGATAGAATTGAATTAACAAAATCGTGGATAACAAACACAAGAATGGGTACGAGTGCTTACTCTGGAACCCCCGGAGAAATTGATATAACCATATCATATGCCCCCACTGATTTTAATATCGAGGAAACTGATGATAATAGTGATTATTTGTATGGGGAAAAAATTACAATAATTGAATCTGGAGGAATTCCGGGTTTTAGCATCCCAATAATTCTATGTGCATTATTTGTTTCAATAGCCTTGACACGACAGTTGAGGTTGATTGAACGTTAGAGGGAATAAAATGGCCTTTTGTAATAGTTGTGGGAAAAAAATACCAGACGGCAGGGTAAAATGTATGGATTGTATCGTAAATGATTCGCCTACTGCTTCTCAAACTAGAAACAATAATCCAATACTTAATTGGAATTCTCAGCCCCCTGCGACTAAAAAAATGTTGTTGGTATTAATTATTATTTTTATTGTTATCTTAGCGAGTGGTGTTGTGTATCTAAATCCCCAAAATCATACCATAATAGGGAAATGGAAAATGGTCTCAACATCAACAATATTTGGAACCACGTCCGCAAATGCAGACAATATGCAAATATGGGAATTCAAAGCAGACGGAACCTACATCTGGGATAATCATGGATCAATTAGTACAGGGACTTGGAGGGTTCTTAAAGGTGGAAACTATGTTATTGCAGACTTCGGCTCTAAATTACGGTTGGATGATAATTCATTTTTAACCTATTTTTGTGACATCAATTGGAAAGGCAACGAACTATATCTTGATTTAATGGGGCTTGGAACGGATACTAATAGCCGTGTCTACTAGTTGAGTATCTCTGGATTAGATTATGATAAATCAAGGATTACTGCTCACCATTCTATCAAATAGTAAAGGTTAATGGTGCAAATTTACAGGCAGTATCCAAAGCTATGGGACATAAGACTACAGTCACTACTGAGACCTATTATGGTCGAATGAGGGATGATAGCGCAATATCCGAGATTGAAAGAGCTTTTATGGAGCCGAAAGTTCAAGTTTAATTCATACGTGAACTGGAAACTAGCCAATAAAAAAGATTGATGGGCCGAGACGGAATTGAACTGTCGATCTTCGCCTTGTAAGGGCGACGTCATATGGAGTCCAACCTGGCAAATGCAGCAGCCAGGGTTGAATAACCCCTAGACCACCGGCCCATTGGGGAATCCTGAAATGAGCAACTGGTATAAATGTTTAAGTCTACTTGGAAAAATGTTTTGAAATTATTTTAAAAAAAAACAAGTTCCATTATATAACATTATTTTGCATATAAAAATAATAAAAAATTAACCTATTCTTAAATTATGGCGACAGTCAGATAATTATAAATAGTGACTCATTATTGCCGTTGCCATGTCTAGTCAATTGAACTTGGATGCATTCAATATGGAAATGACAAATGAAAGCCTTTCAGGAATTATTTACCTGAAATCATTTTTGAACTCATTAAATGAAAAAAAGGATACCCAGAGTTCAATGTTATTTGCCAGGGCATTTCTATTGACTGGACAATAAATTTTGTAGCAATTGATTATAGCCAGATTTATTGATTTAGTGCAAACTCACAAAAACTTATGTATGGATACGCTATCAGCCGGAACACGCAATGCGAGGATAGCCAAGCCTGGCCAATTGCATTAAGTCGCTGGCCGAGCAATCGGTTTTGGAGTTCATTGGCTCTCGGTAATATATACAAACATACCTGTTTGCGACTTAACCGTTAGCCGAACAGCGATATTGATGCAGGCTTACGGCGATAGACTCAAGATCTATTCCTTAGTGGTTCGCCGGTTCGAACGCTAGCCAGATATACTGGTTGGTCGAGATTCCGGTTCCTCGCATATTTTTTATTTGCTGTTTTGCAATTATAAAAAATATGCGATAGGATGAGAACTGGAAGTTTTCATCCGTGTCGCGAAAAACGCGAAGCTTTTTTCGATATACAAAAAGAGTAGGAATCGATTCCCTCACAGCCCAATATTCAAATCCCCCAGGGCCTATAAACCCCTTTTTTTCGCTAATCCCCTATCAAGACTTATGCTAGTTTGTATAATATCAGGCTCTGAGAACCATCAATTGATTTTCTGAATACAATATTATTTCCCGATATTTTGGGTTTGGATTCTGATATCTCATCATCTGTAATATTAATTTCAGTTTTGTTCGAAATGTTATAAAGATATACATTTTTATTGCCTTCATTTGTTTCTCCACACCAGACCACAAAATTATTTTCTATATCTGGCCATATTCTTTCATGTCCTGGTTCCGATATCATTTCATATTCCTGCGTATGAAGATTAAATAAAAACCAGCCTCTATCATAATCGAACCACAAATTAGCATCAGCATCAGTTGTTTGGTTAAATCCTTCGGGTTGAACATATGCATAAAACATTACATAGTCAGTAGATAGCGATGCTTTTGAAATATAATAGTCAGGTAGCCATTGCCTTGATACAGTAGGATTTCCCAAATGATATACAGACGAGTTTATTATGTTGAACACTGACCAATTATTCTGAATATGCTTGTATAACATGTTATTTCCTTCAAAACCGTATAAAGAACCATGAGTTATGTTCGTCAAAAGTACCGTTGTTGTTTTGTTGATAATATTGTATGAAAAGAAAGAGGATTTCCAAAGGTCACCAGTATCTGGTTCTTTACCTTGCCACACAATAAGATTATTACTAATTTTAGGAGGGTGTGAATATAATGAACCAGTAATATTAGATGCAATAATTGAATCCGTTTGTGAAGAAATATTGTAGATATGTAGCTCCCGATATGAATAAGGGTCATGGTCAAGAAAACTAACATTAGTCCAGACTATATTATTATTCTCAACATCACAGATTGAGCCGGCATTTGGGCCTGCAAAATTAATTGTATCTCCTTTGGTTATATTTCTATAAAAATGATAATTTGTATTATCAATACTTTCAGTCCAAATTACTATGTTTCCATTTATTGTAGTGGGTCAAGAACACTCTGGTCTTTAGGCCAGAGATGAATTGGCCAAAACTACGATAAACGAGGAATCCGCCGCATACCGTACATTTTCTAGCATATCAAATCAAAGCCATATGGCTTTGATAATTAGGTG
>JAUWNU010000099.1 GCA_030612505.1 Methanomassiliicoccales archaeon
CTTTAGGGGCTGGTAGTTTACAATCAAAATTATTCCAAGGTGGGGATTATGGTTTGTGGGAATTGTACAGCACCATGCGTTGAGATTTCAGACGAAAGGGTAAGAGGCAAAGTAATAGAGCCATTTGTTTGCTTTTTCCGAGATAATCAATTTGCTGGAAGTATTTCTACAATTTTAACTTCATTGGAAGAAAAAGTTCTGACTAATCCAGATTACTGCCGAGAAACAATAGAACGTCTTCTACAACTTGAGCTGGAACTAAATGGAGTTGAAGGCCTTGGTTACAATGATAGATATAGAAAATTAACCAAGGATGAGAAAGAAGAGCGGCTACACGATATAGTGAAGTATGCGATATTTGGAAAGAGAGCATATCAATATTCAGAAGAGTATCAGATGTTTCTGGATACTGGAATTATGCCAACTGCGGTTCCATTGCATTACAGAAAAAAATTGACTTAATTAAAAATCACAAATCATGTGTGGGAGCCCTAACATGGAAATGGTAGACCTTCGACCACTGAAAAAGATTGTTCGATGCGATTACTCCAGGGATACTCCAATTCGCAAAGTCATTCTATCTGAACCCGACGAACTCCCAAAAGATGAATATGCAATCAAATTGATGGTTTGGTGGAAGTTAATACCTCAAAATAATAGAAAATAATTGTAAGAATAATAGCGCAAATTATCATTGCAATTATTCCTAAAATGTCACCAAAAAATAAGACACAATGTATCCAATAATAATACGTGGCACTCCCACAATTGTATAAAATAACCCCATTATTCCATCTTTGAAGAATATCTAATTTGGAATATCTAATAATTTACTCTGGCTTTTTTTCAAATGATTTTAATTTATTTTTTTGTTTTACTATATTATTATCTAACTGCTTCCAAAAGAATAATAAATAAAGGAAACCAAGTATATAAAAAACGCAAAAGATTATCATTGGTTTGGAGTACAAAAAATCTTTGTGTACATAAGGAAATGTATCAGAATTATCACCTTTGCCATCATTGTCTGTATCAAACCATTCTAATGAATCATTGGGAAAAGCATCAAGTTGATACTCAATATCGTCTGGTATATAGAAATCCTCGTTCCAATCATCAGCAAATCCATCACCATCTGTATCTGTGCTTATATATTTATTATTTGGAAATGCATCCAATACATCGGGTACACCATCATCGTCAGAATCCAGCCAGTATATTCGAAAAGGCTGACTATAATCATTAATATCGGGGTTATTAACATCGAAAATTTTTATCCGATATTTACCCTCCATCTGATCTATTGGGATGGCCCAAGAAAACCTCCCATCATTTTCTGTGCTTGAGGTGATTGTTGTGTCAAATATATTACCTGGATCCGACCAATAAAGCTCAATAGCAATATTACCATTGATGCTAGATTCCCACCAGATATCCAAACTGGTTCCACTTCGATACCTAGTTAAGATATAATCTGGACGGGTAATTTTCATTGTGTCTGGTTTTTTTATAGAAAAGAATCCATCACTGGTATCTTGAACATTTTCATTGTCGATGTCGTATACGTGGATAGCACAAGTGGTGTGAAATATGTGGTTAACGGGAACTTTCCACAAATAATGGCCATCATTAGGTGTTTTAGAAGAAATTGTATAACCATAAGAATTATCTCTCATTAATACAACAGAAACATTTCCCTCATAGTTTGAATCCCAAGTTATTGAATAATATGACCCTGGTGCGAGCTCCTCTCCACCGTTTGGATATGTAACTTTAATGTAATTAGAGGCTCTTGAAGATACTAATGCCTCTTCAGAATTAGTTTCGCTGAAGACATGTTCATTGCTAGAATATGAAAAAGGTATGTACTGGCTTGCAATCAATATAAATATGGCGACTATTATTGACAACCTAAAACTGTTTTTTCCCATTATCTAGGGATAACTAATGTTTTTTATAAATTGTTTTTGGCTTGCATAGTCTTATTAAATATTAGAGTTATACCTAATTTTAGATTCAAATGCCCTATAGGACAATTACTCACACTGCTAATCGCCAAGAAACTAAAGATTATTACTTAATCAATTCTTATGAAATCGAAACGGTAAAACAGGATTTAATAAGAACAAATCATCAAAAGAAAGCATATAAGGTCAGGCATATATTTCATGGCAAAATTGACAATAGATTCATAAACAATAAATTGGATGGATTAGAATCAAATACGAACCTTTTCAAATTCTTTCTTGTTATCCTTTTATTCTTACCATTAGCTGCATTAATTTACCTTTATATGAACCGTTATAATGCCACAGATTCTTTAATTTATTTTATTATGATTATGATACCCTCCCTTATCTTAATCATTTATGTTTTATATTCATTTAAATTGAAAAAGAAGTTGGATTACACTGTCAGATTAATGCAGCATTTTGATAAATATTGGTATACCGTGTTATCTAATTGGGAGGAGAAATATACTGTAGAGGAATATTATTCGGACCCACAGCCTTCAACAACAGAATATGAAACAGAAAAAGTTTATGACAGAGATGGAAATTTAGAACAAGAAATCCATCGCAGTAGGGAATATGGTAAAACCCACGGATCCAGCGGTTCTTATCATCGGTCGAGACGTGGTGGAAGGTAATTGATTAATTGAACCGCCGCCGCCACCCCCTCCACCAACACAGTATTAGTCATTGCTCCGTACCCTTTCAGAAATACTACTGAAACCACCTCTCACACCCATTGCAGAAATACTTCTGATACCTTTCACCCTATGGTCTTTTAACGGGTTAATTCTAAATTAAAAAACTAGCAAAAAAACACCAAAAAAGGGTAAATAACGGGTGGATTTGAACCAAAAATAGGATGGGCCCACCCGGATTTGAACCGGGGTCTATAGCTCCCAAAGCTACAAGTATAGGCCAAGCTAGCCCATGGGCCCAATCAAATATATAGAGGTGGGAAAGAAAAAGTTGTATTTATCATTGTTGGATTGGGCACAGGCTAAATGGAGTTTCTGAGAACGGCAAATCGGAGTTTCTGCAAATATATTGTTGTAAACTTCCGCCGAACTGGATATAAGTCAAATAATAAGCACAGTTCGTTCCCATGGGCCCAGACATCATTCGACACACTGGCCGGATGCTCTGTATTTTCGCTGGATACTCTTTTCTGATATAATGATTTCTAATTGCAGTTCGCCTAAACCAAAAACAGCACAGCCACACCAATCACAGCAACAATAGCCCCACCAATACCTTGCCAAGTGGTTCTTTGCCTGAAAAGGAACCAAACAAGTGGAATAATCATAACTGGCATCAGGGACATGAGAGTTTGAGCGATTCCCACATGGATAGTATAGGCAGCCACTGTTGACAGCGTAACCCCGACAAATGGTCCGATGAATGCTCCTATTGTGACGTATCTCATGCCCTTCTTGTTCTTGAAGGCCTTTTTGATGTCCGGCAGCTTTCCCATGACTGTGATAGCTCCCCAGACAAAGAGTGCACCCAGAATCATTCTGATAAGTGTCGAGGCAATGGCCAGTTCCATCACTCCTGGAATGTCCGTGACATTTGGATAAAGGAGCATTCCCTTTTTCAGGAAGGCAATTCCGAGACCCTGGCCTATGGCCCCAATCATTGCAAAGGATATTCCCTTTATTTTTTCCTGTCTAGTTAGCTTTTTCTCATCAGATTTTGTTTCATCTTCCAGAAGAACGGTTATCACACCGGTCAGTGTTATTGCAATACCTATGAAAGCAACAATGCTGAGAATCTCGTTAAACAGGAAGAATGCAGCAATGGATGCAAAAATCGCTGAAAGTGACATAATCAGGACAGCACGGCGTGTGCCTATTATCACAAAGCTGGCAAATAGCCCGAAATCTCCAATGCCCAGGCCAATCACTCCACTGAGGCCTATCCAGAACCATTGTTCACTGTTGCCCACAGGAAATACCTCGCCAGTCATGAGCAGATGCGTAATCCAGAGAAGAATGGCAGCCAGAAAAATCCGCCAGGCATTCACGCTGATTGCGCCAATGCGCTTTCCAGCAGATGTGAACAGTATCGCATTTACTGTCCAGAGTGCCGAGGTAACAATAGCGGCAGTTGCCCCCACAAGATAAATATCCATTGAATGCTGGAATGCTCAGGGGTCTAAAAAACATGCCCCGTAAACTACCAGCCCCTGAAGGAGCTGGCGTTTCTGTGTTTACAGAATAGTTGCCAGTTCCTTTGTGACTGTATGTTTACCTTTATAGGCCCAGACTGAAATCCTGCGGCTTTCACTCAATTCACAACGATGTATCGTTGTTCATACACCTAACTATCAAAGTCTGTTTGACTTTGATTTTCTATGCTTGCATATATCCTATTTTTGACATTTTGAACGTAAATTACAGTCAAAAATAGGAGACGTACGGTGCATGGCGGATTCCTCGTTTATTGTATTTGTGGCCAATTCATCTCAGGCCTGAAGACCTGAGTGTTCTTGGCCCGATACAATAAACGACCTGGCCTTTATCTGTCCTATTAGGAGGTGGCCAGTATGTTTATGCAAGGCTGTCGCACACCTGAATTATCAGGACCTGACATTCTGATTTCATTTGGTTACATCTGCACGGTATGCGACTATCACTCCTTTGTTATAAACGCCAGCAATAAACTTTAATATATCTGAAGTCATGTAAGATTGTGAGATTATGAGGCGAAGCAGGAAACAAGAACCAGCTGAAACATGCCATATCTCTGGCTGTGATGAAGCCGGCGAACGCTCAATGCCCAGAAAGAAGGTTAAGGATGCCTTGGAAAAGAAGATGGAAGGCGAGGGCAAAAGGGCCCAGCTCTGCAAGGCACATTATCGTGAGTTCAAGAAGGCCACCAAAGAAGAAAGAAAACTGGAACAACTCAGGCGGTGATGACCACTGGCCATGAAAAAGATTAAGAGCGGAATTTATGGACTTAACAATTTGCTGGACGGCGGAATCAATCAAAATACCGTGACTGCTGTAATTGGCTCTTCAGGTGCCGGAAAGACAACCTTAGCCACCTATTTCCTCAAGCGAGGCGTGGAACAGGGTGAGGATGCTATTTTCATAACCCTGGACGAGGAACCCAAGCAAATAATTAAAGAGGTCATAGAGATGGGATGGCCTGAAATTGAGGACTATATTGATGAGGGCTCAATGGTCTTTGTTGATGCCGGGGGAAAGCAATTTTCAGATTTTATCAAGACCGAGCTTGCTGGCTTTGTGGATGAATGGCGAGGCTACAATGCCAGGATAGTAATTGACCCGCTTACGCCAGTTCTTTGGTCTGTCAAGGAGAAGTATGAACAGCGTGATTTAGTATCATTCTTGCTCAGGGAAAACAGGAAGATAGGCACAGTGGTATGCACCCTGGAGGAACATGGCGTCATGGGTGATCTATCAGGCCCGGATTTAGTAATTCCCATGTATCTGGCTGATAATGTTATTCATCTGAGGTACAAGAGCCATGAAAGCCCGGAGCTCCGGGATCTGAAGATAATCAAGTGCCGAAGCTCAAGGCATAGCCATTTCTGGCACTCCTACAAGATAGTCAGGGGCAGCGGCCTGATAGTTCAAGAGGCACATCTGGCTAAGGAGATGCCAAGCAAAAAGGTAAACCTCAAGGTAAGAATGGAAAAGGAGCTGGCTAATTTACCAGAAGATAAAAAGAAAAATCTAACACCAGGGATTAGCAAAAGCATTCAGAGAACCGTTGAGATGCTTTCCCAGGAAGATATTAGCCCACTGGATCCAGATTATATTTTAAAACAGATTCTCACAGAGTATGACCTGATTGAGGAATAATGGAGGAAGCATTATGCCCAAGATTGGAGATGCACTGAAGAAGGCAGTGGAAGTGAAGCCCCAGGAAGTGGAGGACACCTCCCGAGCCAGGCCTTCAAGCGCACTCATGAATGCCAATCGAAGAAAAATTTTTCAATTTCTAATCACCCATCCCTGCAGCAATACTAGCCAGATAGCAGAGACACTTGAACTATCAAGGTCAACAATATCATGGCATTTAGACTATCTTGTGAAATCAGGGTATGTGGATTCCCATGTTGACAGCAAGAAAAAAATATTTTGCCCTTCGGGTCTAATCTCAAGAAAAAGCATAGTGGTGTTCTCACTCCTCAATCAACCTACTGGCATGTTGATTTACAGGGCGATAGTCAGGGAACCTGGTCAGGATCCGGGGATGCTAAAAGAGAAGGCGAAATCTTCCCGTAGCCATGTTTCCGAGATACTAAAAAAAATGCTAGCTGTTGGCCTTATTTCCTCTGTCAGAGATGGCAGGCATGTTCGATATTTTCCCACTGACGGGTACTCGCAGATTCTGAATGAGGATATCTCTTCCCAGAAAGAATTTTTGAGAAAGCTCATAATAAAGATGAACACTGAGCACCTCAAACCGGAAGTTAATGAACTGAAAGGTGGCGGTGTGAATATACAGTTCAAAGCCCCTGGCCAGATAGCAAAAATTGAGATACCATATCATCCTCTAAAAAATCTTATTTTAACAGAATAATTTCACAAAATTATGTAATATTCATAATCTAAAAACGTATATATGTTAATTGAATATGAATAGAAAGCTCATATATGTCTATTGTAATAAGATAGACATACGAATTAACATAATAGTATAGGGCGTTGCAAAATTATGGCACCTAATAAGAAGCGCTTTACCGAGGATTTCATGGCCAAGTGGGATAAGTCATCCGACTCTGATGAGCCAGTAGATCCGAAAGCGGAACTTTCAAGATTGAGGGAATTCCTGCAGAAGGACCCCCAGAATCCAAAACACTGGTTTGAGTACGGACAAGTTCATCTTTCACTCGGTAATCCAGAGGAGGCATGGGCATCATTCGCCAGGGCAGAAAGCCTAGGAGCAAATCAACCAAATTTGTTCCTGGCTTTGGCATTGAGCCAGTCCCTCAGGGGAAAGGTTAGTGAGGCATCAGAAAAATATTTTCAGACATTGAGGACGCTGTGTGAAGAATTGAGCGACCCATATATTGAAACACTAATGACCCAGCACACCATCGAGGAAATAAAAGAGGATGTGGTCCATGAAGGCTTCATACGTCCTGAAGAACAACTTAAAGTCAAGGCTCTGACACTCTTGAAGGAAGTGCCTGGCATTGGTAATCTGAAAGCCCAGGCTCTTTATGAAGCTGGGTTCAGAAATATAGAAGACCTGAAAGAAGCCACCGTGGATGAACTGGGGGAGATAGAGGGAATTGGTCTAAAATCTGCCCAGAAAATAAAGATAATTTTAACTTTTCAGGATAGGCTGGACTCAAAGCCAGATGAGCTTGTTGAGCTGGAAGTGCCAGTACAAGAGGAGGAGGAATTTGAGTGCCCGCTTTGTTCTACTATCATGAGCGTTGAGGAGAAGGTCTGCTACGAGTGTGGTATGCAGTTCGATAAAAAAGAAACAGTTCATGCAGAAGAGGAGTTGGATCTGGAGCTGGCCAGATATAGGGATTTGGCACAGAAGAATCCCAATGATATTGAAAGCCTTTTTTCCATGGGAGAGACACACTTCAAGCTTGGTCAGTTAGATGAGGCCATGCAGAGTCTCAATGCAGTTACAAGAATCAACATGAATCATCCAGGGGTCTGGGCATTGAAGGCGGATATTTTCACCAAGCAGGGCGAGCATGAGAAGGCTGCAAATTGTTATAAACGGGCAGCAGAACTGGGCCCAATGCCTGAGAGGGCAGTTCTAACCAAGCCAGATGAATTGCTGGAAGAGCTAGAGGAAATGGTTTTTGATGAGGAGCAGCCAGATCCGAAAATCGTAGAGTTGGCCAAGAAGAAAGCCAGACTTAAGGATACAGATGACCTGGGCGCCATAATGGGCGATCTTGGGGTGAAGGAACTGGATCTGGCAGATGAAATTTGGAAACTTGACGATATGCTGGACCTTGATGATGATAAACCAGAGGATCTAGCAACAGAAGATGACATCCTTGAGGAGATAGGCACTTTGGAGGCGCCTCCATTAGATGCAGCGGAGCTGAAAAGATTAGACAGATGCAACAAAATGCTGGGTGCTGCAAAAATCTCCCCGGAGGACAAGGCAAAACTTGAACTTCTGATACCAACTGGCATTAGCGCTGCTGACTTCACAACAGAGATAAGAGAGGCCATTGATAGGAAACGCCTGGCTGAAACTGCCGTTGATGATTTCACATCTGCCGACAAAGAATTTGATTTCAAGGACGACCTAATGGCCGAACTCACATCTCTAGGCGATTCTCTGGAAAGCGAGGATATAGCAGAGCTTGAGGCAGAGGATATTGCAGACACTACACTAGACGAATTAGACGAGTTAGCTCTCCTGGCAGAAGATGTAGAAACTGACGTGAAAAAGGACTTAAGAAGGCCTGCAGTCAGCTCTGCTTTGGGTCAGAAAGCCCAAAGCAGCCCTCTCCCAGGGAAGACCAATGGC
>JAUWNU010000028.1 GCA_030612505.1 Methanomassiliicoccales archaeon
CCTCACTGAATGTCACAGCAGTTGGAAGTGCATCTGTAATCAGATATGCGGCTCCTCCATCATAGTATGCAACCATATCAGCAATAACCGGTGGCAATGTTGTGCTTGCCAGTCTATCTGTTGCCGAGGGATAGCTTACCAGATTCCAACCGGTGTAGAGATTAATGTTTACTGCACCTGCTGAATAATCTCCAGTTGCGCCTGTTGTTAGCAACTGGTCGCCGGCATTGGCTGTAAGATGAATCCACACGCCTCTCATATAGTCAATGGTTACCAGATCATTGCTTGAAACTCCGAATCGGTAAGTTTTCCAGGGGTCTGCTGCATCCTGGGCATCGCACCATTTGGCAACGTCCCAGGTTGTCTGGCCATCTCCATTGATTGAATCATCAAGGATAGTTTCTATATTTCCTGATATCACTATGGGGAACGAAACAAATGCCCAGTCTCCTGCAGAATATATCGACATATCAATATCATAAGGCATCAGAACTACACCAGGTTCCGGAACCGCTATAATGTTCATTTCCTCATTGCCCCAGATGTCCTCGGCCCGGATTACATACCACCAGGTTGTTCCGTCAAACTCGCCCATTCCGAAGTCCATGTACGTGTCTGTTCCTGCAGGAACCGTGTCTATGATATGTGCGCCGTCCCATGGGCCGGTCTGAACATCTGAACGATAGATATTGTAGTAATCCACATCATCGACTCCGGCACCATCGTCTCCGGATAATGTCCAGTTGAGCCAGTTATCGTCGGTTGTGCCTCCGCCCACATATGTGACAAGGATATTGTCAATCATCCAGTACCAATCAAAATTGGCTTGGTAATAATAGAATCTAATCTGCACATCGCTTGCTCCCGCGGCTTCTGTTGTTATATCTATGGATTGATGGTCGGGATTCGAACTGCTGGCCCCATGATTCTGGAATACGTTAACCCATGAACCACCGGTGTTTGAGGACCTCACGTCCACATCACCATATTCATCACCGCCAAGGGAATAATAATAGAAGTACTGGTCAAACTCCAGAGTTGCTGAAAGGGCCATGCTCAGGTCAATATTATCTGTTATCAGTTGTTCGTCCATATCAAACGAGCCAAGTTCGTCGCTGTCGACAATTGCAAATGGGTCAGTAATCGGGGCGCTCGCTGCTCTAGCACCGGGATTGGCCGTTGTCCAGGTTTCAGCCGCGCCAGTTCCGGTTCCGCCATTTATTACTGTCCAGGTTCCGGGAATTCCACCTGAGAAATCTTCGTTCATGGCAGTCCCTGAGGTGGTGCCCCACCAATCCACAGTAAGGCCAGTAACTGGGCCCGGTGGCGTGGTGTCCATTGTAGTAAAGCTCCATGTAGGGGACAGGGTAGTAAATTCACCATCGTCTGCAACGGCATACCAGTTGTAAGTTGTGTCTGCTGAAAGGCCGTTCCAATTGATACTAGCAGTGCTTCCGCTGGGCACACCGAAATCCGTGTCGATCAAGGTTGGTCCAGAAGCATCATAGAAATGAACATCCAATATATCGCCGTTTGGATCTGCAACATTAACATTCATTGTCGGATTAAGACCGACACCTATTGCGCCATTGCTTGGTGCTGGTGTGTTTGGAACACTTGGGGGTACATTGAACAAAGGAACTTCAGGAACTGCAACTGTGTTCAATTCTTCATTGCCAACCATATCTTCTGCTCTGATAACATAGAACCAATTAATTCCGTCAAATTCACCCATTCCAAGGTCCACATAATTGTTTGTGCCTGCAGGGACGCTATCGATTAAGGCACCTGCATCCCATGGGCCAGCTGCATTATTTGCCCTGTAAACGTTGTAATGTGATACGTCATTGTCACCTGCACCGTCATCCGCAGATAATGTCCAGTTAACATAATTGTCATCTGTTCCCCCGATTACTGTTCCTTGGACAATAAGGTCATCAATATTCCATCCAGGATACTCCACACTACTATCGGTTGGTCCCATGTCGAATCTGATGTAAACCGTGGCCTCATTGTCTGCAACTGCTGAAATATCATAATTTACCAGGGTCCAGTCAGAGTCCGTGAAGCTTGCGCCAGAGAAATCCCATATTACAGTCCATCCTACGCCATCATTGCTGACCTGTATGGACGCGTGGTCAAATGTGCTTGATTCAATGCCAAGGAACCTCATAAATTCCAGTTCGCAACTTGTATAGCCAGTGCAGTCAATGACTGGTGAAACAATGTAATTTGTATTGGCAGCTAAACTAGATTCGTATTCACCTGGAACTAATCCCAGGCCAGTCATATCATTGCCTATTGCATATGAGCCGCTAAAAGCACTATTCGGGTCAGCAGGAGAGCCCAGTCCTTGGGGTGTATCCAACTCCCAATCGCTGCTTCCACCGGTTGGATCCCAGCCCAGTTCTGCAAATGTTGGCGAGCCATCTCCCTCAAAGTCCTCGAAGTAAGCCTCCTGAACAGAGGTGGCAAACCATTCAACAGTAAGGGAAGAAGGAGGAGCTACCTGCCCATCTACTGTGGCGGTATCTGTAACAACCGCCGGGCCGGTTCCATCATCTGCGTCGTTATATGTCGCGGTTATAAGGTCACCATGGGTCACCTCAAGGATGCCAGGTGAATTGGTAGCTGAGATATCTATAGTTCCCTCGTATTTACCTTCGAGGGGGGTTGCAGATAAGGTCACTGTTTCACCTGCTGGCTCGCTGTCACTTACCACTGTTACGTCAATGCTTGGTACCAGAAGGTCGCCGTCAGTTACTGTCACTGTCATTGTGTCCTCTACTGGATAAACACTACTATCCAAGTAGATGTTTCCTTCGGAACCAAAGCTCTCAATGATATTCACGTTAATACATTCCCAGTTGCTGTAATCAGTGCCATCATAAGACCTGGCCCATAGTTTGCATGGACCTAAGCCGTAATAATCCTTTGTGGCGGAAACATCCCAGCTGAATGACCAGGAGTTGGTTCCTGTTGCAACCTGCCACCATTCCCTGTTGATTTTGACTTCAACACGGCTGACGCTTCCGTCACTATCGGATGCAGTTCCCTGGATATTGAAGATGCCGTCCATTGGAATGTCCGAAGCCTCGGTGGGTGTGGTGACTGTACATGTTGGAATTGCATTTGAAACTCCCTGGACAGAAAGCATTTCATCCCGCATTGTCTCGACGTCTATCATCCAGGCAGCATTGGTGACCGCCTCATCACCTATACCGTGATGGCTGGCACTTGAACCATATTCAACTTGGACTACATCGTCCAACCCGGTGGGGTAATTTGATGTCCAAACCTCATCCCTTGCTTGGAGAGATAATGCCTGTATTGTTGGGTCAGAGATTCCTGTATTTATATTATCCATCCATTCCCATACATCATGACACTTTTGGGCAACCCATGCACTTGAATGGGCACTATTTATCTCTGTTAGATGAGTACCATGAGTAAGTTCCTGGGCGAGATTGTTGAAAGTTGGCCAGAATGTGTAATCCCAATTATTCATATCAACTGTACTGATAAAAGAACTAACGCCGGTCCAATAATCCAATGAGATTTCATGGGCCATCTGTGCCGGTGTGGGTACACTTGCCGCAAGATAGTTCATTAGATTCTCGTAATTGTAGCCAGCTCCAGCGATATTATCCATAGAACAAACAGTATAATTTGTGATGGGCTTGTAACCGTAAAGCCACTCTTGTGTCATCATTTGGCACTGGTCCCATGAAGTGATGTCTATTGGCTTAGTAAATGAAGCCCTCACAGCGTCAGCAATAGTCGTGATTTCGACCAGGTCGATGACACCGGATGTGGGATTTTCACCGTAGATGGCCCCACTTGTACCTCCTCCATGTCCGCCACTGTCAAAGACCAGCCTCTTTCCCGGATAATTGGTAAACCACCAATCTAATATTATGATGATCTGGCTTGGATCATTGAGATCAGGTTCTGCAGGCAGGCCAAGTTCGGCCGTGGTGAAAATAGTATATCCACCTCCACCGCCCTCATCCATAACTCTCATCTCATTTGGTCCAGCACCATCGTCGTCGAAGAAACAGACGGCCCAATGGTTAGCGCTGGAACCACCTGCTGCCATCTCATTTGCATCATCTTCTAGGAGACTCTCTATTCCCGAGGCCTCACCGTTGCAAATGTAGAGGTAAGACCAAGGCTTTTCGGGCGCTCTGGTCGAACGTTCCGGCGGATGACCGAACACCTCGCTCTTTCGGACAGCGTCATATTCCGCATATTCCTCGGTTGTCCTGTAGTCCAGGACATCGGCGTATGAATACGATTGGTCACCCTTAATCATCGTGAACTGCCCGTTGATCAGCTTGAAAAGGCAATTCTCTTCCAGATCAAGGTTGCGCTCGAACATGATGTGAATGGTGCCATCCAGTGCAGTGATATGGGGCTTCAGGTAACCATCGAAAGATTCTACAATCTTCCAAGTTTTCCCTTCATCGGAACTCACAATGTAATGTGAGAGAAAATGTCGATAAGCGGAGTCACCAATAACCATATGCATTGAACCATCCAGTTCTAATCCAGATACCCACCAGGGCACTATTTCGTTCAATGATAATAGTGTACCATCCAAGAACAATTGCCTGTTCTCCAGTTCACCATGTATAGCAAATGTGTGGTCACCTATAACCAGTTCATCTCCAACAAGCTGACTAAATAATTCGAGTGCTTCAGCTTCATTGGATTCAATAGGAATCCCGGTCAAAGGTATGGGTATAGCCATCAACATCACACCAACAATCAACAATGTCAAACCCACACACCTACAGTTCCTAGTCTTCATTTTTCAACCGCTCCTCTGAAGGATACACAAAGTAAGCACGAAATTACGACGCAATTCATATTCATGCAAACTGCGCATCTTGTGAATAATAATGAGATAAGATATACTTAAATGTATTTAGATTGTTTAAATTGTAATATATATACATTTCGGTAATTATATATATAATATTTGAGTATAGTACGGCTTATAAAATGAAAAGGAGGAGCACCAATTGGCGCTCCATTCCGCTCTACATATCCACAGCCTACACACAGTTTTCTTTTGCGTTTGACCTAGTAATTTACAGCCCAAATACAATCCACGGTCACATGCACCCAGTATGCATTGCAGTCAGACATTGTGACAAGGCTCAAATCAGTCTCATCTGTAATCAGGTAGGGCGCGCCGCCGTCATATACCGCAATCATATCTGCCAGGCCTGGTAATGTGATATCAGCAGCACTCGGTGTTGCCGATGGGTACCCGACAAGGTTCCAACCGGTGTACAGCTGAATGTCGGTTGTTACCGGAACCGCACCCTGAACAGTAAGCAGATTGTTTCCGGGTACAGTGATATGCACCCATAAGCCAAAACAGTTGTCGATTGTCAGCAGGTCATTATTTGGCGCACCAAACCTGTAGGTTTTCCACGGGTCTGCCGCATCCTGCGGGTTATACCATTTGATGACATCCCATTTTGTGGTTCCATCACCGGCCATATCGTTGAGTACCAGGTCTGGTGAGCCGCTTGCTAGAATTGGGAATGATATGAAGTTCCAACCAGCAACCGGTGCAACCGGAATGTCGAAGGTTATAGGCGGGGAGCTTATTTCAGGAACCGCAACTGTGTTCATTTCCTCATTGCCCCAGATGTCCTCTGCTCGTACGACATACCACCAGATTGTTCCGTCAAACTCGCCCATTCCGAAGTCCATGTACGTGTCTGTTCCTGCAGGAACCGTGTCTATGATATGTGCGCCGTCCCATGGGCCGGTCTGAACATCTGAACGATAGATATTGTAATGGTCAACATCATTGACACCAGCACCATCGTCGGCAGATAATGTCCAGTTGAGCCAATTATCGTCTGTTGTGCCTCCGCCAGTGGAGGTCAATAGGACATCATCAATGTACCAGTAATCGACATCATAAGCATATCCATCACATGTCCAGGAAACGTAGAATGTTGAAGAACCAACATCAGCTGTGTTTAGCACCAAGGTTTCCAATGATGCTGGCATATCCCCGCTGCCTGTAGTGTAGGTCCAGCCTGCATCTGTCCAGGTTGTAGCATCAGTACTTGTCTGAATTATCAAATCCAAATGAGTGGCTTCGGTGCCCCAATCATTGACCATGTTCTGCCATTGAAGGTCCATTGTTGTTAATCCGCTGGTGTCAAAGGGCCCGGCATACAGATGCCAGACATCAGTACTGGAAACATAGGCGAACCTGGCTTCCGGTGATGTACCGCCTGCATTGGATGATGCCTGTGATGTCCATTGAGCACTGGGCCCATCCTGGATCCAGCCAGCCGGGGGTACTCCACCGGAGAAATCCTCATCTATCCAGGTCTGGGATGTTACCCCCCACCATTCAACAGTTAGGTCGGTTGTTGGGCCGGGTGGTGTTGTATCCATGGTTGTAAAGCTCCATGTTGGAGAATTAGTTGTGAACTCTCCGTCGTCGGCAACTGCGTACCAGTTGTATGTTGTATCTGCAGAAAGACCGTTCCAGTTGACTGAAGCAAATGCACCGCTTGCTACGCCGCTATCTGTGCCAATTAAGGTAGGTCCAGATGCGTCATAGAAATGAACGTCCAGCACATCTCCATTGGGGTCAGCTACTTTACAACTAATTGTCGGATTAAGACCGATACCTATTGCGCCATTGCTTGGTGCTGGTGTGTTTGGAACACTTGGAGGTACATTGAATAAAGGAACTTCAGGAACTGCAACCGTGTTCATTTCCTCATTGCCAAGCATGTCCTCAGCCCTGATAACATAGAACCAGTTGATTCCATCAAATTCTCCCATTCCAAGGTCAATGTAATTGTTTGTGCCTGCTGGTACACTGTCAATTAAGGCACCTGCATCCCAAGGGCCTGCTGCATTATTTGCCCTGTAAACATTGTAATATGATACGTCATTGTCACCGGCGCCATCGTCGGCTGATAATGTCCAATTTACATAATTGTCATCTGTTCCACCGACTACTGTTCCTCTGACAAGAAGGTCATCAATATTCCATCCAGGGTACTCCACACTACTGTCAGTGGGCCCCATGTCGAATCTGATGTAAACAGTGGGTTGATTATCTGCGACAGCTGAAATGTCATAATTTACCTGGGTCCAGTCAGGATCCGTGAAAGATCCACCAGCATGGTCCCATATCATAGACCAGCCAACGCCATCATTGCTGACCTGTATGGACGCGTGGTCAAATGTGCTTGATTCGATGCCAAGGAACCTCATAAATTCCAGTTCGCAACTTGTATAGCCAGTGCAGTCAATGACCGGTGATTCAATGTAATTCGTGTTGGCAAGTAGGTCAGATTCGTATTCTCCTGAAACTGCTCCCAGGCCAGTCATATCATTTCCAATTGCATATGAGCCACTGTAAGCGCTGCTCGGGTCAGCAGGAGAGCCAAGTCCCTGTGGAGTATCCAGCTCCCAATCACTGCTTGCACCGGTTGGATCCCAGCCAAGTTCTGCGAATGTAGGGCTGCCATCTCCCTCAAAGTCCTCGGCGTAAGCTTCCTGGGTTGAAGTGGCAAACCATTCAACTGTAAGTGCTGTTGGTGGGCCAGGTGAAACTCCATCAACTGTTGCAGTGTCGGTGAGGGTGTTCGGCCCTGTTCCGCCATAATCAGCATCATTGTAGGTGGCGGTGATAGTATCGGCTGGGTTCACCCAAAGTATTCCAGCACCGTCAGTGCCAGAAATTGTAAGGGTGCCTTCGAACACGCTGGTATCTCCACCTGTTTCTGTCAAAAGCAGAGATTCGCCAGCAGGTTCGGCACTGCTGTCAACCGTGATAGTGGTGGTCTGCACTCCTACATCGGTATTGAGGTCGGTGTCCTTCACCGTGACAAGTACAGAAGCCTCCATTGGATATTCAGGGAGCTGAATGTTCACAGTACCATTTGAACTGACATCCACCATCTGGACCTCTATGATGTATGGGTCGCTGTAATCCTGGCCGTCAAATGACCTTGCCTGTAAATAATGCAAGCCTAAATCCCAGCCAGTTGTATCCCAGTTGAATGACCATGCATTGGTTCCTGTGGCAGGGGCCCAGTGCTCATTGCCAACTGCAACATCAACGCTCAGAACTGTTCCGTCCGAGTCGCTTGCTGTTCCGGTGATGGTAGCGATTGAGTCAATGATAACAGTTCCACCGTCAGAAGGACTGGATATTACAACACCTGGCTCAATATTCGGCTGATCTGCATCCGCGCCCCATAGTACCTTGTAGAACTCGTCCCAGTTGGTATCTGTGACTGTCATTGTGTCAAAGAGATTGTCATAGGGCGCACTGGCGATATAGATTGTTATGCCGTTCTCATTGGCATTCTGATTGTGAATGATTATGGCCCTCTGGCCGTCCCATCCCGCATCACCATACTGTGTTCCCGGAGCACATGCTTCGCCTGCATCCAGAACATCCTGAGCAGCCGAGCGTATCTCATTACCAGGTAATCCTGCCACAATATTCTCGCAGAAGTGGATTAAATCCTTCTGCCAGGTATAACCCTGCCAGTCTGCGGCACTGTTTGCTGCCGTTTGGAGTGCGGCTCTATTAGCGGTTATGTCATGAATGCCCTTCTGGGCCAGGCTGTTTACCAGAGGCATCAATTCATTATAGAACAGAGTTGAATTGATGATGGACATTGTTGTCAGTCCGCCAGAGGTCCCATAAAAGTCCACATATGCCTGGAAGATACAGAAAGCGGCTTCCTCGCCATTCATGTCTGGGTTGGCAACTATTGGGTCAAGCACCAGGTTATACTCCCAGCCATCGCCGGCAATGCTGTCCTCTGAATTGCAAATATAATCGATATAAGGAACTTCATCATAGGCATTTGACACGTCTGACATCAAACATTCATCATAGCCAGCAACATCGAATAATTTTATCTTGCCAGTGTCGGTTCTCAGGGTTTCATATATCAAACGAACCTCCTGCATTGTGAGGTCATCACCAGAAGTATCATCGGAGCACATGCCATATAGCCAACTTCCTCCATGGTCCCACATATCCCAGATATATTTATCAGCTGGATAGTTTGTATAAACATAGTTCACCCAGTCAATGGCAACTTGGGGGTCGCCCATGTTCAGTTCAGTTCCCCAGCCAGGGTTAATGTCAGTCAATGGAATTTCGGTGGATATAATATCTGCTTCGGTAGAACCTGGAGGATTGATTGTGTCTTCATCGATATAATATGCATGGGAGTCGTCTCCAGAGAATGTATCACCATCAAACAAAACAAGCATATTAACATCAGCATCTGAGCCAATCTCTTCCATCTCATTCATATCTTCCCAGCCAAAGCTGTCAAGATTATTGTCAGCATCCAGATAGCAAATGTAAGTCCACTTCTTTGGAGGAAGTTTGGACGGAGCAAGGCTGATAGGAGCTGGCTGGCTCTTGAAATCATCAGAGGAAACAAGTGTCTTTTCGCCGAATATTCCGGGTGCCAGTACCTTCATCTCAAACTTGTCTATTGAATTTGATGAAACTTCGGTCCAGATTATACTCTCTGAATTAAGAGCCAGTTCCTTCACTGCACCAGCATCTGTAATCTTGTTGGCAGATGACCATGCCCCATTATAGGAAGCGAAGTAAAGACCTCTCTGGAAAAGCTGGCCAGTGTCCTGGTCTCGAATACCTGCACTGGCAACTATCTCAAGACCATCATCAAGTGAAATTGAATTTATTGAAGTTGATAGACCATCAAAAATCCTCTGGCTCTGGAAGTCCTTGCCTGGGTTCTGGCTCAAATGAACGTTCAGCTGGCCATTGGCAGTTGTGGCAATTGCCACCTGGTTTCCAAGCACGTCCATACTTGGGTTATCACCCTGGATAGTTATTGCCCTTGAAAATTCACCTTCAAAATCAACTGCCATGTAGCCGGTAGAGGGTGTTTTGGAAAGTCCATCCAGCCAGGTAATGTGCAGGGTGTCAGTTCCTGCCAACATGTTCACGTTCATAGGCGTGAAATCCTTGATGGTTGTCAGGTAAATTTCTGGTGACCATGTTTCTCCATCCTGGCTCATTGAGAATTTAAGCCTGGCATCATGGTTCCCTCCCTCTATCCATACCTGATAATACGCATTCCCTACTTGGACAAGAGAGCTAGATTCTGCATCCATGCCTGGTGTTGTGGCCAGTACTGGATTGCTATCTACATCTCCGCTCACAATAAATCCTGCTGGCAATATCATGAATAATGCCAGAAAAAGCGCAATAATATTCTTGAGATAATTAGGCTTCATCTATCTTCCTCCATAGGTTTTTCGAACGGAGAAAGCACTTCCTCCATTTGAAAACATTATTTTTGATTATCATTGAATACATATTTAAGTGTTGTTCTTATTTACATATAAAAGATACTCTGTTAATGATGATTTTCTAAAATTAGGATACATGTAAAAATACTGGATTTTATGTGATTCACAGATATTATGGACTTGCCGTCTATGCCAGTACCTTTCTTATGATCTCCATTGCCTGGTCTATTTCTTCTTTTGTTATGACCAGTGGCGGAGCAAATCTAATTGTGGAATCATGGGTCTCCTTGGCCAAAAGTCCATTGGACTTCAATGCCTCGGTGTACTGCCTGGCCGGTCCTGCCTCTGGCGTCAATTGTATTGCTATCAGCAAACCCTTTCCGCGAACATCACAGAGCTTTGGGCTGTTCATTTCCCTGAGCTGATCCATGAAATAGGCGCCCATTTCAGTGGCTGCCACATCCAGCTTTTCATCAATCAAAACTTCAATTGCTGCGGTTCCAACTGCGCATGCCAGGGGATTTCCCCCGAAGGTTGAGCCGTGATTGCCTGGCTTCATGACGTCCATGACCTCCTTGGAACCGATTGCCGCGGAAACAGGCATGAGCCCACCGCCAAGTGCCTTGCCCACCAGCAGGATATCTGGCTTGATATTGTCATACTCAAAGCAGAACATCTTTCCGGTCCTGCAAAAGCCGGTCTGAATCTCATCGGTAATTAGCAGAACATTATTTTCGCCACAGATTCTGCTGACTTCCTTCAGATAACCATCATCTGGAACGATAACTCCGGCCTCGCCCTGGATTGGTTCAACAAGGAATGCGGCAGTGTTTGGTGTGATTGCAGCCTCGAGAGCCGCCAGGTCATTGTATGGAATCATTTTGAAGCCTGGTGTGAACGGTCCGAATCCGTCACGGCTTCCAGCATCGGATGAGAAACCAACGATTGTTGTTGTTCTTCCGTGAAAGTTATCCTCACAGACAATTATCTCTGCTTGATTGTCAGGAATTCCCTTAACCTCATATCCCCATTTTCTTGCCAGCTTGATTCCGGTTTCAACAGCCTCAGCGCCGGTGTTCATTGGAAGTGCCATGTCCATGCCAGATACTTCTGTGAGTAACTTGAGAAATGGTCCAAGACGATCATTGTAGAATGCCCTGGATGTGAGAGTAACGCAGTCCATCTGGTCAACCGTGGCCTGGATTACCTTTGGATGCCTGTGACCCTGATTTAATGCAGAATAAGACGATAACATATCCATGTACTTGCGTCCCTCTGGATCCCAGACCCAGATACCCTCGGCCTTCGAGATAACCACCGGTATAGGATGATAATTGTGCGCTCCATAGGTCGATTCCATTTCCATGTACTCTTCGGATGTTGGCATTCTTAATCCTCCTTCTTCAAAGTAGGCTATTCATGAAAATTGGTGTGATTTGTCTAATTTTTCATGAAATCACCTTGAATTATTTACTGGCCTGTTGATTTCAGGCCTGTTGAACCCCCTATCAAAATCACATATTTAAACCTGGGGAAATATTTTATATATATTAATGTAAAAATTAAATAATTAAAATATATTAAAGATAATATTTGACTGCCAGTATTTCATGGCAGCCATTATTTGCTCACAAAGTTGTTGTGACCTCTTTGAAGTTTATGCCAATGTTCGACAGCTCGTCCAGGATAGGATTGTAGATATCAGGGGATACTGGAATATGGACACCTGGCGCAGTAATTTTGCCCTCGAGAACCATGCGAACTGCAATCGCCGCTGGAAGCGATACAGTTCGGGCTATACTTGTGTCGCCACCGAGAATTCCGAAGTCCAGGAATGTTGATGTGATTAATTCCTTCCTGTCAGGATACTCGGCAATAAATTCGTGGTGCATGACAATCATATCTCGCTCGTCCTTGCCCAGGGCCATTTTCTCCATGGAAAGAACATTCATCCAGTCCAGCGGATTATCGCGGTCTGCTGGCAATTCTCTGTCGCTGAAAAGACCAAGCCAGCCAAACCTCTTGAGTACTGTGGCGTATGGCTTTAATCCAAGGAATTTAGCTGTTGCCTCTTCTATGCATCCATCTGCACTTGCGCCAATAAGATGGCGTGTTGCGTCAGCGAATGTCTTTCCACTGAACCCTGGAAGCGCTTCCTCTCCCAGCCAGCCCATTGCGACTATATTACGCATTGTCTCGCACCAGCCAGTCATTCTGAATGTGCCTCGGTAAACTGTCTGCGCGTCCTTGAGTCCGTAAATTTCCTTGTATGGCACAGAATCCCTGTTAGGATAATTCTCGAATGTACCAATATCTGGCACAACTTCCATTCTGTAGTTTTCGAATAACTCTTCGCCTGGGTACTCTCGTATTTTCCCGCCCTCAAGCCACTTGGATGCATTCTTTGATGCCTGCAAAACTCCCTTTGGAGCCCAGGAGAATTTGTAACCGAAAGGATTATTATTTGCCTCGAAGGCCTGAAGTGCGCCAGTTGTGCTGCGGAAACTTACAATTTTTCCGCCCTTGGCCTCAACGCCATGAATAACTTTCATTGCAGACATGTGGTCAATGCCAGGGTCTAATCCGACCTCATTGAGGAATACTAAATTTTTAGCCTTTGCCTCGCTGTCAAGGGATTTCATGGCATCTGAAACATAGGAGGTTGTCACCATTGGCTTGTTATTTTCCAGACAGGCTTTTGCAACCATAACATGGAATGTTGGCGGCAGCAGACTGACCGCTAAATCATGCTCAGCTACCATCTGGCTTAATTCGGTTTCCTTGTCAACTGTCCATGGAATTGCCTTGCCATTCTCATGACCTTCAATCAATGCCTCTGCCTTGCTTACTGTACGGCTGGCAACGGTTACCTGAAACCCATGTTCAAGCAAATAAACAACCATGGGCTTTGCAACCAGTCCAGCTCCAAGCACTAACACCTTTTTCATGTATCCACATCCTAAACTCGAATTAAATACATTCGAGACTCGGCTGGCGATACAACTTCAATTAGATAAGGGTTATTGCGGAATACCTTTCAATCTACTCCATAAAACATTTTGAGAATAGCCTATCTAATGAATCATCTACAGAGATTTGAGTGAAATTGTCTGGGGGCACTGCAAAAAAGTCTGTTTTTGATTTGCTAGATGTATGCATTGGAACGCCTTCTTCTAAGACCTTAGATACTGGAATCCAAAACCATGTTTTATAATCTGAACTTTCATTTGATAAAGCATACCAAATAGGTAAATTGAATTTTCTTTGTAGATTGGAGAACTTTTTAGTTTCATCAACATCCAATGGATATGTTTTATATTGTTTGTTTATGTTTTTATATTTAACATCTACAAAGATGAAACCTAAGTTTGGAATCAATATCATAAAATCGGGTCTCTTACCTTTAAAATAAGACATTTTAAATGCCGAAGAAAAAGTATCAATGTTTTGTTGAATGTATAAATAAGGAATCTGGTGTTTATCTAACCATTCTTTAAATCTTAGTTCTGTCTTTTTACCTTTTCTTATTTTATCTTCTTTACTCTCCTTTTTACCTTCTGTTTCATTTTTCATTTTATCACCCAGCAAATGACTTTACAATGGCCAGTAATTCTTCCCCATATTTATCAACTCTTTTTAGTCCAAATCCTTTTACTTTAAGAAGTTCTTCTTTGTTTTTTGGAAGTTTTTTAATAAGATTTTTAAGTGTAGAATCATCAGCAATGACATAAGGAGGATATCCTTCTTCTTTTGATGTTTCCCATCGCCACTTTCTTAAAATGTTGAAATGATTTGCTTCAACTGATGTAAGCGGTGATTCGGATTCTAAATACTCATTATACTTGCTTGTGAGATACGCCATTATTCTCGTTAAATCTAAACTTTTAGAGTCTGATTCAACATGTTTTATTAAATTAAATACTTCTTCAAATTGATTAATTTGTTCCTTCTTTAGAAAGTTCTCGGCCATAAAGCAAAATCCCCATAATGTATCGTTACTTATTTCAAATTCATTACCTCCAAGAATATAATGGGTTTTTGACAATTTTTCTTCAATTACTGGCATTGAAAGTTCAGGACTATTTGACTTGGGTCTTGGCAAATGTTCGAATCTGGGAGCCTCCTTAGTTTTTTCCAATGTTTCTTCTATAGCATAATCCACATCTATTGTAGGAGGTGATTTTGTATCTGTGATTGGTACCGACGGGAACGCTACAGTAGAGCCAGTCTTACGATCAAAAACAGTTCCAAATAAATTAACTCTTTCACGACTTTTTCTTATATGCTCATCAATATCAAATTCAGACATTTTAACCACCTTAGTTATAGTCAATGATTTACAATTATATAAACCTACAAGAGAGGTCAGTGAAAGTATTGAAACTTCATCCTTATTCAATTGATGAAAAGTCATCATGTATCAGGTCGTAAAACGATGATACCGTCTCAAACATAATATCTGGCTTTGCATTCTTCAGGGATTCTTTATCATGTGAACCCCAAAGAGCAGCAACAGCATACATGCCAGCTCTCCTTGCTCCAATGATGTCGTTTGGGTCATCGCCTATTGCCCAACAATCTTTGGCGGAAATATTCAAGCGATTTACTGCTTCTAAAAATGGCGCTGGATGTGGTTTATGTTTGGTAGTATCATGATAGCAGACCATGACATCAAATGACCAGCCAAAATGCTGCACCACGCGTTGGGCATAACTTGAAGGACTTGATGTGACGATTCCCAATTTAATTCCTTTGGATTCAATAATAGATAAGACATCATCAATTCCATTATAAGCTGTGATAGTAGAAATTTTTTGTATATTGCTGACCAATTCCGTGATTTTCTAAGGTGCTCAATATGTTGAGAATCAATTAGGGTTTGGTCTAAATCAAAAATTACTGCCTGTATCATTATACTACACCTATATCCAATGTACTTTGGATTCGTGGAGAATGATTATTATTCTTTACCTGATATGATGATAGCTTATCTTTAACACGATTCAATTCGATTTTCACCAAGTCAATATCCTCATCATTTTCAAATACAACACTTGCTCTTTCCTCTTTAATCAGATGAGCGTTACCAAGTGTTTTTGACTGGTCAAGAAATTCAAATGGATGTTGCAAAACAATAAGGGTGCGATTCTGGTCCTCACAAAACTTTACAGTATGCATTGTTCCACCTTTTACATCGGTTTCGATAACAAAAACACCCAATGACAAACCACTCTGTATTCTATCCCGTGCTACAAAATAACTACGATTAATTCCAGTCCCCCACGGATACTCTGAAACAAGTGCGCCATTGTTTTCAATAATTTTATCAGCGAGTCCTTTATTTTTAGATGGATATATCGAATCTAATCCATGAGCCAAAACAGCCACTGTTTCGCCATTAGCATCCAATGCACCCAGATGAGCCGCTGAATCAATCCCTTCCGCTAAACCACTAACAACAACATACCCCATTTCCGCAAATAAAGCACCAAACTTTCTTGCTGCGGCAATACCAAAATTAGTTGGCTTTCTTGTTCCAATGATTGCTATACAATCTTTATTCAGGGCATTGATATTTCCTAAAACATGCAATAATGCAGGGGGATTAGATATTCGTGAAAGATATTTTGGATAATATGGGCCATTACCTGAAATTATCTTGATATTATGTTGCTGCGAAATTTCCAATATTTCAAGAGCTTTCTTCCATCCTATCGTGGCATCGTGATTATTCGGTACAGGAATTCGATTGAATTTTGCGTTTGCCATCTTAAACATCTCAATCAATTCAGATGGATTGGACGGATTTGCTAAAGGGGACATGGATAGAATTTTCTCTATGGTTCTTTGTCCAATTTTTGGAATTTTTTCCATTGCCAATATAGAAGCAGGTCTCATCTTATTTGTCCTCCTTTTTTTGTGTTTCAGCTAGTGCCAGCAACGTAACCGTTTTTGCTCCAGCCCGCAACATCTGGATTCTTCCAGCCTTTAATGATGTGCCTGTTGTTGTCACATCATCAATCAGAAGGACTTGAGACTCTTTTACCATTGCTTCATCTTTTACAGCAAGGGAGTTCATTTCTGCTGATAAATCTCTGCTTCCACCCATAGCTTTTTTTGGAATTTCATAGACCCTTGATAAAATGCCAGTTCCATCAATTCTCGGTGATGAACATAATCGCTTCGCTATTGCTCTTATGCCTGATGGTGCAGTTCCTTTCATATGTGTTGGCATGACACAGATCACAAATTCTTCAGTATTTGATAGAATAGAATTCAGTATTTTTGTAAAGTTGTCGAGTGCTTTGTCATAATACTGATATTCTCCTGAATGAACATCCAACTTTGTTTCATCTTTTTTCACATCAAGAATCATGTGAGATAATTCATCCATTTCATCATATGGTTTATCATATTTGGGAATATATTTGCCAAGGGTTATAATTACTTCTGGATCGGATTCAATTAATTTGTTTTTTTCTGCTTCTTTGAATATGCTACATTTCATTATATCGCTCTCGATTTCATTTGTTTTGGCAGTTCCTAATTCACTATCAGTAGGTATTTTTTGGTGCATTGTCAACTTTAGGTTTTCCTGGGCGAATTTCGCTAGGATACTGAATTGCCCAATTTCCTCGTCAATATACGGCACCAATATGATGACGTATTTGTTCCAGCCTTTCATGGGAATAACAACCCCCACGGCTACTTGTTGACTGTCTCGTAAGAATTTTGCCAATTTCCACATTTCTATGCGGTCGTTATCACTTTGCGGTATAACTTCAAATTCACTCAATACGATGATTGCATCTTTCATTTCTATTGGTTCGAAACTGAATGTGACGTTTCTTTCATGCACAAATTGTGTGACCTCTTTTGTTTCATCCTCGGTTTCGACAAAATAATGAATCTCAGATGATACCACATCTTGTCCTTCATCATTGACATATTTATTTCCAGTAGAACCTCTTGGCAAGAGTTCTCCAGTAGCTTTGAGATATACCATTCGATTGACAAGTTTTCCCTTTGAATCTTTCATCACCCTTTCCTGCTTCTCGATAACTGCGGTTCTTTCCACTTTATTGAGGTGTACGTCTATCCTCAAAGGCATCCCATTTATATCAGATATGAGCGTGTGTTTTGTCATGTACACACTCCTGCCTTTATTGAGGAATTATCAATCTCTTTATTTCTTGCCAGATATGCCTCTTCTATTGCTTCAGCTTTCGTCATGGCCGGGCCAAACAATGTAGTCTGTTGATATTCGAGATTATACTGTTGGATTAGCTTTTCTTCCAATGCATCATTTAGAACAACCTCGCCATCCCCCAAAATATGCTTAACCTTGATGCCCTGTTTCTCTAATCGATGCGAAACCAACACAAATCTATGGCAGTCAAGTGGATTTTTTTCCGAACACATTACAGCCAATGTTTTGCCATCATTGATTTTCTCGATAACACATTGAATCCCATCAATGAATTCATTTGTCTGGCTGACCTTGGCATAATCAACTGAGCCATCGGAAAATAACAAATCAGGATTCGTATATCTTCCACCAAGTTTATCACCCATAAATAAATATGAAATATCATGTTCATTTAAAGCTAGTTCTAATTCCTCTTTATTAAAATGAGGCACATACTTGCTATAAGGAGAACTACGAACATCAATGATAATATCTATATCGTGCTTATTTAATAACTGGGCAAATTGTTCTATTGTATGATTTGAGTGGCCTATTGTGTAACAACTCAAATGCTCAGTGTTTATTTTATCCATATTAACAGTCACCCTCTTATCAATGAGTAGTTATACCGAAACATATTAATTAGCTTTACTAAGGGGTTGATGAAAGTATTAATCAATTAGATAAGGGTTATCACTAAAATGTCAAAATAGCGTCAAAGCTTAAGCTCCGCCGCAATTTTCCACCTATTACTTTGCTACAGAACAAAAATGCGTCTCGCTAAAGATTTAACAGGCGTTAAATCTTTAGCTCCATATGAATATCTTCAGGCTCTTTCTCAAAAAGCTCTGGCTCAACCTTTTTTGCTACCTTGAATCCTAAATTGAGGTAAAAATTCACAGTATTCTCAGAAGGAGTTGCAGAAACATAGAGATGCCTGGCTTCCCGGTTTATAGCTTCTTCCTTCAGCATTTCCATGAGATGTTTGCCTATGCCCTTTCCACGGTATCTGCGATTTACAAAAATAATATCAACATTAAGCCGTTTTTTGCTGAAAAAACGAGAGTCCAGTGCGCACATCCCTACGATTCTGCGCTCATCGAATGCCCCAAGCACATAGCCGCCTTCTTCGGCTATTTTTTCCACCCTTGGTCTGATGGTTTTCACAACCTCTTCGCTCTGCCACCAGTCATTGGATATTTCAAATTTCTCGTCCTCAAGAACCAGCTGGTTGTCCCTTAGATGGTAGACCTTTTCCACGGTCTCCGAACGGTCGATTCTCTTGATGAACTTTACCTGGTCCTGATCCAGCTGACGGTATTGGATGAACATGATATCACAGAAATTCCGAGATGTACTCAAAGTCCGGAACAAGTTTTCCCTTATGAGTTATAACTGACTTCTTAATCTCCAACGGAAGGTCTAGTGCCTCAAAATTTGTTGAATAATCTGTCCTTGCCAGTGCTTCAACAAATGGCATTAGCTGATTTCCAAAATATGTGCTGGATTCCCTGGGAAGTTCGCTTGGGAGTGTGTCAACCGACATGATTACCGGGCCATTTCCCTCAAACCCATAGACCATGGAATCGGTGTCAGCCAGATAAACAAAAATCGGCTTTCCTGGCTCAGCGGCCTCAAGGGTGCATTGGATACTTCCTTCAATGTCGCAAGTTATGTCTCCAATTACTTTCAGCTTGGATTTCATAGTCCAGTTATTCTTAACCCAGTCCTTTGTTACCAAAATCGGATAGTCTGGTGTCCAGTAAATGCAGTTAACAAGCATTGAGAGATTGTCCAGGTACTGTGAAAATACTCCTTTATATTTCACCGGGTTCTTGAAATAATCCTGCAATTCGAATGGCTGGCTGTCATCAACTGGAACAACCATGTCCTTTTCATAAAATATGACTTTGTAGACCTTGTGGCGATCCCACTGGCCGGTTCCTATAAAGTCAGCTAAATCCTCTGGCTTGATTTCTACTGTTGGCAGAATATCCAGGATTTCCTGGGCCCCTCTTGACACATTTCCATAGCCGGCAAATCCAACGATTATCGGGCCAAGTTGTTCTGGAATTCCTTCGGTTTCGATGGTTTTACTGACAATCTCAAGGTCTGCCTTTGCAGCGTCCAGGCTTGGGTAATCCAGGGGCCTTTTTAATCCGGTAAATGGATTTTGAACACCTTCATACTCCATGCGCTTTCCATAGGTGTGAAGGGTTTCCATCATGCCAGCCAGTCCGGCATAATTGCCGAAGAATACCAATCTAAAATTCTTCTCATTTGTTATTTTCTCATAATCCATTAATGTGCATTTTTTATCCAATAAAGCTTGGAGCATTGGCATATTATAACTCTGGCCTTTTATTGTATGGCTGAAGAATATATAAGCCTGATTAACCCTGAAAATTGATATTGGAAATTCCTTGACACCAAGCACCATACTACAGCTGG
Source organism: Methanomassiliicoccales archaeon (assembly GCA_030612505.1). Taxonomy (GTDB): domain Archaea; phylum Thermoplasmatota; class Thermoplasmata; order SG8-5; family SG8-5; genus JAGLQM01. The sequence goes on from JAUWNU010000028.1 coordinate 19,949, forward strand.
ATAAGTCTTCCTGAACAATTGCTCCTGCTCCTGAATATTCATTGTCCTTGAACACCCTTATTTCTGACGGCTGGATAATAACTTCAATGCCCTGGCCTGTTAATTCTCTAACATGGTCTGGTGTAAGCGGTACCCTGCGCTCCCATTCATTCTTATCTTCTCTACGGATTCCCATGACTGGCTTCAT
>JAUWNU010000043.1 GCA_030612505.1 Methanomassiliicoccales archaeon
ATAGAGGCACTGGCCATGGTTGGTGTATCACTATTGCTTTTCATGGTAGGTCTTGAGTTCAGCCCGAAAAAATTGAAGGATGTTTGGCGCCCTTCAGCTATTAGCGGCACCTTCGAAATGCTCATTATGTTCCTTTTAGGGACTGTTGCTGGCTTGCTTCTGGGATGGACACTGGTAGAAGCCGCATTCTTAGGAACAATGTTAATGATTTCCAGTACAATCATCATCATCAAAGTGCTAACGGAAACAGGCCAGATGGATACACTTCATGGCCGACTGCTTGTTGGCCGCTTGATTATTGAAGATATTGGCGCAATAGTGGTCATAACCGCCCTATCCAGCTTTGCCTCAGAAGAAACCACAATGATGGCAAGGATAGTGCCAGTTATTATTGGAATAATATTTCTTATAGCTATGATTCTTATTGGTCGTAGGATATTTCCAAAGATTATAGAGAGTGTAAGCAAGGCTCATTCAAAGGAATTATTCCTGCTTACTGTGTTCGGAATCTGCATTGGGGTTTCTGTAATTTCGGAAGTGTATTTGGGCTCTCTGGCACTGGGCGCTTTCATGGCCGGAATCATACTCTCAGAAAGTGATCATCATCTTGACATAATGAGCCAGATTAAGCCGTTAAAAGATATTTTTCTGATTATTTTCTTTGTATCGGTGGGCATGACAATCAATCTTGGGTATTTCTTTACTGATCCCATTCCAATAATCATAGTTATCTGCATAATAATGGGTGGCAAATCACTGGCCAATGGTGTAATGACCCGATTAATGGGCTATCATCCAAAGACCGCAACCCATGTGGGACTCAGCATGATGCAGATTGGTGAATTCTCCTTTATAATCGCCGGTATTGGTGTTGCTGGAGGAATTTTGACGCTGGGATCTGAAGTCTATTCAGTAATTTCTGCTGCCGCCCTAGTAACAATGGTATTCACACCTTATGCGGTCCGTTCGGCCCCTGGCGTGTATAATTGGCTTTTGAAGAAAGGGCTCATAAAGGTCAAGCCAGAAGAGGAAGAAATGGAACATCTTGACCCGGACAGCATTGACCATGACAAGTACAAGGACTCTCCCCATGTAGTTATCCTGGGATACTCGGCGGTGGCCAGGGAAACCATGAGATGTTTAGATCTTGTAAACCATCATTACACTGTTGTGGAGTATGACCCGAAAAAGATTGGCCAGCTCCGTGAAAACAAAACTGATTGTGTTTACGGTGATGCATCCAATGAAGATGTACTCCAGTGGGCTGGTGTGAAGTATGCCCATATGATAATCGTGGCTATTTCGGATACACTGGATGCTGAAAACGCAATAAACCACTGTCATAACATGAACCCGGATGCATACATAATCGCCAGGGCCTATGGCAATTTCGATAAAGAGCGAATATCAAAATTCGCCAATGACGTAATAATATCCGAGGAAGTGGCAGGAAAAAGAATGGCCTGGCATGTTCTGCGGAATTTAGGGTTGGACGAGGAGTCAATCAAGCAGGATATTGAGATTGTGGAGCATGAGCCAGTTAGTTTGGAAGATGAGGATGTTGATTCATCTTAATATATCCATAGTTTTTTATAGCGAACTATCGTTCAATATATCAAACGGTGGTTTTATTGAGAGAACTCTTTGAGAAATATGCTCCCTGGAAAATACTTCGCCATCTTGCTCTAAACTCGGGAACAGAGTATCATGTAAAGGAACTGGCCAGGGTTTTGAAAATGAGTCCCGGAACCTGCAGTGTGATGCTCAGGAAATTTGAAGCAGATGGAATTCTCAAGAGCCAAAAACTCGGGACCGGGCATTTTTACAGGCTGGATGAAAATTACCTGACAGTGGAAATGAAGCGTTTTATTGGAATATCCTGGATATTTGAAACCGGAATGGTTGGAATGTTTCTCAAACAGAATCCGGAAATAAGTTCCATAGCTCTTTATGGCAGCTATTCTGATGGAAGTTTCACTGAAAAAAGCGATATTGACATTCTGATAATTACATCTGGTAGTAAATCATTTAATGTGGATAAACTGGAAACTAAAATGAAAAGAACCATCAATGCAGAGGTTTTTACCAATGGCCAGTGGCTTTCAATGAAAAAGGCAAATAATCCATTTTACAAAACAATAATAAACAATCATGTGCTTCTACACGGTGGAGAGTTAGTATGAGATTGGAGGATTGTCTCAAGAGTGGTTTTTTGAAGAAACATAGATTTTCACCAGATGTTATAGAGAAGGAACTGGATAATGCAGAAAAACACCTTGCCGATGCCAGGAAATGTATTGCTTCAGAAATGTACGGTCTTGCCACCGTATCAATTTACACCGGCATGTTCCACGCGGCCAGGGCAATACTTTTCAGGGACGGTTTCAAGGAACGGAACCATGTATGCGTCATTGCCCATCTTAGGAAGAACTATCCGGCACTGCGGGAGCACGTAAGAGTGCTAGACAGCTATCGGAGGGCCAGACACAGCGCATTGTACGGAATAGATGCTGAAGAGGACCCGGAAGAGGCAGTTCATGGTATTGAACTGGCTGAGGGATTTATTCTGGAAGTGAAAAAGATTCTTTGAATTATTGAGATTGTGGAGCATGAGCCATTGTCCGCTGAAGATGAGGTTGTGGATTCGAGCTGAATAGTTCCTTCACCACTCACTTAAATCTGTAACTGAAAGCATTTCTGCCAACATATAAAGCTAAACCAAATATTATTAAGGCCAGGGCAGCAAAACCATTTGAACCAAATAATGCCGTGTCAGAGATACTCAAGAGAGTTAGGCCACCTAGCCCAATTAATGCCATTGCAATAAAATCAACATATATGTTAGATTTATGAGAAGAATAAACAATTGCTGCTTTTATTTCCTTTAATTCTTTCAATATCTGGATTTGTACCAGTTCAGTTTCAATTCCAGAAATTTCTCCATTTGTTTCATCAATTCTCTCTTTTCTTATTTTTTCTGCCATTTTTGTCCCCTCTTTACACTCATCCATCGAGAGAATACACAACAGCCTATAAATCGGTTGCGTTTTCTTGGTTCTTATCTGCATTAGATATCCCACGAGGACAAAATATTTCAACCAATCATGCCCCGCCTGTGAGGGCGGGGTTGTACCGCCCAATTATTTGGATTGGGTGAGGTGACAAAAGGCCATTCGGATGCCCCGTCTGTGAACACGATATTTCGTGTGAAGTAGGCTGAAAGCCGAAGGGTTTCAGCTGTGGAGGGCGGGGAGGTTCTAGCATATTATCGATACCGCCTAACCAACTATCAATGCCTCACAGTTCAACCTTAACCAGAATCCCATCTCCATCCTTCAACCCCAACTTCTCCCGTAGCTGAACCTTGGAAATAATCTCCAGCACGTCAGTATGATGGCTTCTTTTTGGAATAATAATCGCACATTCTATTTTTTCTACTAAAACTGGAATGCAATCTGCCTTGCCGAAGGTCCTTCCCTGCGCCTCAAAACCACCAATCTGAATTAAGGCCGATGAAGGAAGCAAATCAAGTTTTGAGTATTCTTCAGGGGTCACTGTGATATTTAGTGTGCCAGGGAATGGTTTGAATCCAAGTTTTTCCTGGATTTGGCTAAGGTATTCTTCCTGTCCAAGATAATACTGGCCTTCCCCCAGGCCGCTGGAAATTTGTCCGCTGATCTCTATGTCTTTAGTTTCCTCAAAAATTCTCTGATAATCGCCAAATTCTTTCCTCAATACAGCCAAACCTTCCCGGGTGATAAGAATGTCCTGGCCCCTGGAGCCGCCCCGCCTGCGCTTGATAAGCTCCATTTCTGCTAATTTTACAAGCCTATTAGAAGCCATTTGCTGGCTTATTCCCAGTTCCTTTCCGAACTGTCTTGTGGATATTGAGATAAATTGATTTGCAGCGCCGTGGAGGGCCAACGCCTTCAAAGTGGGAATCAGATAACTCATTACTTGGACATTGGGATTTCGGTATAAGTATTTTCTATTGCAGTGCATTACCGGCTCGTGAAAGAACTTGCCAAGAAAGCAGCCAGCAAGCTGAAACAAGCTTCAGAAATGGTCATAGTCAGTCATATTGACGCAGATGGAATCTCAGCCGCCGGAATAGCCAGCCAGGCACTTGACCATATTGGCATGGAACACGAAGTAAAATTCGCAAAAAAGCTTGATGAAGCATATATTAATGAGCTAATCGCCAGCAAGCCAGAGCTTGTGTGGTTCACTGACCTTGGAAGCGGTTCAACTGATATTCTTCAGGATTTGGATTGTATAATATCGGATCATCACAAACCTGTTGAATCTACTGGTGGCAGCAAAAAAAAGCCAAAAACGCTTTTTGATTTTACCGAGGATGATGATATGCCAGTCAGTGACTTTTTGCAGGTTAATCCGCATTTTGTCGGTCTTGATGGGAGCAATGACATCAGCGGAGCCGGAACAGCATACCTCGTTGCAAGGGCCTTGGACCCGGAATTGCGGAGATTATCTCATCTAGCCATAGTTGGGGCGGTTGGGGATATGCAAGACCGCGAATTGGGGCGTTTACAGGGCACCAATCGAGATATACTGGCAGATGCAGAACACTTTGGCGTAATCGAGGCAATTGAGGACGTTAATTTTTTCGGAAGAGAAACAAGGCCAGTCTGGAAAATGTTACAGTATGCCAGCGAACTGGAGATAAATGGCGTAACCGACGATTATCGCGGCAGCATGGATTTTTTCATGGAGCTGGGCATCAACCTCAAGCGGGGAGAAAACTGGCGGGCCTGGGTTGATTTGAAGGAATCTGAGAAAAAGGAAATAATCGAGGCATTAAACTATTATGTTCCAGCTGAAAATTTCATGGGTGAAGTTTATTTGCTTCCGCAGGAAAAGAAGGGAACAGAGCTTCATGAGGCTAAGGAATTTGCAACCTTGCTGAACTCATGCGGCAGATATGATGCCGCAGTTATCGGCCTGGATGTGTGCAAGGGCGACCGTGGTGAAGCCCTGGACCTGGCCTATGGGCTGCGCAAGGGCCACAGAAAGCAGTTAGTGGACAGCATCAAAATAATGCAATCCGTCGGCATCAGCCAGATGGAGTATATTCAGTTTGTTCATGTTGGAGATATGATTCGCGACACTATTGTGGGAACAGTGGCTGGCATGCTGTTCGGTTCAGGAAAGATTGACGATAAAAAGCCAATATTTGCATTGGCAGAGGCTGATGATGGCATCAAGATATCCGGTCGCGGGACCAGGCAGCTTATTGAGGCTGGTCTTGACCTTTCGGAAGTAATGCGCCAGGCAGTTGAGACATTCCATGGGGCCGGCGGAGGCCATAATATTGCCGCTGGAGCAACTGTTGCACCTGAACAAGTTAATGATTTTCTGGAACTGGCCAATGAGATTGTTGGGCGGCAGTTAGCGTAATTATTAGGGTCTGAACTTTCATACAAAAGCGATAGGGTCTATGTTTGGTTATTGTTAGTGAGGGTCTAGTCATTTGGCTGGGTATCCTAGACAATAAATGAGCTAAACTTTAGTCTACACGCCTCATTAATTTATCTTTCTGCTATCAGATTAGGCCTGATAGCGGTAGACCCTGAACCCTAGCCCCTAACTACGATTTATTCCAAAAAGCCAGTGTCGCTTTCTTCCTTTGCAGCCTGCGTCTTTTCTGAATTTCACACAGGATGCGGCATATTTTCAATAATGGTCTTTGTAATGTCATGGGCATAGATTGTTCCTTTCTCGGTAAGCTGGCCGTCCTTGGTTATGAACCCTGATTTTTTCAGCAAATTTACTACTTTCTTTTGTTCCTTGACAAACTCTGAGGTATCAGTAAAGTCCATGTCATAGAGCTTTCTGGCAAACTTTCGCCAGTTATCAGATTCTTCGGTTTTTTCTGCAACAAATCCGCGGCTTTTTCCGGCCTTCCAGTCGTCCAGATACACTTTAACCTCGGGGTTCACGATTTTCCACTGGCCATATGAGGAAACTGCCCCTGGACCAAACCCGAGATAATCATGCATAGGTTCAACCATCGGAAAATCATACATATCATTGCCCCTGGAGAAAGTCCAGAGCCCATGGCGTTTATAACCAGCTTTTTCCAGCATCTGGCCTGCTTTCTCCATGATATGGTATTGGTCCTTATCAGGCAGGGATGCCTCTGTTTTAATTTTTCCCAGGCGCATGAACGGGTATATTGTTACCTGGTCAGTGTCCAGTTGTGATGCGGTTTTAATATCCTCCAGGAATGATTTTCTATCCTGTCCAGGCAGTCCAATCATGAAGTCCAGGTTTAGCCAGAGTCCTCGATATTTCACTTCTTTCACAAGCTGGGCAATACCTTCCTTACCAGGAACCGACCTGCCAGTGCCCTTGAGAACATCTGGCTGAAGGCTTTCAACTCCAATGCTGGCCTTTGTGAATTTAGCGATTCTCAATTCTTTAATATACTCGGCATTCAGAACATCTGGCAATAGTTCTATACCCACTTTTTCAACCTTAACTTTTGCCTGAATAGCATCCTTTATCTGAGCAAGTTGATGAACAGTTAGCATATTTGGTGTTCCGCCACCAAAATAGAGCCAGTCAGCCTTTCCCTCAATGGGTGATTTCTCGATTTCCGAAATAACAGCGTCAACATATTTACTGCATTGACTGAAATTGTAAAGCTCCTTGTAAAATGGGCAAAAATTACACAATGACTTACAGAAAGGCACATGCACATAAATCCCAAAAGCCCCATCCAGCACCTGCTCTGGCTTGTCCTGAAATTTGTAGATGGTCTTGTCAAACGAGCGCTTCAGAAAGCGCCTGCTCATTGGGATTATCATGCACTCAACTTGATTTGAGTCCATCAGTTTCAAATATTTATCAATATCGCTTAAAAGAAGTCCGAGAGCTTGCAATCCTTAACTTTATCATTTTCAAACATGGAGCACATTCCCTCCTCCAACATATCAATGCGCTGGCTAACATAGGACGATACCTGAAAATCTTCAGCGATGGCCTTGCTCATCTCCAGATATTTTTTAACGCTTGCCGCGTGAACCGTCATTATGAGCTTATGGCCGCATTTGCAGGCTCCAGCCAGTGGCATTCTTCGATATTTTTTGCCGCATTTTGTGCACCGAACCTTCTGGTTGGAAAATGTTCGCAAATTTCCAATCATATCCGGTATTAAATGATTATTCAACAGGCGTTCTGCCACATCCTTTTCATCAACTGCGGAAATCATCCGGGCCAGGTCAAGCTGAACTCGAGTTTTCTCGCCCATGCTTTCCAAGGTTTTGTATGAGGAAACAATGGGGCCAGCAGAAATGTCTTCTGTGTCAAGTGTGAACCCAAAATTTTCATATTGCAGATTTGAGCCAATCCTGCTACCAACTGTATCAATGAGATTCTTTGATTCCAAGTCTTTGGGATCTGCATATTCCAGCCCTGCTTCATAAACTTCCAGCTTATAATTAAAGCCCACATCAACAGCATGTGCTTCTTTATCAATCTCATTGGGGTCAATTTTTGTCATGAGCACAAGAGGCGCGTCCATTCTGCCACCGCGCTTTTCTGGAAGGTATGAAACCGAGAAGTTCAGCAACCCGTCCATGAGCAGCATGAAGCAATCTTCGTCCCCATCACACTGGCCAGTATACAGGTCATTGGCAATAAGTGTGTGATTATCCTCAACAGTGAGGGAGTATACGTGTTCATCTGAGTTCTTAATTATTTTCTTCTCCACTATTTCATCAAGCCAGATGTTTTTTCCATCTTTCATCAACCTCTGCGTTCTTGGGGTATTTTTTTCCAAAACATCAGAGAGGATATCTGATTTTCGCACCAGATCAAAATCTATTTTTTCTTTGAATAATGAAACATCATTTGAGGTAATTTTTACCACATAACTGACGAATTTTCTGGATTTTAGCTCTTTATCTCTATTTAGGTAGAAATCTTTAACAATTCCCCCTGGCTCCCTTGTTTCAGTATATATTTTTGAATTTATTCCAAATATCTTGAGAGCTTCAACAATCTCATTGGCCAGCCTCTCACTGACAGTGGTTGCTCTGATGTCTAGCCTGTTACGGGAGGTGGAGCCGTCTCCTGAAAAGTATCCTGATAGGAAAGAAGAAAGGCAAGAATCACCCGATGAAATTACATACTCCGGAACCTGCTTATTTTTGGCATTGGAACCTGCCATCAGAATATCATTGAATACATGATAGACAATTCTGCTGGACACGGTAATTTTCCATTTGTTTTCTCGGAATGCCTTGATACCCAATCTTTCTTTGAATTCATCAATTATTAATTTTCTAGGGGCTTCGTCTGGAATACATATTGTCACCTGCGAAAACTCTTTATCTGTTTTTCTGGAAAATCCCTCTGCTGTATAATAACCCAATAATTTACAGAAATTTTCTGTTATCTCGAGGTATCTTTTTACATTGATATTATCCCGTTTCACACCTATCTCCACATCTTCTGGAAGGGTCTTGTAAACATTTTCACCTAATATTTCATGAAGTACCCACAGTGGAATACTTCTTCTCTGGATGTAATTTGACAAGGTTTTTTTGTTTATGTTAAGAGCATTTGATAAATTTTTTAAATAATTATTTCTTCCGCATTTAAACACCTTATCTATCCATTCTTTTGATATATTTCTAATCATTAAATCTTCATTCAGACTGGGGATATCATATAGCATTTCGGCAAGATCTATGCACTTTTCATGGCTGCTTATTTCCAGCTTCTTTGGAGATGGTATCATATCTCCTATTTTCAATGAATGTGCAGGTTGAAATTCCAACTTCAAATCCATTTTCAACATTTTGTGCTCTGGTGTGACAGTGATTTTCCTGCCAGATCTGGTTCGAAGCTCTATCATGTGATTTGGAGCAGGGTGCTTTGACACTGCAATAATTTCCTTCATGGACTCTTCACCATCTCTTGAAATAGAAGGAACAAACAGGCCTTTTTCATCTTTGTACTCTGTTCCAAAATCGTCCTTTTTTGCATTGTTTGAGTTCAGTCTATTATCAACCAGGTCTTTAATTTGAACCAATTTCCAACCTGCATCAGACATAACCCATATTCTGGTATCTGGGGCAAAGCAATTTCTTCTTTTCGCAGCATGGAAGAAAGGATGTGCATAACCAACCCTAGCCCTGGTGAATCCAATTAGTCGGCAAAGAACCCCCCCGGAAGTATGTGGGGAAAGCCCCAGCAAGCCAGCACCTATTAAATCTTGACGCTTTTGCGCATTGTAGAACGGTTCCATACCGTAAAATAATGTGAGCAATTCATCAATGAAATGCGATACCTGGAGCAAATAGTCCCCGCCATTGTCAGCCAGAACTATATCCTGGCTACGCAATTCAAGCATTTGAGAATCATTTTTTAATGGATTTCCCTCAATATCTGTCCTGTACCCAAGCTCCTTCAATTGCTCCACGCTGGTGCCTATCTCCTTTGGCTTGAAATGAGTAAGCGGTGCGTCAGTACAATCAAATCTGGATGTGCCATCTTTAAACACGAAGACCTCATGTTTTGCCCTGAGAATTGCTTTTTCTGGCATTTCCGGAGTCTTGTTCTTGGAAATCATACCCTTGACACCCTTGACCTTTGGCATGTGCCTAAGCTTGAGCTTATCCTTGGAGGTCTTCAGAATCCTGTATGCATCCACAGTTTGTTCTTCAACCCGGTTCAGGGTCCAGGTATGGGCGCCGCATTCATGGCATATTGGCAGGAAACCAGTCTCACCGCAATCCTTGCATTTTCGAACTTCCAGGTCTATCTTGAACTTGCCAGTGCCCTCTGCTGCCTTTGAAAACAATCGCTGAACACCACCAGCAGCGCCAACCGGGAACAGCCCGTGAACTGGAGGCTTCATTTTTCTAACTGCTGCTTTCTCTGGTCTGGCCATCCTTGCTCCGATATAGGTTCCGCAGCGATCTAATATTTTAAAGCCAGCAAGTCCTGATACATAATCCAGTGCAGTCTCATAATCGCCCTGGAGAGGTTTGATAACCTTAGTATCTGGCTTCAGCCCAAGCGAAGGATAAAGCGCAGCAGCATTCTCCAGTATCAGTTCGTCATTCTCAATAATATAGGGTATTCCAAGTTCCATGAGTGGTTTTCTAGCTTCCTCAATGTCTGGCATATGTACAATATCATCTTTCAGCTTGCCTTTTTTTGCCAATAAATCTCTGAATTCATTAATTTCATCTATGGATAGGTTATTCCACATGAATGTGTGCCTAGGATGCAGCGGAATATCATGTTTCTTAATTAATTTCAGAGATTCATCCAGCCCCATTGATTCTATATCATCAACACGAATGTCTTTGGAATCTAATATAGCAGTAAACCAGCCAATGTCAAAAACCGCCGGAACCAATGGATGATTATTTTCAATGAACTCTCCCACTGGAATTAGAATCTCCCCCAATTCAACAATTTTTTCTATCTGGCTGCGCTTGATTTTCTGAGCTTCTTCGGCAGTATTGACTCGCATGAGATTTCCATTAGTCATTAGTAATAATGGGCCATCAAGCTTATCGCAGGGTGTAGAGATTCCTGCCTTTCCAGGTCTTTCGATTTTAATCTGTGTGCCGATAGCCAGTGTTTCCTGAACAATATACATGATTGCCGGGTGAATTGATATTGATGCTAGGCCTGCGGTTCTGGAGCGGCCATATCTCAATCGGAAACCGCCTTTAGTGCTTGGATGTGAATAGACCGGTCGACCAGCCACCATGTCCTGGATGAACTTCTCATTTGGTTGAATTCCTTTTACCTGGCCTTCCTCTTTCTTTTCCTTGACCATGACCTTGAGAAAGTCCCAACCTTCAATCTTAAGCTTCTTAACATGCTTGTTTAATTTTTTGGCTTTTAGAGCCAATCCCTCAGCAACAACAAGACATGCACCCCCTCGAACACGATTAGTTTCCATTCTTGGCAAATCGCGGTACCCAGATATTTCCTCATCTTCAGTTCCTTCACCATCAACGCAGACCTTGCAGCCGCTGATGATGGCTTCGATTTCCTCTTCACTGGGCAAATACTGCAGGTTCACCAGCCTTCTATACAGAGGAATTTCCTCTTTCCAGCGCTCTATCTCCTTGGGCGTTGCCTCATATGGGCCAATACCGAGATCGCTTCTAACAACATCAGCAATAAGCACGCTCATTGCCTGGCCTGTTCCTCCAGCAGACCGAATAGGGCCAGCAAATGAGATTGAGGCATAGGAACTATTGCCTTCACCATGAATCTTGACCTCGGCGATACCGTCTAGTGGGGCAACAAGAATTCCTTCAGTAAGCACAGCCAGTCCAACTCTCACAGCCTTGTCCAGCGCCTCATTTTTCGGGCCCGGGTATTCATTGGCAACCTTCTTGGCAACAACAATGGACATTACTTCCCGATTTGGATGCTTTTTGGATGCTTCACGAATGACCTCTGCAATTCCATCAAATTTAAGAAGCATTTCCACTCTGGATGCCAAATCATCGGCCTGTGGAATTTCCACATCAAGCTCCGGGTCAAGGCCCTTGGCTCGAGCTTCTCTGGCCACATCATAACATCTGTTTGCCTCGTCCAGAAGCTGCTTGAAATAAGCATTCATCTCCTTGCTCGCTGCTACAACCATACATTTACTCCTTGAGTATAGAGCATGCGCTCTCCAATATCAGCCAGTCAATTTTTTTTTTGCATCCCCCTTTCAAGACCTTCTGACTTGGTAATATACTGTGCCGAAGGGTATAGCAAGGACTCGATTTAATCTTTTTCATGGTAAATAATATAATAGTGAACCCCAATAACAGAATACATGGCCGGCCAGCAGGACAGTGTCGATTTCAAGGGGGATTATATACCCTCATTCCACAGTTTCTATGACCTTATGAAATACAAGGTTACCAATATTTTGCTGGTATCTAGTCTTTATGATGCTTTCATTCTTGAGGAGGAAGGTTTGCTTTCTGATCAAATATCTGGCCAGTATCAGGATCTAGCCCTATCCTCGCCTCCAAGGGTCATGCGGGTGGATTCCTGTGAGAGCGGGCTGGCAGAGCTAAGAAAGCGGCATTATGACCTCATAATAACCATGCCCAGGCTTGTTGATATGGATCCCTTTGAGTTCGGCCGCATGGCAAAGGAACAGCAGCCAGACATTCCTGTGATACTCCTGCTCACCGACACCGCGGATATACCTTTTTTCTACAAGCCAGGCCAGCATAATGAGATAAACAAGGTGTTTTACTGGAATGGGGATTCTGCATTATTCTTTGCGATAACCAAGTATGTGGAGGACATGCTCAATGTAGAGCCAGATACTGATGCTGGCCTTGTTCGGGTATTGCTGGTGATTGAAGATTCTCCACGTTATTATTCCATATTCCTGCCGTTGATATACCGGGAGGTCATGAGCCAGACTGAAAAGCTAATTGCCGAAGGACTCAATGAGCATGAAAAATTGTTCAGAAAAAAAGCCCGGCCAAAGATTCTATTAGCAGAAAATTATGAAGATGGCCTAGCACTATACGAGAAATATCGAGATAATATTCTTGGTGTAATAACCGATGTAGACTATCCCAGGGATGGGAAACGCCTGGAGGGGGCTGGATTTGAGCTGATAAAGGAGCTTGATGAAGGTATACCGGTGCTTGTCCAATCCTCCGGAAACAAGTATCAGGTGGAAGCCGAGAAGGCTTGTATGCCATTCCTGGACAAAAATTCAGATATGCTGCTCCATGGACTCAGGAACTTCTTCACTGAATGCCTTGGTTTCGGGGATTTTGTGTTCATGACTCCTGATAAAGTGGAAATAGGAAGGGCCAGGGATATGACTGAATTCATGCATTATGCTCAAACTGTGCCGGCCGAGTCTATTAGGTATCATGCCAGTGCCAATCATTTCTCCAACTGGTTAATGGCCCGAGGAGAGATAGACATAGCCAAAAAATTGCGGCCAAAGAAAGTTTCAGATTATCAAAATGACGAGGACATAAGGAGCCACCTAATCTTCTCAATTCGGGAATCCAATAAGGCAAAACGAAAGGGAGTCATAACCGATTTTCAGCAGCAAAATTTCGAATTCGAAGAAACATTCACCAGGCTTGGTGGTGGCTCACTGGGTGGGAAAGGTCGCGGTTTAGCTTTCCTATTCGCATTGTTCAACCAGAGCGCCGTGAAAGACAAGATTCCAGGATGCCAGGTGAAGATACCCGATACTCTAGTCATCGGCACCGAGATATTTGACAATTTCATGGAGGAAAATGAACTTCATAAGAAAATTCAGCCAGACATATCAGATGACGAAATAAAATCAATATTCATGGAAGCCAAGACAACCATTGATATTAAGGACAAATTGCGTGAATATTTATTTCATGTACGTGAACCAATCGCGGTTAGATCCTCCAGTTTGCTGGAGGATAGCCACAACCAGCCATTTGCCGGGATTTATGCGACTTTCATGCTTCCCAATAACTGTGTTGATGACGAAACCAGAGTAGAGCAGCTCTGTGACGCAATAAAACTTGTTTATGCTTCAGCTTTTTCAAAATCCGCAAAGGCATACATCCAGTCAACGGTGCACACATCAGAAGAAGAAAAAATGGCAATTGTGATTCAAAAACTCATTGGCAATCGCCATGATGATAGATTTTACCCCACAATTTCCGGTGTTGCCCAATCTTACAATTATTATCCAGTTTCTCCATTGAAGCGGGAGGATGGTATTGTCAGCGCGGCCCTGGGCCTTGGTAGGATAGTTGTTGATGGCGAGAAGGTACTGGCTTTCAGCCCCAAGCATCCTAATATTATTCCTGGCTTTTCAACTCCTGAGCAAGTCATGGACAATAGCCAGACTCACTTTTACGCTCTCAGCATGGCTGATGTATGTTACGATTTGAGAGTTGGCGAGCATGTTACCCTATACACTCTGCCAATAAAAGATGCTGAAAAGGATGGTACTTTAGATTTAATTGCAAGCACATATGATTCCAATGACCGACGGCTTCGTGATGGTACTGGCTTCGACGGACCAAAGGTCATAACATTCTCTGGAGTACTAAAATATGAGCTTCTGCCGCTTGTGAAGGTCATAAATGAATTACTAGATATAGGTTCAAGGGGCATGGGCGGCCCGGTGGAGATGGAGTATGCTGTAAGATTTAATAACTATGCAGACTCGAATGGGCTAGATAAACCAGAATTTTACGTTGTCCAGATACGGCCACTGGTGACAAAAAGGGAACGGCATAGTGTAACTATTTCAGGAGATGAGACTGACATAGTCCTTGCATCAAATAAGGTACTGGGAAACGGAATACTGGAAGGCATTAGGGACATTATTTTTGTGGCACCGGACAAGTTCGACAATACTCAAACACATAATATCGCTAAAGAGATTGGCGAGCTTAATAAGGAGATTGGAAAGCCATTCATGCTCATTGGCCCGGGGAGATGGGGAACCCGTGACAGATTCCTGGGGGTGCCGGTGAACTGGGACCACATATCCAATGCAAAGGCAATAGTTGAAGTGGGCCTGGCGAATTTTCACATTGACCCCAGCCATGGAACTCACTTTTTTCATAATATTACGTCTCTGGGAATCATGTATTTTACAGTACCATTTGGCAAGGAAGATGAGTTCATTGACTGGGACTGGCTGAAGAATTTGAAATCCAAATCCAGTAAAAAATATGCGGTTCATGTGGAACTGCCCTGCGAGTTGGAGATGAAGGTTGATGGCCGGACTGGACGGGGGATTGTTAGGAAATGCTGAGGCCGCTGAAATCAGGGGCTCTTCACACAAATCAATTAAAATCAAAAATAAGAAAAGTTCCCCAGCCTTTCAACTGGGGATTTCTGTGTTAGTTTACCAGTGACCTTGGTCGATCATTGAGTCAGCGACTTTTATGAATCCAGCAATGTTTGCTCCAACCACATAGTTGCCTGGTGCGCCGTATTTCTCGGCTGCTGCGGCACTGTTCTTGTGGATGTTAATCATGATCTGGTGTAGCTGCTTGTCAACTTCCTCTGAGGTCCAGCTTGTTCCGATATGGTTCTGCATCATCTCGATACCTGATGTTGCAACACCGCCAGCATTTACTGCCTTTCCTGGTCCGAATGCAACCTTGTTCTCAATGAAGTAGTCAATCGCATCTGGCTCTGTTGGCATATTTGCGCCCTCGGCGACAATCTTACAGCCATTGTTCACCAAATGCTGGGCTTCAGCAAGGTTAAGCTCGTTTTGGGTAGCGCATGGGAGTGCAATATCTATGGCACCGTCAATGACAGTCCATGGACGCTTTCCTTCATAATATTGAACGCCGAACTTGTCTGCGTACTCCTTTATTCTTCCACGCCTATTGTTCTTGAGGTCCATTACGAAGTCCCACTTCTCGCCTGAGATTCCTGCCGGGTCGTAGATAGTACCGGCTGAATCTGAAAGTGTTACAACTTTTCCACCGAGCTGGTTGACCTTCTGAACTGCGTACTGTGCAACATTTCCGCTTCCGGAAATTGCTACTACCTTGTCCTGGAAACTGTCTCCACTGACCTTCAGCATCTCCTGGGCGAAGTATGCAGTTCCGTAGCCAGTTGCTTCTGGCCTAATCAAAGAACCGCCCCAGTTGAGTCCCTTTCCTGTGAGGATGGATTCATAGCGGTTTGTGATTTTCTTGTACTGACCAAATAGGTAACCGATTTCCCTGCCGCCGACACCAATGTCGCCTGCTGGAATGTCTGTATTAGGTCCAATATGCCTGTACAGTTCGGTCATGAAGCTCTGGCAGAAGCGCATAACCTCTCCGTCGCTCTTCCCTTTCGGGTCAAAGTCAGAACCGCCCTTACCGCCGCCCATTGGCAGACCGGTCAGCGAGTTCTTGAATACTTGCTCGAATCCAAGGAACTTAATGATGCCCAGGTAAACTGATGGGTGAAGTCTGAGACCCCCCTTATATGGACCAATTGCGCTATTGAACTCTACACGGAAACCTCTGTTAACATGTATGTTACCGTTATCATCTGTCCACGGAACGCGGAAGATAATCTGACGCTCTGGCTCCACAATTCTTTCTAAAACATTTGCCTTAAGGTACTCAGGGTGCTTCTGCAGCACCGGCTCGATGGATTCCAAGACTTCTCTTACTGCTTGATGGAACTCCTTCTGGTCCGGATCCCTGGCTATTACCTTCTCGATTACTTGTTCGACGACCATTTTCACACCTCCTACCGCCTCATTTGGGCATTATAGGGATGGGTGGATTAGCTTATTGTATATTAACTAATCTTTTAATACGGCATTAATATTACATTACACTATATTTTCCTATAACTAAATCAGTATCCAGATTATACTATATTTTCTTAAAGGCCGTGTGCTGACTTTATATATGCAAAATTTTGGTAAAAGATTTGTTAATCTGAAATTACACAATCTTGGAGATTATCTTACAAGCTCTTTGAGTTCACTTCCATAAAGGAGTTCTTTTCTTTTTCTTATTAAAGCAAGAGAAATTTTTTGTTGATCTATTGATATGGTCTGGTTTGGAGTTAAATATATATTTTTCATTGCACCAAGAGAATCTGGAAACCGGCGGATATACCTATCTTCCCATTCAAGGTGCTCATCAACAGAAGAAAATACTTGGAAAAGTAACAAATTGTATCTTCCTAAACTGGCTTCTAATGCGAATGGAATGCATGGGTCTGATTTTATAGCTTTCACTACATTATTCATTGATTTTTTTATCTCAAGTAAATAATAAACTAAAAAATGATCTGGTGGGACGAAGAACCTTGGAAATCTACACGCCGGTCTACTTATCACATTTTCTTTCAGGAGGGCAGAAATACGGCGATCAATTGTTTTTCTGTTTACGCCAATTTTTTTTGATAGCAAATTTTCATTTGTTCTAATACTTTCACCCATCATTAATTTTTTCAATATTTGAAAACTCAAATCATTTAATTTATAATCATTTAATATTAATTTCTCTCCTTTCAGATGTTTATCCTCCATTTGAAAGATAGGGGAATATGGCTGATATTTAACAATATGATTATTGCTGAAGTAAGAAGAACTTGCAGGGAATCTTTCATCCCTTGGTGGTATCGCTTTTTCAGCCACAATCTTCTTTCTCCAATCAACATATGTGGATATGTCCTTAAAAAACATAATTAAAAAAGTATTATATTCTTCATCTTTGACATAAAAGGCTCCAAAAATATTCTCATTTTCTTGAAGGAATTTAATGATTTCATCTGTCCTAGGTAAATCGGCTCTAACAATTACCATGAGCGGGTATTCTTGATAAAGTCTGATAAATGGATAAATAGGCCTATTTATTATTTCATGTTCAAACAATGCATTGAC
>JAUWNU010000149.1 GCA_030612505.1 Methanomassiliicoccales archaeon
TGAGTTCCGCCCCAGCTTTTGATTGCGCCTATTTTTCCAGCATCGATTTGCTTTGCAAAGTCAATAATCGGATAATCTGAACCTTCCAGACGGTATTTGGGGCCGCAGTCTGGACAAGATGTGGTCTGGGCATGAAATCGCCTATCATCGGGATTTTCATATTCCGCCTGGCAGGACATACACATTGGAAAGTCGTCCATTGATGTTTTCGGTCTATCGTATGGCATGTCATAAATTACTGAAAATCTAGCGCCACAATTTGTGCAATTGATAAATGGAAATTGATACCGTAAATTCTCTGGCTGGAATAATTCAGCCAGGCAATCTGGGCAGATTGCCGCATCTGGAGGTAATGGGGAATTTCTGTTTCCAGTACTGCTCTGAAGGATTTTGAAATCATTATCTGGTATGGGGCAATCTTCAATTGTAAAATCATCAATTCTGGCAAGCGGAGGTAAAGCTTCTTTCAGTGCACCCATGAAGATATCCGGGTTGCCATTAATCACTATTTCAACATTGGAGCCAGTGTTCAGAACATGGCCTTTCAATCCGAGCTTTCTCGCCACCCGATAGACAGTAGGGCGAAATCCAACCCCCTGGACTATTCCCTGGATAACAATTTTCGGCATGAAACCTCACAATCCGAACGCATTCAGCAATTCTTCAAGTCCGGTTTCCTTTCTTGCATCCGTAAAAATAACTGGCACATGCGGATTTATTGCTGCTGCGTCCTTCTTAAAAATCTCAGGGTCGATCTCCATTATCTCAGCAAGTCCAATCTTGTTTACAATAATAATATCAGAGCAGCCCATGAGCACTGGGTGCTTCCTTACCATGTCATCGCCCTCTGTGACTGAAATGATAGTGATCTGCTTTTCGCTGCCAAGTGGAAAATCTGCCGGGCAAATCAAATTGCCAACATTTTCAATGAATAATACATCGATATTTTCCAGGTCCAGATGTTCCAGGGCATGGTCCACCATGTGGGCATCCAGATGGCATTCCTTTCCTGTGTTAACGTTCACAACCTGCATTCCGTGGGCCTTGAACCTCTTATAATCATCATCACCGGTAACATCTCCGGCGATTGCCGCACATTTCATTCCTCTGGCATGCAAAATATCAGCTAGCTTTTCAATTAATAATGTTTTACCAGAGCCGATAGCTCCAAGGAAATCATAAGCTCGAACATTGTGTTTCTTCAGCAGGGCTTCATTGTCCTCAGCTATTCGTTTATTCGCAGCCAGTATATCGGCACCCAGTTCCACGTCGCATGTCATGTGCATAGTATCGGTCTCACAAAAGCTAGCCACTATAAAGATTTTCGTCCAGTTCTTTGAAAAACTGGACAATATTTTTTCCAGCTTCCAAAACCGCCGGTGTCATGGGCTCTCCAGTATCCAAAATCTTTGGCTTGATGCCTATGATTATTACCTCAGCGCCGCACATTGCCTTGAGCCGCTGGATGGTGTAGCTTATTGGTATGTGATGGGTGGTAAAAATATGCTCATCAACAGTGGCAGACTCTACAATTTCTACTGTTCCTGGCTCGCCATCAATCATTGCCGCATCTAGGATTATTATGTGGGTCGGGCACATCTCGGCAATCTTTTTCGTGAAATTTTCTGGAAGCATGCCGACATCCAGCGTGATAAAGAATTTAGTATCTCCAAGTTCCCTGATTATGTATGGACCTATGCCGTCGTCCGCATTAATATCATTGCCCATCCCGATAATGACTGGCTTACTCTCCTTTGTTAAAGATTTTAAGCCTTCCAGTATTTTATCCATGGAGTTCCAGTCCATTATTTTATGATGAGCTCGCCGCGCTTGAAATGCGCCAATTCATAATCATCAGTAAGCTTGATTGCGTCCTTGGGGCAGGATTCCTCGCACTGGCCGCAGAAAGCGCACATGTCTAAATCGAATTCTGGAGTTTTCTTCTTCTTGTCCACTGGATTTGGAATATCTACCATGTAACATGCACCGGTTGGGCAGTCCTTGGCGCATATGCCGCAGCCAATGCATCTCTCAGTGTAGAATTTGATCTTGCCCCTCAGGCCGGGTGCCGGGTCCAATTTCTCAAAGGGATACATCACTGTGACTGGCTTCTTTGTAAGCTTGCCAAGGAGCATTGGAATCATATAGCCTGGTCTTGCCATTAACACGCCTCCTTCTTCGAAGCAGGCGTATAATGAAACAGTGTGTTATTTATGCTAAATTGTTTCATTATTTCTTCCCCCCATTGGCATACCAATCATTGGCAAATTTCCACAGGCCAGCTTCATCTGTTACTGTCTGGGTTTTCTTATCAGCATCAATTATTATCACACGGTCCATGCAGCCCATGCACGGGTCTATTCCAGCAACTATCATTGGCACATCAGCGATATGCGCTCCCTTGAGATTGAATGCCACATTTGTGATATTGGCATATGTTGGAGCCCGAATTTTCAGACGTTCTGGTTTATCAGTTCCATTGGCCACCAGCCAGTGAATATCCTCGCCCCTTGGTGCTTCGGTACGGGAGAATGCTTCGCCCTCTGGTACCTTTCTTGGTGTTTTTACGCGATACTCACCCTCTGGCAGGTTCTGAACCAGCCAGCGAACTATCTTGATTGCCTCTATTATTTCCAATGCCCTTACCACATACTGGCCATGAACATCACAAGTGTCCGCGGTAATAACATCGAACGGAACCTCGCCATAAGCTGCATGGGGGTCTGCTTTCCTCACATCGTATTTTATGCCGGTGGACCTGAGCCTTGGGCCTACTGCTGCCAAGCGTCTGGCATCTTCCTGTGATAGTACGCCAACACCCTGGGTCCTTTTCAGGATTGTATCTTCATTCAGGCCAATATCAACATACTTCGGTATGGCAGCATCCAGCTTGTCCATTGCTTTCAGTGTCTTCTGGGCTATATCTGGGGACATGTCACGCCTTACGCCGCCAATAGTATTGTAGGCATAGTTGACACGATTGCCAGTAATAATTTCCAGGATATCCTGAACTATCTCACGGTCGTCCCATGAGTACATGAATAAAGTGTCAAAGCCCATCTCATGACCGGCAACGCCAATCCACAAAAGATGGCTGTGTATTCGTTCTAACTCGTTCACAATAGTTCGAAGGTAAATTCCACGTTTTGGTACTTCAGTGCCGAGAATTTCCTCGGTGGCCTGGCAGAAATTGGTCGTGTGGGTGAAAGAACATATTCCACAAACACGCTCGGTTAGATAGAGATTCTGGATATAGGTCTTTGATTCCACCAGCTTCTCTATCCCACGGTGAATATGGCCGATTCTCACGTCTGCCTTAACAACGATTTCGCCTTCAACTGTAATTGTGAATCTTTCTGGTTCTTTAAGTGCTGGATGTATTGGGCCGATTGGGATTGTTACTTCTGGCATTACTTGCCACCTCCTTCTGCCTTTCTGGGATCAACCCAGTCCTTTCTGTATGGGTTTCCTTTATCGCCCCAGTTCTCCGGAAGGAAAAGAATTTCCATTTGCGGATGGCCGCGGAAATTAACGCCCAGCATTTCAAAGGCCTCACGCTCATAAAGAACCGCGCCTGGCATGATTTTAGAAATCGTATCAATATTCGGGTCGCTCTTGGGTACCAGTGTCTTGAGAACAATTAGCCGCTCTTCTTTCTCCAGGGCTATAGGATATACCAGTTCAATATTATCTCCAGCATCTCTGGCTGCTATAACAACAATGTACCTGGTATCAAATTCCTTATGTATTGCTGTAACAGCATCTACTATCTTCTCTCTGGGCACTGTGGCATAAATTCTGTGAAGTCTTGGATTCTCAATGGCCAGGGCAAGTGGCCCGAGACTTGATTTAACTCTGTCAACGATTGAATCTGCCATCTTATCCCTCCTTTATGCTCGTGAGAAGCTTTACCACGCCGTCCAGAATGGCTTCTGGTTTCGGTGGGCAACCTGGAACATAGGCATTCACCGGAATTACCTTGTCAATGCCTCCATTGGTGCAATATGAGCCTTCAAAAATCGCACCTGTAATGGCACACTGGCCAACGGCAACTACAAACTTGGGTTCTGGAATCTGTTCATAGCACCTGATAACTCTCTCTTTCAACTGTTCAGTCACTGGGCCTGTCGCAAGTACCACATCTGCATGCCTGGGCGTTCCCTGAAGCAGTACTCCAAAACGATCAGCATCGAATCTCGGCATCAATGCTGCCAATATTTCAATATCGCAACCATTGCAGCTACCACTGTTCAGGTGATAGACCCACGGGGATTTTACCCGTGACCATGTAACCAGTTTTTCAAACATTATGGCATCTCCGGTTTGCAAGTAAA
>JAUWNU010000002.1 GCA_030612505.1 Methanomassiliicoccales archaeon
TAAAACATCACAACCAGAACGGAAAATGGGAAAAATATTCTCCAGCCAGAGAACAAGGATTGACAAATCATAACTGGACAATGCGAGAATTATTGACATTTCCTTATCACCAAATATCAACCAATTAGGGGGGCACTACCTGATTTTTCTAAAAATGCGTTTTGCAGTAGAAAACCAAAATTACCATTTTTATATTCATTCTTTTTGGCATGTGTTACCAGTGCCGAATCGAAATTGCTCCCAAGCGGTTTTTCCATTATCGTTCTCAAATTCTTTTTTTGCATTGAGATAAATTCCATGGCCGAGATAGAATATCTCTCAAAATTCTTTTCAATATAATCAACCAAATTTTGCTTTGCTATACCTGGATCAAATTCATCTTTATTGTATACCTGGACAAACAATCCCGGATGTTCTATGTGTCTAAATGTAGGTACTATAGCAATACTGGAGATCCTATCATAATTTTCATTGTTATCAAATGCCTCAGTAGCACTACCTCCGACCTTAGAGAAAACAATAATTGGCCATATCATATTTTTATTTGGAATACAATGTTTAATGATATCGATTGCTGTAATACTGCCTCCTTTCAATTGATAATCTATAATTGGGAAATCTGATAATGAAATCATTTCTATAATCATATCTTTTTCAACTAATTCATCATTTTCATCTAGTGCCCCATTAAAGAAAAGTGGTAATGGAGTAATTCCTTCTGCTTTAAATCTCCCTAACCATTTTCCAAATTCTATAAGGTCTGGGGAATCCTTTACTGAATCTTTTTTCTTTTTAATTTTTTTCTTAGATTTTGGTTTTGCTGGGGGTTTTCCTGACTTAGTTTCAGCTTCAATAGGAGTAACTTCAGCGGGAATGTCCAATACGTCATAGCAATCGTCTATGATTACGGCATTTACAAGAATATCGTTTATTCTTTGTTCTAGATCCGTAGTCATTCATTCATCACCAAATCCTCTTTGAAAACCGAAATTTTAAATTTTGGCCCCCCTAATCCTTGTGAATCTTTCCGCGTTTCAAGAGTTAAATCCCAGTCAATTGCCTTAAGAATTTCCTTTGATAGGTATAATCCTAATCCTCGGCCATTTTCTTTAGTTGAGAAAAATGGACTGAACAATAAATGTTCTGATTCCGCCCTAATTTCAGGGCCAGAATTTGATATAAACAAGTTAGAATTATCATATTCTATGCGAATTATTTTTTCTTTCGCTAATAGAACCCAATAAAACATATTGTCTAAGATATTACATATTACTGGAAAGAATCGACTTAATGATGTAATCACATTCAAATCTTCAGGAACATCAATTATCACGGTAATTTTATTCCTTTTCATTCGAGGTTCAAACATCCTTATAATATCTTGTAGTGTATGATTAAGATTTATGGGTTCACGATGACTATGCCTACTTTTATGAAGAGGTTCCAGAGCCATCAATCGAGTAGAAACAGCTCTAATTCCAGAATCTAGAACTTTCAACCAATGTTCACCATACTCGTCCATCTCATATTCATTCAATTCACGAATCGCATCTCTGATGATAATTATGTATTGTGAAAATTCATGAGTCATTATATCAGAGGTTAGGCCGATATTCGCCAATTCATATAATTCATCATTCCTTCTTGCTTGCTCCATATAAATAAGGCTGTTTTCATCATAAGTCTCTTTACTAAGATTATCATCAATTGGTATTGAATATAACGATTTATTGAAGGCCATGTTAGTTTTATCTAAATGTTTTTCTACCTCTTTTTGTAAGTTCTGCAAATCTTTATTCAATGATTCAACATGAGATGGGATTTCATTACTATCTATGCCCCTCTTCATAACTGTTTCTAATTCAGATATTCTACCTTTTAAAACTTCTATTTTCTCATCTAAATTATCATATTCCAATATTTTCAAAATATCCTCTTTGTTTTTATCTACATACTCATCGAAATTATTAATATGATTTTCTATAGTTTCATTATTTATTTCAAGTTTCTGGCTTGCTTTAAACAATAACTCATTTGCATCTTTGAGTCGTTGTTTTGATAACTTAATATTAGCTTCATTTGAAGTCAATCTTTTCTTTAGTTCAGAATCTAGTATCTTTAATAATTTGTTAATCTCTTTTAGAGTTTTTTTGTATATTTTTTCCATTTCAGTGTTATAATTTTCAACTTTATTTCTGAATTTAATACCACCGTATTTAATGACCGAATCCGGAGGAATTAAAGGCTCTTTAGCAACTGTCACAATTTCTTCTTTCAGATTGTTAAGTTCTTTTTCCAGAGAATTTATCCCTATAATGTTATTTTCTTCAGAAATAGAGCGAGCTCTGTTTAGTATGCTGAAATATCCTAAATTTTCGAGCAATTCATCAGCATCAAACACATCAATTATTTCTTCGTATTCCTTTTTCTTCTTTTTTAATTTTTCTCTTTCTTTTTTTTGTTTTTTCTCTAATGCCTCTTTTTGTTTTTTTATTCGGCTTCTTTCATCAGTACTCACTGTACGTAATTCAAAACCATCTTTCAAAAAGAGTCTTGCCATTTTCATGAGGAGATCTGTACAGGTTCCCTGGAGATAATTATAATATTCATTTTCAATGAATCCTTCTCGACTGGTTTTTTCTTCTAATTTATAGTTCAAATCTCTTTGAAGAAATATTCTACCAAACGAGTTTCTGTGGCTAAAAATCCAAGTTCCTGCTTTTAAAGTCCGCCTTTTTTCAATGCCTAAAAAATCATTTTCAGGTTCACCATATGGTAAAATTCTAGAACTATCTATATAAACACGGATGCCTCCTTTCTCTAATCCCCTTCTTGAAATCAAACTTTGGATTTCATTCCATTCGTCTTTATTGAGATTTGTTTCGAATTCTCTACCCTCAACATGACAAACTTCGATTTCAAAAGATCCACAATCTGAATACCTTTTCTGACCAAATTGATCCATTAATGGAAGTCCGTTTTTCAAAATTTTATTAACTGGCTCAATTAATTTATTGGGAACTCCTCTCATGAATAATTGGCCTTTGAATTTAGTGACACCATCATCATCCATTGCAATCGTGCCTTTGAATTTAATATCATACATTTCCTCATAGTGTATTTCTTCTAAATCTTTTTCAATAAAGGGTTTTAAGTCATCTCCTTTACAATATAGTCTTGATTCGATATCTTGATTATTTAGAAGCCACATAAGTGTTTTTGAGAATCTAGACAAGGTTTGTTCATTGATAGGAAGAGTCAGATCCCAATTTGTTCTTAGAGAAGCAATATATAAAATTGTGCCAGTCTTATCCTTGCTCCATTCAATTTCTTTAATCAAATCTAATAATAGTTTGTAATTTGGTTTGAAATTATTAATCTCAATGAAAACGTTGTTAAAAAGATCAAATTGATCATCGAGAATATATTTATTCATTCTTTTAGCCTCTACAAACGGTACCCTATTTGCTTCCTGATAGTCCCTAAAATAATCTACAAGTTTATGGTCGGATTTATTTTTAGCACTAGTGAACCAACCATCTAATGCCAGATTGGATAGTTGAGCACCGACTAATTCTTCTACCAGATTATTAATGTTAGATTTGTTAATAAATGGGACATGCTTATAAGGTATGGATACGTTTTCAAGTAAGAGATTTGGGTTTTGAAATAATCCCCAATTAATGTAGCTAATTACCCAATGAGAATCTTTGGTTCTAGATATTATTAACAAATCTTCGCCTAAAGCATCAACTGCTAATCGACCTACACCTTTAGCACCTAACATTGGCCTACCTTTGGCAGTAGTTTTTCTGTTTTTTTTATTTGTAGTTCCAAGTACTAACCATTTGTCTAGGAAATCATCCTTTGACATTCCACTGCCGTGATCTGCCAAAACTATGGCATCGTTCTCATTTTCTCCTGTTCCAAAATGCATTTCTAAATAGGGTGAATCAGCATCATGGGAGTTTTTCACCAGCTCGTTTATTGCAGTAACACCGTCTCTTATCTGCTGCCTGCCCAACAGTTCAATAGTTCGGGCTTTTGATGAGAAGGAATGAAGTGCTATACAGATACCTCCACAGGTTTTTCTTCAGGTATTATTACTTCATTAATTTGGGGCGAATATTCATCTAAAGCTTGTATTACAGTGTTAAAAACATCAACACCTAATCTTATTGGTACGGCATTACCTATCTGCCTGCCAGACGCCATCAAGCCGCCTTCAAAAATAAAATCATCGGGAAATGTTTGAAATCGAGCTGCGTGTCTAATTGTAATCCCATGATTTTTTGTGGGATGAACAAACCGGCCTTTTGATGGATTTATGCAGCCAGTCGTAATTGTTGGACCCGGCTTTCTGGGATCAATCCGCCCATATACATCAAGATGTCCTCTATAATTTTCATGACAGGGAAGAGTTCTATTTGATTGCAATCGGCTTCCGCCGTTTTTTGGTGTGCTTTTGAAAACCTCTATTATTCTTTCAGTATGGTTCATATGATTTAAGTTTGGGTCTTTTTTAGAAAGAGGTTTAAACACCACTTTGGCGTTAATCCATGCTGTTTTTTCATCCTTTTTCACCTCTTCTGATTTTGGGTTGTAATGAGTCGGCTGTGGTGGCCAGTCTAATTTTAATGGAAGGCTAGAAGATATGCCGATAATGAATACTCGCTCACGATTTTGGGGCACGCCATAATCTTTTGCATTGAGGAGTGTAGGCCCATAAACACTGTATCCAGATTTTTTAGCCAGTTTTAGAAATTTGTTTAGATAATCAGCATGGCGAGGCCACAAAAGGCCAGACACGTTCTCTATAACGAAAACCTTTGGCTCTATAATTTTTACAAAATCAAAATATTTGATTATCAGAGTATTTCGAGGATCATCCACGCCTGCACCTTTTATTCGGTGTGTAGAAAACCCCTGACATGGTGGGCCACCCATTAACACATCACATTCGCCAGGAAGCATGTCTGCGAGTTTCAGTAATTTATAAGGGTCAACTTCATTGATGTCATCTTCAATAAGTTCAGGTGGATTTTCCTGGCCATAAATAAAGTTTCTTCGATAAGTTTCGCAGGCATGTCTATCAAATTCAATGGCGGCCTTTACATGGATACCTACTTCTTTAGCAGCTAGGGTGAAGCCTCCTGCTCCTGCAAACAAATCGATTCCAGTGTAATAGCCATTCTTCACCTTCTTCCCTCCATTCAATCTGACATCTGATTATATATTATATTAATCTTATGATGGCCACATCTTTAAACTCCTTTATTATAATTTCCTTACGTTCACTACACTATCGCTTCCACAGGCACGTTAGGGATAATAAATCTCAACCTGCCAGTCTTACAATTGCCCTATTTCCCTCTCTCGACAATTCCGAAATCACACAACCTTTTTAGATTACTTCACAACCGAATTTTCCCCAATGGCTTTCACTGGCTTCGCAATCTGAGATCTCGATATTCTGGATGTCCTAGAAAGTGACATGAGCCTCTTTTCTCAAAAAGAAAGCTTGCTCTAAATAGAGTTAAATATCTGATTGAGAATATGAAAAATGGGAAAATTGCGATAAAGAAAATAAATGGTGAGAATAATTGACAGATAACTATACCGAATATTACCAAAAAACAGGATTGATAACTAATGAGTGAATTTGATAATTACATCGAATTGTTCAATAACTGGAAAATAATTTCAGACACTAAAAAGAAGACATGCTGTAATTTTATCATTGAAACATCACAAGCGAGAGAGCTATCAATGGAAGAAATAGAATTGATTGCAAACGGTCTCGCCAAAAGTGGTTCTGCCTGGAAATGGCCAAACGATGTCCAACCAATAACAGATGTATGCTCTACTGGAGGGTCTGGATCAATGACAACGTTATTGTGCCCATATCTTATAGCAACTCAGAAAATTAAGATTCCACAGGTAAGTGTACTAGGGTCTATAGCGGGAGCTATTGACACATTAGGAATCATTCCGGACTATTCCTATCAGTTGTCTCATAAGGCTATGTTGAAAGCACTTAGGACCGCTGGAATCGGGCATACATTAAATACTCCCGATATGGCCCCTGCGGATTTATTCCTTTTTAACCAACGGAAGGCACAAAATGCAGTGAATCTACCTGATTTAGTTATTTCAAGTTTATTAGCAAAAAAAATTAGTTCTGGACTTACAAAGGTTCTTTTCGATGTCCGAGTAGGTCCAGTTGGAAACTTTGGGACTACTATCGAGGAAGCCGAGCAGAATTGCAGAAAATTGATACAAGTCGGTAGAAATATTGGAATTGATTGTACATGTGTTCTAACTAATCATGATACCGCGCCAATTCCTCTTTTTGGGAGATTGGAGAGTCTAAATGTATTATGGTCTGTAGCCAATGGAATTGATTTAGATGCCTGGACCTTAAGCCATATTGAAACCAATATTGATATTGCAGCTATTGCATGCGAATCCATAAAAGGGGGTAGTATTAGAGGTTGGACCGAGTCAATTCGAAAATCTATTCTAAACGGCGATGTTTTTGATTTAATAAGATATAATTTAAATAGTCAAGGAAGTAGCATAGAAAGTTTGGAAATGCTCATAACTAAATATAATAAAACAAAAAAATATGCGATATATTCTCCTTCTGACGGTTATATTAATAGATTTGATTTTGTTAATCTCCGGAACATATTCCAACAAGCTTATTTTGAATCCCCCATAATTAGTGGCTTCGATTCACCATTAGGAATAATCCTTAAAGTACGTGAAGGTGTTGAAGTTCATAAAGGTGATTTAATAATGGAGTTAAGGGTCAATAATAAAGAACTTTTAAAACATACCGAAGAACTTAAAAAGGTTGTACTCATAGATAAAAAGGCAAAATCCCCCCCTCAAAAAAAGATTTTCAAGGTGATAAAAAATGGATGAACCTAATTATTCTTGCTTTCTGCACCCTCGCATTAGATCACAAGATCATCCAGATATTTGTCCAGAGTGCGGAAAATCATACACCGCTCCATTAGATGAGCCTCCTAAGTCGATAAAGGGAATGAATGTCATTAAATCTCTTGACAGGGGCTTCTATGGCGTGACATATCTCGTTAAGAATCCTATTACTCAAGGATTATTTACCATGAAAGTGATTCCAAAAAAAACTTATTCGAAAGAAGAAGGTTACAACAAAGATTTCAACCAAGAGATACAAAATCATAAAAAAGCTTCCGATAAAGAAATGACTGTTCCAAAACTCATTGATGCAGGAGAATGTGAGCTAGAAATTAGTGATTATACAATAAATTGTTATTTTATGCAACTAGAATACATAGAAGGAGTCAGTCTTGAAGAATTCAAAAATTCGGGTGTGATTTCAGCCACTAGAATTTCTCAGGTCGCATATGATTTATTTGAATTTCTATGGCAATTAGAAAAAGAGATGTTACATCACAACGATCTTCATAGTAGAAATATTGTAATCAAAACAGACTCTGTTGAATTTGGTAGAATAAATGCATTGGATAAAACTATTAGAACTTATGTAATTGATTTAGGTTCTGTCAGTGATAAGAATAGATCCGGTTGCGAGCATTATCGTGATATTACCTGGATTGTACAACATGTCGGAGATATGATTTTCACATATTTGAAAAGAAATGATATTCCAGATAAAGAACTAAGGGTATTATCACGCCTTAATTCTTTAGTTCAACATTGTTTAGGAGAAGAGTATATAAGGGAAATTACACCAGAGGATTACTGTAATCAGATTAGAGATATCGTTAAACAAGGTGAAAATCCCTGGGCTCAACCTAAAGAATTAGTGACTCCAGGTGATCATTATAACGCTCAAACAATGCCCACGTATTATGCATCACACCTTTTTTGTGATCCTGAAAATAAATGGTTTAACAATTTGATAAAACCTGGTCCGATACTTTTGACAGGGATGAGAGGATGCGGAAAAACTATATTGTTAAAATCGGTTCATTTTTTAGCCAGGGCGCAAAAATGTGAGGGAGAAGATACAGAAAAGTTCCTAAAGAGATTGGAAAATGAAAAGCATGTTGCATTTTTCGTTTCTTGTTCAGCTTTGTTAACGGATCCAAAGAGCAAAAAATTGCACTTTCCTAATCATAAGCTCATTCTTGCTTTTTCATTGGATTTCATAAGGTGTGTTCGTTTTTGTGAATTAGAAAAAATCGGAGAAATTAATTATAAACAACTCGAACACCTTTGTAATACGCTGAAATTACTTATTCCATGGTTTGAGAAACCCTCTAATATTAACGATACTAATGCTATTGAAAGGAGCATTGAAAAAGCAATTTTAAGAGCAAGGAGTATTAAGGATAATGAAGCAAGTGAACTCAATGTTCATAAAGATTTTGATAGGTTAGCTTCAATTATCCAAAGTTCTATAGATATCTGGAATAACAAACATATATTGTTTTTACTTGATGACGTTTCAGATCGTTACCTTCGTCAAGACAATGTAGATGAAGTTTTGAGTCAACTATGTCATCAAGCATCCAGATTTTCCTTTAAAATATCAACAGAAACACCTTCTCTAAGATTGAGGACTGGTGGTGGAGAATTTAGTCGTCTTGATAGGGACTATGAAGAATTTGATTTAGGAAATGAAGTTATGCAGGAATTGAAACATTCAAATTCAACATTTGTAGAGGATATGTTAAGAAAACGATTAGATATCACCCCTCAATATAAGGGTTTATCTCCAAAATATATTTTAGATCAACAACCACTAATCGAAGTCGCTAGGAATTTAGTGACGAGATCTGGTAAACGAAGAGGAAGTTATTGGGGCATCAATGTCCTAGGAACCTTATCTACGGGTGATATTGGGGATTCCATTCTAATGTTTCATCGCATGCTTCAAAAGATGACTCCAACAGATAATTCTGTCTCTAGAGAAGATCAAGATTCTGTTATATTCGATTTTTCTGAAAGAAAATTACGAAAACTTGCAATTCAAGACAAATGGCTTTATGACCATGCTATAGCGTTTGCCCAGGCGAGTCAATTGGAACTTAGAAAAAGTTATTCCCCTGAGCGGGGGAAACAACAAAGGATAAGACAATATAACGAGGTATTTTTGAAGGTTGATCCAGAAGGGGCAGATGATATATTCGATAAGATTAATAGATTGGTGGAAATGGGTATATTTATTTATGCGGGAGGGACACCTCGTTCTAAAGGACCAAAGCAAAAAGCCTCCTTATATCTCAAGCTAGCTTATCGAAAGATACTGGGAGTGACCAACCTCATGCCAATAAGTTTCATGGATAGATTCGAGATATCTGGAGATAACCTTATCAGCTGGCTTAACAATCCAACGGCCAATAAACTTAGAAAGACAGTTGGTGCAAAACAAATTGAAATGGATAAAGTAACATTGAAAGTAATTGAGGAAACTGACTGGATAGAACAGGATGAAAAAATCATTATAGAACATAAACTAGTAATGGATAAATCAACTCAATCTAGATTGTTATTATACAATAAACCCGAAGAAACTGCCTCTATGATCAAATGTAAATTACCTTTCACAATTGAGACAGAAACTCTTCGTTCTCTCAAGAAAACCGATATAAAAAATAAACACATAATTGGGGCCCTCGGTTTTGAAGATAGAAGCATAGGAACATGGAAGAATATATTGTCTATTGATAAACCAAGTGGGGTGACCTTCATTGGCTATAAAATAAAAGGATTTAGTGATGAAATATGTGACCTTCTTGAGAAGGAATCTATTCCCTTTGATATCGTTAATTATGACGATATATTTTGTTTTAAAGAAAATGAGATAGATAAAGAAAAGATTAAGAATTTTGTAAAAGAACTTCCAACTAATGACATAATATTAGATGTGACTTCTCTGACTAAGCCTTTGATTTTTCTTCTTACTTTTGAAATTCTTAGGCGAAATGGAAGGCTTAATGTAATTCACACTCTCGCGGATGAATATTTACCGAATTCTAATGAGGTTTCTGAGGTCTTGAGTCTGTTAGAGGAAGAAGATGCACCCATATTTTTTAAAAAGGCAGACGAATTAATACCTGGCGAATATCCCGAAGAGAGGATAACAATCTGGCAGAATAGAGACCCTTGCTCAAATGTCTATTTAATATGCTTCATTTCATTGAAATACTCTAGAGTTCAGAAACTCTTAGAAGAATTGCCCGTTGATTGTCTTGATATAATTTATCCACTGAGTTTAGATGGAAAAGATTCAGCAAAGAGCAAATTCGCAGAAGAAATAGCAAATACATTTGTTCATGAGACGGGGAATATATGGGCTACAGGGTCTAACGATCATGTAGAAGCCTTTCAAAAATTGAAAGAGCTCTATACTAAATATGCGTTAGAAGCAGGAAATAATGTTGAAATTGGCCTTACAGGTGTAAAAATACACATGGTTGCTGCAGGGATGTTAGCGTCAATTGCAAACATTTCTGGGGTATATTACACACCAGCTAGTTTTGATCCCGAGAAGTATACCAAGGGCACAGGAAAGACTAATTTTACAACAATAGAAATAAATAAATATAATCCTTATTAATGTTACTTATGGGTTGCTGAAAATAAAGCATCAACCAAACTCCCTTGGCAAGTTGTTTTTCTCTGGGCCTGCGATTTGTTCAATTCTTAAACAAACAATTGTAATTATATAAAATAAATGAAAAGGGGTGGATGAAAGTGTTGTTAATTTAATGCTTTCAAGACTCCGACAACTCGATTATCAAATCGAAATCTTCTTTTTCAATTTCGAATAAGTATGCCTGCATTGACATTTTCATTGCTCGTTGCATATTATCGGAAAGACCATGGCATTCTTTCAATTCTCTGAGTTTAACTGAATTGTTTATTAACTTCACATCGTTGAGTTTAACTATCAATCGAGAGTCACCCATCTCCATCTTAGAAGCTACTGACGATTTTGCTACGAAAGATGATTGCCATTTTTTAGATGTCAATGAATATGTCAAATAGTGCAATACTTTATCTCCTGGCCTAATATTTTTCAACATATTACGATATCTAAGGGTATTTGGGGCATGGAGACCTTTTTCACCTGATATTTTTGGCTCGATGGAGAAGTCTCCACTTGCAACTTCAATCCAATAGTTCATGCTCTCTCTTCATGGTGTGCAATTATAATATCTTTTTGAGACTGAGTGATAAAAGTTTTTTCCTGATTAATGTATCAACTCCTTTTTCCCTATAATTGCAGGCCTTCCCCCCCAACCCCCCGCTCAACCTACCTCCCCTAACGATTGAGGCATAATCGGAGGACTGGTGTTGAGGTTGAATTCCATATTTTACAACTATTGGTGTGTTCCCCCAATCTACCTGCCGATGGCGACCACCTCCCCGCGCTCACGCACGGGGCATCCAAAGTTTGAAAGAAAAAATAAATAACTTGTCACCTCATCCAATTCTAAACAAATTGGATGGTACAACCCCGCCCTTACAGACGGGGCATGATTGGCTAGGCCAGTGTTAGGGTTGATGGGTGGTGGGTGAAAGTGTAACTATTTCAGGCCACATTCAGTAATTGATAATGATTCCAGAAATGCCCTCTAACATTGATTTGAACATTGACGATAATAGGTTGGCTGGCATGGTTGAGTTGGTGGCTAATCAGAAGCAATTCGGCCAATCCTAGCGGACTAACAACTTACATCTGAACTGCCGCAACTTGCGCAATCTTGAACAGCTTGTCCATGATGTTTTGTACCTTTCCATCTATTCCCACATTTATTACATGTGTATGTAGTACTTCTTGGAATTTTTTCACCTCAAAGAACAATACTAATTTTTAATTTAAACATTTCTAGTAATTTTTACCATGCTAATAAACAATACGCTTTATGTCAAATAATATGTGTAGCACCCTCTTTGCAACACTCTGGATTCATGCAACACTTCCAAGTCAAACACCCGAATACGCAAAAGAACCGCCTATTCTAGGACACCTCAAACCACACCGTATTCCAATTTGTACCAACAATGCCCACTTCAACTCTGACATAATACCAGCCAGTGGTTGAAATATATGAATAAACACTTTCAGTAGCCCCAACACTTTCGGAAGAGTCTATCTCTGTTTGACTAGGATTATAGAGGTATAAATCAGGGTCTCCTGCAGCATTTCCTGTCATGTTCGCCCAGAAATATTCTCCTGCAAACAGAATTATTTGATAATAATCTCTTGAATCAAGGAACGCAGTAATATCCTCAGACCAAGCTTCACCCGGGTTCACTGTTCTTGCTGAAGCGAAGCCACCACCTGTGTCTGATGTGGCATATGTTCTACTATATACTTCATTTGAATTCGCATATTGACCTCCAGTCTCATTTACTCGAACGATAAAATGATATTGTGTTTGTGGAGTAAGACCACTAATTGTTACGGCTGTGCTTGTTAGAACTGTTAGTTTTCCAATATATGTCGCAGGGCCAGGAGTGAATCCAGAACTTGTGGACAGGTATATATCGTATGAAGCAAAATCACTGTTTCCATTGTCATATTGAGACCAAGAAATATCAATTTTATCTCCCGCAGAGGTTGGATTATATGGTCGATTTAACACGACTGGTGTGGGGTCATTATTTACTAGGATCCATGTATCATTACTTCCAGGCGCTAGTTCATAATTTGAATATGAGTCTATAGCTCTTGAATAAAACTCATAATACCCCTCTCCACCTGTGGATGCAGAGTTAAAACTCCAAGCCCAAGGTGCTGATGTATCATCTCCATATTTCTGCCATGCCGCAGAATCCTTACTATACCACAATTCAACG
The DNA here is from genome assembly GCA_030612505.1 of Methanomassiliicoccales archaeon. Classification (GTDB taxonomy): domain Archaea; phylum Thermoplasmatota; class Thermoplasmata; order SG8-5; family SG8-5; genus JAGLQM01. Next base: position 12,829 of record JAUWNU010000002.1, read on the forward strand.
GCATCAATTACAGAAGCGTCGCTGGCAGTGGCCGTTACTGTAAAGGTGATTAAACTCGTTGTGCTGGAAAGAGAATCAACCGAAGAAAGAGGGTCTGTAAAATCACCAGTCGTAAATTCTACATACCTATCTCCTGCAAGGCTGTTTCCTGCAAGATCCTCAAAGCCAGCACCATCTAAATCCGCATAGTAGTTTGTTAATTCATTAAGTGCATTATATGTGCCCCTAAGTTCTTGATTACCGTTCCATGCCCAAATAACCCCAGGTAAATTTGAGACGGGTGTTCCTTGCTCTAGCATAGGCTCACTAAAATCTATTCTATAATAATCTGCAAACAGTGGAAATCCAGTTGTTTCATCAACTGGGCTAGTAATTGGAATCCATGGCAATCCTATATCTGCTATATATGGGCCAGATTCTATGTCTGCAAGAGTGGATGGGATAGGTTCATTTGGTGTTCCCATAGCCCTAGCATTCCAATAATATGTTCCAGAAATAGGTAATGGACTATCTGGTGTCCAAGGTTCGTCCCATGGATTTGGAGGGAAAGATGAATAAGTCTCTTCTCCCCATTTTGTCCAGGAAGTTCCACCATCATCAGACCAGTAAAACCACACCTCGTTCGTGTTAAAATGAGTATATTCTATCTCGGGCAAAGGATCATTGGTCAATGTTGTATTTGGGCCAAGTACTTCTGCATATGGCGATACGCTCACTACGTATGGGCCAGCTTCAATGAAACTGGCATCAGTTGGTACTGGTTCATGATTGACGTATCCCATTGCTCTTGCGTTCCAATAGTATGTTCCTGAAGATGGTAAATCAGACGAAGGAGTCCATGGATTATCCCAACCGTTCCAGCCCCAGTCATCTCCCCAATAAGTCCAAGTTGTCCCTCCATTATTCGAATAATAGAATTCAATACTAACTGGCCCCTTACTATATTCATAAGAAAGTTCTGGTCTTGCATCTAATGTACCATTTGAAACAGGTCCAGTAACATTAGCAATTGGTGCTACACTTATGCGTACTGATATGAAATGTTCTAAAGAATATCCTTTGAAGTCATGGACTCTTATGGTTATATTGTAATCCCCATTTCCTTTTAAACTAATATAATCTTGAACAAGCCACCACCACCATGTGTTCTCAGAATCCCAAATACCATTCGATAAGATTGGCGCAGGAATTGGGATATCCCAACCAAGACTTAGGATGTCAAATATATTCGTTCCATCTTTTTCAATAGTAATCTCTGCCCATAATGCCATATCTGGATTATCTTGACAATCTATTCGAATATTAAAATCGTCAATGTTCACTGTGGCATTTGGCACTGGTTCAAGTACAGAAATTATTGTAGGCGTATTTTGAATATCGTTAATTTCAAAGGCTAAGATGAAGCCAGGCGGTATCAAACCAGAATCTAGCACACCATCAAGGAAATCTGTTAATGGGTCAGTTACATTAGACATTCCTGAAATTTCGTCGGTTAGCCCATTCATTGTTTCAGCAGACGAGAAATCTGATTGATTTTTAAGAAATCCATTAACATTATCAATACTTACAGCAAAGTCTATGTACATGCCTCTAACTTGTGTTACATTAAAAGAGTAATATGTTGGCCCTTGGCCTGTAGCAAGATAGAATATTGGTATCTGGTAGATGTCAGTAATACTATTGAATTGAAGCCCATCATATACACAGAAGTCAAGAGGGAAGGCTTGAATTGCAGTAGTTATCACATTAGTTAATGGTTCTCCTGGCGGAACATTTTCCGCTATTGTTTTCAGAGTAGTACCAAAGGTTATAGCATCCAAATTAACATATGCCCAGCCTTGAGAATTCAAATCAACATTACCGTCCTTGAGGTCTTTGATTGTCACATTCTGGATATCACCAGTAACCTCGGAATATTCATCGACTACCATAATTGGAATATGGGCAAGATCCGCTGAACAAGAGAAGTAAGTCGCAGGATCATACAAAACGCCTTTAAGGTTCAAATATCTGAATCCAGAAGCCATTCTATCATAGTCTGGAATAATAGCTATTGTGGCATAGTTCCAGGCTGGGGTGCCATCATTGTTAAGAACTTCGGGCAAGGCTTCATCGAGTAATAATACAAATGCAGGGTTCTTAAATGTGGTAAGCGTCCTCAAGGCATCTACTGTGGTTTCGGGAATAGAGAATGCTTCCCCCAGGCTTTGTATCAATGTATCTAAGTCAATTACAATCCCATAACCCTCTACTTCGGTGCTTTCTACAAGAGTGTTTGTATGAACTGCCTCAACAGAATCCCAGACCTCAGTAACAGAACGAATATTGTAAGATGCAGGAGTAACATCCAGAATAATTCCTACATTAATTTCAAATGAGAAACTCAATCCTAAATCAAACGAATTTCCCAACAGTCCAGTAACCTTATTTGTCAAGTTGGATAAATCGGATTTGGAAACCTCGATATTACAGATTCCAGGGAAGGAAGAAAACTCATCAACTGAATAGAGCAAGAACCATAGTTTGGTGTTATCAAGTGTATTATCTGCCTCTGCAACTATAGCAATGCCCTCTCCAATTTCACCAACAACATCCTTTACCCATTCTGCCCCGTCTGAGCAAAAAGCAGATGCTAAACAATCAATATCAGTAGGCGTGATGGTATCAATAACATCCCCGGAGATTGATTGTGGATTATTGTAGGATAAATTATTTACAATAATAAACTTAGAAGCCAATCCACTGAAAACAAAGCTAAAATTCTGAGCTAAATCTGCAATCTTACCAAGGTCAATGTCACCAAACACGGATGAAGCATATGTTTCTGCCATGGCAATAAGCGCACTTTCATCAAACACTGTGCCTTCCACACTTACACTGTTGAAAAATGTAGGATATGATTCATGTGGAGCCACCCAGATGTAATCATCTGTTCCAGTTGTCCCAATCCCAAAGGTATAGTTTCCATATACCAAACTAAGTGAGGTAAATGACACCTCTATATTTGTAAATAATGAGTTGATAATCGAATCTAATTCATTGACATCAACATCATCAATATCTGCAGACACTACTTCATCCAGAACAAAAGAACTTCCTGAGGATGAAATGTTGAATTTACCTCCTGTAATTTCTGAAAATGAAGCGGATGTTGAAATCTCAAAGGTTTGCATCTGGTCAGCCGTTTGATTTTCCAAATACCCAACAAAATAATATGAATTACTTCTGGTGCCAGAATCAATATATTCAGATGGAACTATTGCACCAATATAGCTGGGATTGTTGTTAACATCGTCATTACCCCCCCAATCTGGTGAAGAGATTAACATAAGACTGCCCCCTAAAGCTGCAAGAAGAATGATGATGACAATAATAGCTGCAATAAACTTCTTCTTTTTTTCAGAATCTTCCTTCTTGCTGGAATGTTTTAACTCAGATACTGGCTCTTCCTCAACCGCTTCCACAGGAGTTTCTACTAAATTTTCTTCCACTCTTCCACCTAACTACCTATATGATTTGTTTCTCTTTTTAATCTATCTAATACTTTTTATCACCACCCCCCTGGCTGAACTCCTCCAGGGGCCTTCCCCCGCTCTACATGCCGGTTGCGACCACCTCCTCGCCCTCCACAGCTGAAATCCTTCGGCTTTCAGCCTACTTCACACGAAGCATCGTGTTCACAGACGGGGCATGATTGGCTGGGCCGGTGTTGGTTGCGCCTATCGCCTATACGCTATTTGAGATTCGATTTATATCTTAATCATGCCTTTTTCTTTGAGATAATTCCCTGGGCCAGATACACTAAAGGCTATAGCTAGCATGTCTTCAAGAGGTTCCTGTATTGATTCCTCTGATTCTAATCTAGAAATAAGGAGTTTTAATGAATCACCTAGTTTATTGAATATGTTTTCATCAAAATCCATTGTTTGGTCACCCGCTTTTAACCTCTGAATTCTTTCATTTAGTGTTTGATGACAGGCTTGTAATACAAAATCTGCCAACAAGACATCTTTTGAAAATGAATAACGATAAGTTCTGCTGGTTATTCCATATGCTGCGGTGAAGTAATACAATTTCTTTTCAACATTGGGCTCTTTCCTCATCATTCTCTCCACTGTTTTAAGTTCATTGACAAGCTCTTTTCTAAAGAATTTAGTTTGCGACATACATATCCTCTCCTAGGCCTATTGGCCATGTTACTCCAAATGCGGGGGCTTTTTTTGGTTCACTATTTCCACACCATTGAAGAATTCCTAAATCTGATACCTCGGGTGAAAATTCAGGCATTTCTGGCTTTGCTTCTACAGATGTTGTGGCTGCGGATGGCTTGGGTGCATGTTGTTTCCAATAGTCATGAATTTCATGTAGTGTTTCTTCTCCCAAAATGTGCTCAATGATGGTATTGTTGAAATTCTCAATTGCAATGACAAAAGGAGAATCTGGATTGATTTGATAATAATCATTTCCTCCTCGTCTTTGGGAAACTTCCATGATTCCCCACTCAACAAATTTCTTAATCACATTGTTTGCTGTTGGTCTTGATACCTCTGCTTCCTCTGCAAGTTCTGAGATATTGAAATCCATGTCCTTTAATGGTAACAAGAATTCCAAAATCTTTAATTCACAATTGCCCCCGAGTATTCCTTCAAATGGCCCTGCCAAGTTATCACCAACTTCTCATATAGTGTTGTGGTATATAAATATTTTTACCCTGTGTGTAAAATTGATTTTACAGTGCTCTTTCCCTTCCCATGGTTACATTATACCCATGAGAACCAAGTGCGGTTGATGCTTTTGTCTTGTCAAGAATATAGTATTTGATATCTTTTTTTCTAATCTGTGATATGTAACCTTCATTAAGTAAAGCTTGAATGTGTGGCTTGATTTTAGTAAATTTTCTTGAATATATCCTTTCAAGCTTTTTACTATTATATCCACTGGACGGTGTAAAATTTCTATTTGTATAAAGTAGATTCAATATCCAAAGCTCCTCTTTCCCAAGTCCACAACTCATAACTATTCCTCATTCCTAAGTGGCTTCCCCCTCCACAATCCTAATCTCATCCTCAGTAAGATTGTACAACTCATAAACCAGCCCATCAATCTCCCTATCAGCCGCATCAATCTGCCTCTGCGCCCTGGTTTCAGCGTCCGGCGTGCTGGCCTCTTTAATGTCCTTGTGTAGTTTCAGCATCCTCTCAACAAGCTTCACCATTTTGTCATGCCTGGCCACATCATTTTTGTCGTCAAAGTTGATGGTGCGGATTGGGATATTTTTGATGTATTGCTTATTGTATGCATAATACCCACCACTAAATTGACTACTTATAAGTTTAATATACCAATCAAATAAGTTTGAATTCAAAAGCCCTGTAAGATATAGATATTTTAATGATTTATATTTCTCATTAAGAGTAATTCCATATCCTCCACCGCCTCCACCACCACTTCCAACAAAATAGTAGAAATTTGTTTCATCAAAATAAAATGAGCCATGGCTGGCAATACTTGGTGTTAGAATTTTCATTTGTTCCATTTCGCTTAAATTTTGTGTTCTTCCAAAAGCATACCATTTATCATGCTTCCATTTTCCTCTTTCTCTGGATTCTAGTTTTAAGCGATTTTCATTCAGATATTTCCAGATATTTGGAAATTCTTTTTCCATTTCCTTGATAGGAATTAATTGCGCTTTATTTTCTACTAATTTATAAGGAAATAATATTGATTTAGTAATGTTTGAAACATGATATCGTTTAAGATTGACAGAACCTTTGCATAATGGATGAATTAGTTCTTTCTCTAATGTATAAGTGCTTCCTGTAGCTTCTGACCTATACTTGCCAGTGGACTCCTTTTTCATTATAAATACTGGGTCCGCTCCAGTAATCAATCCTTGGAAAATTTTACTTGTAACATCTTCTAATTTTATTGGTATGTCGTTTAAGCGTTCAAATAAATCACTTCCTGGACCAACAATAAAATTCCATTCATCAGCCCCAGATGGATGATTAATTGAACCCTTTTTTGCATCCTTTTGTAATTTCCAGGAGAGTAAATCATTAACGTCAATATAATTGAATTTGTTATTATCTTTTCCTGTAAGAAACAAAAGGCAAGTGTATGTTGTAGCCCCATCAAAAATTTGCAAATCATTGAAGTTGACAATTTCATCCAGATGCTTGCCCTCACTGATTAATTCTCGAATGGGCTGGCCATACTTTGCCTGGAAGAATTTATGGGGGCAAATGTATCCCATTTTTCCATTCTTGTTGATTAGTTGAAGGGCCTTTTCTATGAAAACAACATAGATGTCATAATTTCCCTTGCTGGCGGATTTGTAAACTCTCTTATAATGCTCCACTTCGACAGGGGCCCACTCTTTCATTGTCTGGATGCGAATATAAGGCGGATTCCCAACCACCGCATCAAACCCTCCGGCCTTCATAATATCGGAAAACTCTTCCTGCCAGCTGAACGGATTAATCCTGTTAAGTTCATCATCTCGCTCATCATCATTCATGTCCTGAAGATGGTCGATTATGTCGAAATCGATTAGTGAGTTTCCGCACTTTATGTTGCTGCCCAGGTCTGGTAATGCTGGCTCCTTGAACCAGGATTTCACATTGGCAATGGATTCTTTACTCTCTCCTTCAAGAGCTTTTAGAAGTAGGTTTAATTTGGTAACTTCAACTGCCTGGCCGTCAATGTCCACGCCGTGAATATTGTTCAGTAAAATTCGTTTCTTTTCCTGTAATGTTAATTGCCATTCGTCCTTTCGCTTTTCGAATACCTGGTCCTTGTGCTTTTTTGGGCTATTGGCCATATACCATTCAAGATGCTTGTTCAGCATTTTCTGGTAGGCTACTATCAGGAATGAGCCGGAACCGCAGGCAGGGTCCAGGATTTTGATTTTAGCCAGTTCGTCCAGATTCTTGCCTTCGCAGAGCTTTACCACTGTGTTTTCTACAATGTATTCCACAATGTAGGTTGGCGTGTAATAAACTCCGCCAGCTTTCTTGACCTCTGGCTTTTCCTCGATCTTGGCAGTTTTTCCGCTGGCTGATAATTTGATAACCTTGCCTAAGAATTGTTCATAGACCTGGCCTAAAATATCTGCCGGAATAACATCAAACTGATACGGTGAATTTGGATAATACAAGTCCCACAGAATGCTTGCTAGTACTTTGTCATCAACAATTAGCTTGCGCATTAATCGGTCCGGTTTTGTGCTTCTTGATTTGTCATGTGTGAAATGGAATAATCCAGAATTATATTTTGCATCTGCCAGTTGAAAGACATCTATCATATGTCTGTAAATATCTTTCTTGTTCATCATTATGTCATAAAGCTGATTCTCTGGCTCTGTTTTTCTGTCCTCACAAATACGCAAAAATAGAATTCTATCAATAAGCCTCTGAACTGCAAAATTCACTTCCTCGGTGGTGAATTCATTATTCTTGGCAATATTTTTAGCCAGTTCCTCACGCCAACCTTCTATTTCCTTGAGAATTTCTGCGTCAACCTCTGATGTTCCACGCTTCTTTGCCTGGGCATATTTGTCGAATGAACCCTTGAGAATTGCATCCTTTGTGAATATAGCAACAAGTTCATCCCAGCGTTCTTCCAGTTCATCGAAGGAGATGTAAAGAATTCTGCCCTTTGTCGGGTCATCAGTTCTAACTGGCCTGAACCTGCAATCATAAACTGAAATATCTTCAAAATTTGTGAGAATGGATAATGGTAATTTTGCGCTCCAGGCATATCTTTTCAACTGGAATGCTGGCATCTTATCCGAGCATATGTCAACCGATGGCTTTTTTGCTTCAACGAAGAACTTGGTAGTGCCGCTTAACCTGAAAGAATAATCTGGGGTTTTTATGCTGCCTTCGACTTCCAATGATTCTTCGGTTACAACATCTCGATACTGGGGCGCATTTCCTTGGGTATTGTCAACGTCCCAATCCAGTGCCTTAAAAAGAGGGTCTAAAAATTCAATTCTTACATCTGCCTCCCTGTAGCTGGATGACCTGTACTGCTTGCGGTTGTTTTTGTACCGTTCAACAAGTTTTGAAATCTCTTCCGGTGCTGCCATATTCTCCCAGACCCAGAATAGAGGTTTAGGATATTAAGATTGGCGAGAAATGCATCAATCCAACCAACTCCCGAACACACGAGAACAATCCAGCCAACACGACCATGCCCCGTGCGTGAACACGATAATTCGTGTGAAGTAGGCTGAAAGACCGAAGGATTTCAGCTGTGGAGCGCGGGGTTGTACCTCCTGATTGTCTGAATCAGGAGAGTTGACACGTCTCTTTTTTCTTTCTAAATTCAGAAACCCCGTCTGGATTGAAATGTATTCGTATTTGGAGGGCGGGGAGGTGCCGCCACAAACGGCCAACCACCGGGAACACCTAAATCAACGGCCAATCCCAAGAATCAGCCCAGCAGTTCTCAATTTGGTAATTCTCAATCTTAATTCTTTCCTTCGGCTGAACCCCCCGCAGGCCTTCCCCCGCCCAACCTACACCGCAAATTTGACAATTAAATTATAGTAATCTATGTCAAATCTGCGTCTCTCCTATTTTTGACTATAACTTTATTTTAAGTTTCAAAAATATGATGCCGATGGCGACCACCTCCCCGCCCTCCGCTTCGCTTTAGACGGGGCATGATTGGCCAGGCCGTCTGAGGGTTGCGCCTACCTTCTTCTTATCATAACCCACCGCCCAAATCCTAAACACTCGATTAATTGACCCCGGCTAATTAACTATCCTCGGGGATAAAGTCGGTTTGAAAATAGTATATTAGGATCAATAATGGGACTTTGGGGTCAAGCTTGAATGCTTAGCTCAATCTGTGTCCCTACAAAGGAATATTGATTTTTTCTTAACGGTGGCATCTTCTTCATAGGTGAAAGAGAAGTAATCAGAATTTCCTATTTTCAATGCTTTTACTATTTTATCCAGTTTTTTCACTGCATTGCCACTGCCAAAAAGTATCAATAAGTCTGGTTGTAGTGATTTCAAGCGAATGTCTAACTTTTTAATGATTTCTTCCTCTTTGTCTTGGTTCGATACTAATGTTGCATATCTCTCAACATCATCTAAAAGAATTTTCAATTTTTCTTTTATTTCTTTTGGTTTCATCTCATTCATAACCAACCTTTGAATTAAATTGAATATAATTCCATTCTGTATGAGAGCAACAATTAACACACCCTTCTTTTTGTGGTCTTTTCTTATCTTGTCCAAGCATTTCATAACCTTTTCATCTTTACCTTCATTCTTTCTTAGCCATATTCCTGTTTTGGCAAGTTTTTGATGGGTTTTATCAGTGAAATGTTTTCTGTATAATTTCATTTCTTTTGATTTAGCTATCTCTCTCAAATCAACTAATTCAGAATCATCTGGAAGAAATCCAAGTTCTCTTGCCTTAATTTTCAATGCGTGGCTTCGTATTTCATCAGCAGTAAAATCAAGTGATGCCTTAATACCCTTTTCTATAATGTCTTCTTCCACTATATTTCCCCATATTCTTCCGTATATGAAATTAAGCTATATGGGTCATTGTTTATTATTACTGTACTTCCGCCTAAAAGAACCAAAGATTCCATCAAAACATATTCCCCTGTGTATTTGTCCTTTACTTTTCTCGATTTCTCATTGTAAATATATGTTCCATCTGTGTCATAACCGAGTTCTTTCAATAATGCTTCTTTTGAATTTTTTGAAACATCGTTGAGATTTATTATTTCCATCTTCTCACCTTAAATTAATTGATTGGGGATTTCCAGCCCCCTATTAAATCTTTCTCTCTTCCTTCCCAGACATGATTCTAACGAATCCATCATACCTATATGATAGACAGGTAATTTATACTTTTTGATTGGTTACACTATTTTTGAAGTAATCATAAATTCGTCTTAGTACCGGGCACGCATATTTCATGAATTTACAAATTATAGGCGTTGCGTCTACCTTCTGATCTTTCGACCATATTTTCTGCCAACTTTCTTGCCGACTTTTCCACCTATATGTGAACCGACTGGTCCGCCATATTTTACACCAACTGCGCGACCTGCTGCTTCACCAACTTGGCCGCCAGCTTTTTGATAGGTCTTGGGTTTTTTTGCCATGAATATTTCCTCCTTTAGATTGATATTCATAGGATGGCTTATAAAGGTTGATTGGGGGTGGGCGAAAGTATAGGGCATGCAACCAACCGAACACACAAGAACAATCCAGCCAACACGAACATGCCCCGTCTGTGTGAGCATTGCCTGCAATGCGAGCGAGACTGTTAACCGAAGGTTCAGTCGAAGAGGGCGGGGTATATGTGCCAGATTTGTGGAAGCTGGCAGTGACAAAAGGCCATTCGGATACCTCGTCCGTTAGGGCGGGGAGGTTCTAGCATATCATCGATACCGTCAACCCAGGGAACATCTCAACCAAGGGCCAGGCCGTCTTATGGTTACGCCTACTTTTTATACTTTCACCAACCCCCAAAGTCTGTTTATATACATCGGTGGGAATAGCAGAAATATGAAGATTGAGAATGAGGAAAATATCGATACGCCGCCCATAACGAAATTGCCTCCTGGCCGAGATACACTTTCGGGGGCAGCCGCAGTTGCCAGTTAGCCGAAAGCATTATATATTCTGTGTTACAATAGTAATATAAGTGGTTACCATGGCAACAACAAAAACATTGAATGTGAGAATAACCGAAAGCCAGCATGAAGAATTGGGCGCGCTTGTAGAGCGAGGAGATTATGTGTCCAAGGGAGAGTTCATTCGAGAACTATTGCGCGAGAAGTTCGACGATTTCTCCTCTTATCTGCACGAAAAAGCTGCGGCAGATAGAGATAAGCATGTTTCTCTAGAGGATTACGGCAAGTCCAGAGGATTAGAATGAGCTATTCTGTCTTTCTTCATCCGGATGTCGAGGAATATTTGGATTCGCTTTCCCAGAGCGAGAGAAAGAGATGCTACATAAGTTTGAAAAAGCTGGCCCTTGACCCATACAAAACCAGGTCTGGTTGTGACATAAAGAAGATGAAAGGTAAAAAGGTGTATTATCGGTTGCGTGTCGGAAATAACAGGTTTTTATACGTGATATCTGGCAATGAAGTTTTTGTCGAAGAAGCTTTCAAACGCGGAAAAGAATACTAGTCAACAATAGCCAACCACCGGGAACACCTCAATCAACGGCCAATCCATGGAACACCTCAATCAACGGCCAGCCCTGAGAATTACGCCTCCCCAATTATCACCCCCGATTCTCATCGCCCCGCCCTTATATCCTCCAACGGAGTTTGTTGGGTTATGAATGATATAACAAGAATTGTTAATTTTGTACAAGATAATGGAACATACAAATATTGAAAGGTAATAATTGATTGAAAATTATTTGTATATCTTATGCGTATATATTTTAACATTAAATAACGAGGAGTTAACGGGAAGTGAAATTATGTTAGTGTTAATGAGATTGTATGCAAAAAGTGGGGTGTCTGAACTATGGAATGCCATTGAATTTCAAAAGAGAAATCTATATTGGAAAGAGATCAATCCATTATACGCCATCCAGCAGGAGAGAAAGAGGTACTTAAGCATGGTTTTGGACATTAAAAACTTCGAGTCCTTCCAACGGTTGTTTCTTAATAATATTGCCACCATGACCCCGGTTAAGAAAATCATGACCATTCCTATAATGTCCCCGATTTATTTTCCCCTTCCAAAGGATCACCCGACAGATTTTATCAGGTACCAGGTTTTCTTGAGGGTATCTCCAGAAAAGTACAATGAGGTTTACTCAAAGATTATAACTCTTAAGTATCCAGAAGACATTATCGTGACATATCTTTCTCACTCATTTGGAGATGATGACATGATTATATCGTTATTGGCTAGAGACAGGGAAACTGCGCTTGATTTCGTAAACGATTCCATTGGGAAGATTGACGGTGTTTTTGCTCATGACACATCGCGTGTTATTAGAAGTGAATATCTCCTACCACCTGATAAGGCACAGGCACATAAGGCACGCTTCCTATATTCAACACCTGCGGGTAAGAAAGGTGAGTTCTCGAACCCAGATGCATACGAAAAGTACATTAAAGAGCGAACTCCGGTAACAGTAATAGTTAGACTCTTCGCCAAAAAATCACTATCCAAACTCTGGGCTGACATAGAAAACCACATACCAAAATTCGAATCAAAAGAACTTGTTCCACTCTATGCCTCTCAGCAAGAAGAACAGGATTATATTTCCGTTATTTTCGAGGCAACGAACTTCGAGGTTCTAAGAGATGTGTTGACAAAGAATATTCCTACATTAGTTGACGTGAGAAAAACCAGGACCATCCCCATGTTAGAGCCATGCTATTATCTCATGCCAAAGAAACACCCAGAGAATTTGGAGAGATACCTAATCAACATACAAGTAGAACCCAATCTATTTCAACAAGTTCGCTCAAAGATTGTTAGTCACAACAATCCTGACAATGTTTTCTTGTCCTATATTGGATATGTATTATCAGGAGACGATGACATTATACTTTCGATTCTTGCAGATTCACAGAAGACAGCTCGAACATTCGCAAAGGAAGTTTTTGAACAAATGGAAGGGGTTCACACATATGATATCTCCAATCAATTGAAAACAAGAAGATTGGCTTCAAAGAGCAGGTGGAAACAACACCAAGGAAAATATCTCTCGAGTTATGATAAACAACATAGGAAAGATTATGACCGTAGATTTGACTGGACCGATGACTACTATGAATATGCCCTGATGTCTGGGGCTTATCATCTGGATATGGAAGAGTAGTAAATTCGTTTTCACTAATTATTAGTTGCGAGCGAAGCGGAGGGGGCAGGGCTAGGAAACTTTATGAAAACAGATAATAATTGTGTTTGCGAGGCCGCCTAATGAATGAAATGAATTAGGTTGGGTCTTTCACCACCAACGGCCTACCAGGTCTATTATCGCCAATGATACCCACCGCCCCAACCTTATACCCCCAGACAAAGATTGTTGGGTTATGAAAGAGCCAAAGTTCGACTTCTCCAGGCCAACCGGCGATATAGGTCTGCTCCTGCTTGTGATGAGCCTTATTGCCTATGCTGTCTGGCTCGTTATTTCTATTCAGAATATCTGGTCTTCCAATGCTGCTGAAAAGAATTATTTTATTGTGGTCAGTATTGTGCTGATCATTGCTCTGGTCCTTCTCTCCATCAATTATCGCCATGTCAAAAAATTAAATAAAAAGATACCTGAGTGGATTGTGTTCAAAGGGGATTCAAAGCAGGTACTTCCTCCGCTGTGCCAGAAATGCCGGTATCCTGCAAGATGGGCAGTCGAGTTTGATTCCTGGTATTGCGATAAATGCAATTATTTGGCTGGCCCATTTTGAATCTTTATTTCTTCAGCATATAATCTCAAACATTGAAAAATAAGTAGAGCGAGGTTTGGGACTTGCGTCCCATGTTGGAGAGAGAAACCCCGCCCGTGGGGAAGAGTTTATCGTGATTTTTCTTGATTTCTGCCCACGTAATAACTTCCTGTTTCCCATAGGGATATTGACCAGGGCATATTAATAATTAACATGCTAATTATTGCTATATGCAGCACTTTCGCAGAAAAAGAAAAAAAAGAACGGAGATGATGTTTATGAACCTTCATAAAAAAATGAAGGGAGTTCATCGTAATGGCGAGGAGTTTGCAAAGAAATCATGCAAACCCCTCTGATAGGTCGTTGGGGTGGGATTAACTTATGATAATGAAACATATTCTTGAGCCTATATATACCCTCTTTGAACATTCTCAATTTTGATAAAATGCATACACTAGTAATTTACTGCCGCACATAGCTGATAGGATGAATCTTAGATTCATCCCTTTTCATGGGCTGGATGAAAGCGAGGGGCAGTAAACAGAGGAATCCGCCACACCCGCAGCAAAAAATTCGAAATTTTTGTTTAGAATTCACAGGCATGTGGCTTATTGAGGTAAACATACAGTCATAACATAACTTTGACAATTGATGAATAAATATTCGTCAAAGTTAAGTTAAACGCAAATTTGACAAACATGATGATGACTTAAATGTCAAATTTGCGACATAAAGGAACTGGCATCTATATCATCAACCAGAAACGCCAGCTCCTTTAGGGGCTGGTAGTTTACGAAATGACAACTCATTAAACATGCACAACTCTTTTTTCTTTTTTTGTTATCCAAAAAATAAAATATGTGTAGAATATTGTTTAGCATTAGTGGTGAAGACTATGAACAAAAACACTGAAATAAATAAGATAAAATTAGAATGGCTTGGCCATTCTTGTTTTAGAATTGAGATTGCCAATGAGTCTTTTTATTTTGATCCAGTAAGAAAGAACGTTGTATTGGGAACCTCTCTGGAACCTCTAAAGGAAAAGAAGGCATCTGCGATTTTCGTCTCACACGAACATTGGGACCATTTCAATACTGAAACCATATTGGCTCTTTGTTCCCCTCAGACCAAAATATATTGCCCCATGGATGTTGCTGGCCCCCTGTCATATGGAATGACCTTTGAAGGCAGCAGTCCCGAAGAACTCCAAAAACTCACCAGACAAATCACCCCTGCCCAAAAAGAAGATATTATCAAGATTAATGATGTACAAATCAAATGTTTAGAGGCTTCAGAGGGCTTATCATTCTTGATAGTTCACGAAGAGAGAAAATTACTATTCATGGGAGACTCCACAGCAACAAATGATATGATAAAAGAGAAACCAGATATTGTTTTATTCCCAGTATGGGCGGTAAAAGGTGAGGAAGCAAAGTTGGAAGAGTTCCTAGACCTTGCAAGGGAAAGTCTCTGTATACCCATGCATTATTACAATTCGCCAGATGCCCTGCCTCAGTTTCGTGTGGATCCGCAAGAGATTCAAGAGTTATTGTCTAATAAGGTAAATATGAAAATTCTGGAGAAAAACAGAATATATGAAATCTAAATTCAAGATTAATCGAAGCAAGCTTGATTGTTGAATTAGGAGGCATATTCATAAATACAAGTAAACCAATATTTACAGAGGTTGGCCATGAACATACAAGAGACTTCTGTCAAGATAGAAGATATGACAATCCGCGGAGCCGGACGAATTGCCAGACATGCCTCATTGGCGCTGAAGGACTATGCTAGCTCTTATTCAGGTAATGACCTGGAAGAATTTCTTCAGGGCCTCGATAAAGCCGCAGTTAGATTGATTTCCACAAGGCCAACAGCTATTTCACTCTTCAATGGAGTGCAATTAACTCTAAAAGGTGTTAAAGAGGAATCTGAGTTGGAATCTGCCAGGCAATTACTAATAAAAAATTCTGATGCTTTCTGCGAACTGTCAAATTCAGCATATGGCAAGATGGCCAGTTATGGTCCAGACCTGGTTCCGGAAACCGGAAAAAAGGCAATAACAATCTGCAATTCCACTGCCGCAATATCTGTCATCAAGGCAGCATACCAGGCAGGAAAAATTACTGGTGTTTATGCATGCGAGACCAGGCCGAAAAAGCAAGGTCTTATTACTGTTCGTGAGCTGGCAGAGGCCGGTGTTCCAGTAACCTTAATTGTTGACTCGGCAATGAGATATGTCATGCCCCAGGTTTCTATTGCTTTCATTGGAACCGATTCTCTGGAATCCGATGGCAGCGTTATTAATAAAATTGGAACCCAGATACTTGCAGTAACCGCTAGAGACTTCAATGTTCCGGTTTATTCATGCACTGAAACCTACAAGTTCTTGCCGCCAAGCAAGGCAGGCCAGCGAGTTCAGATCGAGCTAAGGCCTATAGACGAGATTATTGCTCCCGAGGAACTGCCGGATGGCGTGGAGGTCTACAATCCCGTATTTGATAGGGTGCCGCCGGAGCTCATTACCGGCATAATTACTGAGGTCGGGGTAATCAAGCCCTCCCAGGTATCCAGCATCTCTGAGAGATATCTTGAGGGAATTTAAATTTACAGGAGGTATATAATATGAAATATAAAATTAAAGAAATAAATGTGGATGCAGGCGAATTTACTATAATACTGAATAGTGCAGACGCGAAAGAATTAGGAGTTCGTTCGCTGGACCGGGTTAAGGTGATCGCTGGTGAGCATACAATAACCTGTATTGTGGAAACTTCTGATTCAGTGGTTTCCCAGGGTGAGATAGGCATTCTCTGCAAGGCCTTCGAAAAGCTAAAGGCTTGTGACGGCGGAGATGTTGATGTCATACCCACTAGCAGGCCCCATTCTGTTGAATTGATTAAGAAAAAGATCGAAGGCCATGTATTAACTTCTGATGAAATTCGGGAGATAATTACTGACATTACCAAACACAATCTCACAGATATCGAATTAACAGCATATGTTGTGGCATGCCAGCTTAATGGCATGAACCTGGATGAAACAACCGCCCTAACAAGGTCCATGGTTGAGACCGGCGATACAATTGAGTTAGATAAATCGCCAGTGTTCGACTTTCACAGCATCGGCGGCGCACCCGGGAATAAAATAACACTGCTGGTTGTGCCAATAGTTGCCGCTGCCGGATTATACATTCCAAAAACATCTTCCAGGGCAATATCCAGTGCCTGCGGAACTGCTGATATTTTTGAGACCATTGCCCGGGTAAGTCTAGAAATCGACGAGATAAAGCACATAACCGAGGAGATTGGTGGGGTAATTGCCTGGGGCGGGCATGTGAACTTTGCTCCTGCTGATGATTTGATTATTCGCGTGGAATATCCGCTGAGCATTGACCCCTACAGCCAGTTAATTGCCTCGGTCATGGCTAAAAAGAAAGCAGTAGGCGCAGATTATTTCCTGCTGGATATCCCAACTGGCCCTGGAACAAAAGTCGAGGACTATGAGCTTGCCCACAAGTATGCCAATGATTTTATTGAAATTGGAAGAAGACTGGACATGAAGGTTGAATGCGCAATTACCTACGGCGGCCAGCCACTTGGACGGCATATTGGACCCAAACTGGAGGCACAGGAGGCCATGCAGATTCTTGAGGGAAAAATTACCCGGAGCAGCGTTATTGAGAAGGCTGTTTCCATGGCAGGCATACTCTTCGAAATGTCTGGCATGATTAATGGCAAGCAGAAAGCCCGTGAGATTCTGGAAAATGGTCAGGCACTTGCCAAGATGCGGCAAATTCTCAAGGCCCAGGATGGCGATCCTAATTTGAAATCTGAAGATATCAAGCCAGGTGAGTTCAAGGCAGTAATAACAGCTAACCAGGATGGCTATGTCACGTTTCTTGATAATAAGAAACTTGTGCGACTGGCTAGAACCGCAGGTTCCCCCAGGGACCACGGCGCTGGACTTGTGTTCCTGAAAAAGCGTGGCGACCACATAGAAAAGGACCAGCCAATGTTCGAGATCCACGGCGACAATGAAAGAAAAGTTCTCGAGGCAGCAGCCCTGTCAAATCGCCTGAAACCCTATACTGTTGAGGGAATGATAATCGAGCATATTCCCAGCACCACCAGGCCAGTAGAATACGAGGATTAATCAAAAAAACTATTTACTTCGGCGTGATACTCCTATCATGGAAGAATCACCAATAGGCTTCATGATACATGGCTTTAGCAAGGATGAGACCCAGCTAGTTCATGAATTCCTTCAGACCCTTGCAGGCTGCGAGATTATTCCAATCTCTGCCACTGGCATGGAAACTCTTCGTGTTGCGGAAATTTTGAACTCTGCGCCCTATGATAATTTTGCCAGTTCTGAACCGAAGATACTAATGTTCCTTGGGTTCGGGGATGATAAGATAGGCGCTGCAATGAAGCATTTTCCTGGAGAAAAGCCAATATTCTGTTCGCCCACAGAGCAGAACCTGCAGTGGACCCTGGAATATCTTATCGAGCATCTGCTTGAGGAACGGGCATCGTTCAGCAAGAAATAAAAATATAAGCTTCCAGTACATTCCCTATACATGAGAGAGGACTATCCATTGCCCGAGCAGGCAATGGACGATTATCCACTGCCCAAGCAGGCCACGGATGAACATCCATCACCCCAGCAGGCAATGGATGAACAGCTATTGCGCGGCAGGGATTGGAAGCTGATTCCTAATCTTTTGACATTATTCAGACTAATTATTGTAATTCCATTTATCTGTGCTCTCTGGGTTCATGAATATTACTTGGCGATTTTTCTTCTCTGGATTGCGGCGCCTACTGATATGTTGGACGGCATAATTGCCAGACGTCTTAACCAATGTTCAAGCCTGGGGCAGGTTCTGGACCTTTTTGTCGACCGAATACTTACCCTGCCAGCAGTGTTTATTATCTGGTATCAGGGCTATTTCACCGGTCAACCTCTTTACCCCTGGCTGGCAATATTCTGGGCTGTGGTATTGATTGCAACCGATGCCACAATCATGGTTGGCGTATTGCGGTTCATTCCTCGGAAACTGGCCGATCAGAAACTAGAATTTCCTGAGCCCTCGACATTTGTCAAGCTCACCTATCCAGTGCAAATAATCGCACTCAGTTTCGTCATCGGTGTGCCGACCTGGGAGTTCAAGATTTTTTCTACCGTGGTATTCTCCGGCTATCTGATTCTGGCAAGCATCATGACCATAATGGCTGGAATCCTGTACATGAGGGTGGCTGGCTGGTTGTTTAAATCCGGAGGCACGCCCCTCAAGCCTGAGGAAAAGCCCCCTGAGTGATCCTTTCTTCTCGGGGATATGACAAGGAGGTTCAAAAATAAGAAAAAAAGGGCAGCCAAGCTGCCCATTGGGGGCGGGAACTGAGAAGTTCCCAAAGGAATTCACCATTTCTTTGGAGAAGTTTTCCTGATTGTTATCACCGAGATTGCAATGACTCCCACAACTATGCCCACCATGACATAAAGGCCAATGAGACCGCCAATAACTTCCAGTGGTCCAAGATTAACACCGATGTCCAGGAAAAGTGCATTGGAAATATAGCTGGGGTCATGGAATATGTCGTGGCCCATTGGGTAAATGTAGCCGCCCAGGAATAGAATTCCATGTACGTATCCATCATGATTTTCTCCTTCCCAGTCTATATTTTGACCGGCGTGAATTTGGAAGTACATTTCCTTCTCTTCGCCATCAACTGTCACATTGCTTACCCAGTTCATTTCGCCGACCTTCTGCCAGTTGTCCCTGAAGATGATAACATCCTTTGAAAGGCGGGTTGATTCCTCTGGTATTGTGTCGGTTGCTGTGACGTCTCCTTCTGAGCCAGTGAATGTCTCAAGCTCTGCTATTCCGATTGCATCCTCGGCTGTGGCATTGAGGAACTGAACATCCATCCAGTCCTGCACAAATGTAGGGATAAATGTTCCGAATGCTGTGGCTGTTTCCAACATGAGCAAGTTATCCTGGGATTCATAGTCCCAGTCCTTTATCCAGTGGTCGAACTTGAACTCGGTTGTAAGGCTTGTTCCGGTGTATGTTCTTGATTCCATCTCTGTTGAAGCAATTGGTGCTCCGTCTGCATATGTGACCCTGTACCATGGAACACTTACATTGAACTCGTCCAGTACTGTGCCAAGATGGAACTGGAAGGCAATATCGTGAACCTTTCCGTCTGCCTCGGTTCCTGCTCTTGAACCATCTTCATTCTCTGCTGGCTCATTGTCCCATATCTTATCGTATAGAACATTCTTGGCACTGAGTGTGAAGGTCCATTCCTTCTCTGTTGTTCCAAGGGTCCTTGTTTCCTCTATCTCCGAGCGCTCCCATGACCTGTTTAAATCTACTATCTTATACACTGGCTCCAATGAACCAAGTGCGAAATCGTCAATTGTTCCGCCTGCTCCCTGGAAATCGAAGAGGCCGTTTCCAGCGCCGTATCTCTCGCCGCTGAATGGCTCCAGATATCCGTCATCACTGAACTCGATTAACATGGCCAGCTTCTGAATGTAAATTGTCAGCACTGGTATCCCGGTTGCAGGAACCATCATTGCTCCATCTTCATTCCGAATCTCTGCGCCGCCAAGGAATCTGAGATGGGCTGATACGATTGTTACGGAATTTGAATGCGTCTCATTGCCGTAAACAACTCCGAACCAGGCTGTAGAATCGCCCTTGGTCATGTTCAATGCCACATAGTCGCCTCCCTCCCACTCGGTGGTGGAGCCAACTTCTATGGCCAGATGATCTTCAATACTCAATACTTCGGCCCTGACAGTGGTTGCAGGTCCAAAGGCGCACAGTCCCAGCATGAGAGCGGCGAACACCGCCCCAAACATTATTATTTTCATTTTTTATTCCTCCATTTTATTTTTCCATTTTTTACTTGTTGAGAGAAATATGCCGGATTAGGGGTATATAAACCCCCGAATCTCTTTTCCTGCACAATGTTTCTGAGGGTTTTTTATACCAAAAACTCGGATTTAGTACTATGAAAAAGGATGTTAGAGCTGTTGAGAATCCCATATCTGCAATGTTCGACCTTTCGGAAGATGTGGCGCAGCAGGCCCCTAATATCAAGAGCCTGGTGCATTATGCATCTGCTTTTATTATTGTCTGGCTGATTATTAATGTTTTTCTTGGATTAGCATTATTAGTAACCGGGCAATTATTTCTCATGCTCATAATGCTGGTGCTGTTCATCATGGGCGTTACATCGCTGATCTTACTTAGACGGATCAATCACTTTTTCAAATATTTTGTGGCCAGGCAGCGGGCAATTACCGCAGTTCGGCAGATGGACCCAATGGTCTATGCCCCTAAGGGAAATAACGTGACAGAAAGACTGGTGACATATTTCAGGGCCAGCCTTCCAGCCTTCCAGCGAAAAGAGGTTGAAGTTGCTATGCCAGGTATTGTTCAGGGAGTGCACGGCACAGAATACCGTTTTGACGCGTACATCAAGGAGCCAGCAAGTGGGGCATGGAAGTCCATGGGCCTTGGGGCACATGGGTTCAGTGTTTTTATCAAGGCCTTCAAAGAACCACCAACTGTGAAAGATCTTCAAGCTCTGAAAAAGGCAGTGGAGGACGTCAGCCAGCGCACCGGTATCCCACCAGTGCGGGTAATAGCACTCTGGGAGCGGGACGAGGACCAGATTATCTCCGATGCAGCATACAACTTTGTAATGAACAATCAGGTGGAAATAAAGTTCAAGTCCAGGAAGCTAAAATGTGCAATGGAGATTGTTTCCGAGACCGAAGGTTCATATGATTTTATCCCGTATATTGTTCAATGAATTAGGCCGCTAGAATCGAAGGCTGAACCAATCATGCCCCGTCTGTGAGCACGATACTTCGTGCGAAGTAGGCTGAAAACCGAAGGGTTTCAGCTGTGGAGGGCGGGGTTGTACCATCCAATTTCTCTGAATTGGATGAGTTGACACCGATTCTTTTTCTTTCAAACTTTGGATGCCCCGTCCGTGAACACGATTTTTCGTGTGAAGTAGGCTGAAAGCCAAAGGGTTTCAGCTGTGGAGGGCGGGGAGGTGGTCGCCACCGGCATGCAGCCCATGGAACACTGCCCACCAGGGGTCAAGCCCTGGAACCTCACTCCCCATCAAACCAGTAAGGCATATTGCGGAACCGATAATGATCCTTGATCTGCTCCCTGTAAAGCTCATTGTAGAATGCATTGAACTTTCTGATATGCAGCACACCTTCCTTGGTAATGAATATCCGATAACGGCCGTCAATCTTCTCCATGTGGATGAACCCGTCCTCTTTCAGCCACCCTATAACTTTCTCGGTCATGTAGTGATTCGACTTAATTTCGTGTTTGATGTCCTCTTTTGACAGCGGTTTTGCATGTTCTTCCAGAAGATTATCAAGTTTATCTTCCAGGCCAGACTGATAAATATCTATGCCAAGTTCTGAGACTAACCTGTTTAGAACGAAGCAGCCGTATATCTTGCTGTCCTTGTAACGTCTCTCCTCTGGCATCGTGTTGATATTGTTCATCTGATATAAGAGAATTATCAATACTGATTTTCATTATTGAGAATATTCTGCAACCCCTTATATTCTCCCGACTTAATTTGCCTTCTCATGGAAATGGAAGAATATGATATTATGGAAAAACCCACATATGAAACCTTCAGAAGTCAGAACGGCTCCTGGGTCGAATGTTCCGGCTGCCGAGCAATAATGTACGATACCTTCGGCAATTGCTGGTCCTGCGGCTCTGCCATGACCGAAGAAAATAAAGTGCCAGTTATTTTGTAATCGTCTGTTTAAATTGGCACTTTTTTGTTATATTTAATGTAATATATATTTAATAGGTTATTTTGTTAAAACTATGCCAAGTATCATAAACCCGGAAACAGCATAGGCCAGTCTCACATCTCCAGTGGTAAACAGCACAATGGCGCAAAGCACCGCGCCTAAAATTCTACCGGTGTTCAGCAGCAATTCCCTGGTTAAAGATAAAGAAGTTTTCTGCTTTTCCATACGGTCGCTAGCCATGGCAAAAAGTAATATTGGAATCATGGGCAGTACAAGGTATAGTCCGCATATTAGAATCAGGAACCATGCAAGGTCCGGAGCTATGGATACAAGCATGACAAGCGGCGCAGCCAGTAATGCGGCAATTTGGACATATCTATGCCTTTTACCTTTTTTATCGGATACTCTGGCAACAATAATAGAGGCAATTCCGCCGGCCAGGGCAAATAGTGCGAAAACATAGCCCAGATTAGCTTCTCCCTCAATAAAAATCATTGAAATCAGAGGAATAGTGGTGAACCAGATGCCTTCCTGGCCTCCTTCGAAGAAAAAGCCTGCTGCAAGTCTTGGCTTCATTCTTTTTAATGTCAGGCGGCCTTTCATTGGTTTTGAAACAGTGTTCGGGCTGATGATTATCAGTATAGCATTGCTCAGAAGCGCTATAAATGCGCATCCGAATAGAAAGACATATCCCAGACCGTCAATAAGATAACCGCCGATTATAGGGCTTATAAGGCCTATTATCGGGAACACCAGAAAGAAGTATCCGATGCTTTCCCCGCGATTTTGCTTGCTGGTGGTGCGGAGCATCAGCACATTGAATGGAACCCAGAAGCATACTATGTAAAACCCGAAGAATATTGGAGCAACAAATAGCAGCCAGTACCCCTCCATAAAAGTAAAGCTCAGATAAAACAAACTCACTGTAATCATGCCCAGGGCCATCCATCTCTTTGGACGGCCGAAGCCCCTTTTTGCGAATACCAGGCACAGAATACTGGCAGTTATGAACCCGATTAAATAGAATAGGGATGCCTCGAAAACAGAAAATCCTGTGTTCACCAAATATACAATACTAAAAACACCGGCCAGAGTTCCTGCCAGTGTCACAAGCGATTCAATTGTTATTAGATGGGCAATGTCCTTGCGCATGAGGCGGGATTGCCTGGCAGTATATCTAAATATGCGGTATGGTATTTCCAATCATGAGCTGCCACTTTTTTCTTTTTACTGCTCACTGCGCTGGCTCACCCTCCTGCGTCAAACCAGGGTTTGACAAAATAGATGCGTCCTGGGAAGTTTGGCCAACGCATCTAAAAAAGAAAAAAGACGGACAAAATAAGAAAACTCGGGTGAGCATGCTCGTTCGCAGAAGTGGTTGTTTCCCAAATTCATTAATAGGCTTAATCTCAATTACTAGTTGATATAAATGAGCTGCCTCAATGAACTCTTCCAGCCAATATGCCAGGAAGTGCAAACCCAGTTGAAGAAGTATCTCAGCGGCATCTTAACTGCTGGCTTCATCAAACCATACATGCCGCAGCACTGGGTGTTTATCACAGAGCAGGAAACCATCACTTTCATGGTTGACAAGAAGGGCAATACCTCGGTGGAAGATGGGGAAAGTGAAACACCGGACGTAACAATAAAAATTGACCATGATTTTCTCTGCCAGGCCCTGAAGACTCGGGAAAAGCCGGACTTTGAGCCGAAACATTTTGATATTAGTTTTCAGACGAAGAAGGGTGAGACTGCGTTTGGGTATTTGAGAAAGCATCTGGGGCTTTAGAAATATGCTTTCTCCACTATACTGTCAGATAGTTGAATGCAACTTGCAACATTAATTAACAGAGCATTCGACAATGGCATGAAAACGAATGAAAGATAAATCAAATACCATACTACTCGCAACATATTCACAGCAATCGTTGGATTCGATAGTTAAATCAAATTAGATATAGAATCCGACCTGATTGAGCAATTTCCCAATAAACATAATCAAAAAATTCCGTAATCTCGTAACCAGCATTCTAAAGACAAAGAGATTATGGTGAGAAAACATTTGGGGCTTTGAAAGTACTTTCGCTGACCCAAAATTCCAGTTTATATACATCAATTATCTATTATTAATTGATGGTTGCACTGGACAAGATAGCAAGACTGGCCAATTCATTAATGCCTACTCTATTGACGTATGGCCACGCCCCCATTGGATTTTAGAAAGATTTAAATAAAATTGTGGCCATACAGGGTATATGGTGAGCATAGAAAAGATAAAAAGAGGCGATAAAACATATTTCTATATCAGCAAGAATTTTAGAACAGACAAGAATAAATGGAAAAAGATACGAAAGTATGTGGGAAATGAGGAGCCAACAAAGGAACTGGTAGCAAAGATAGCAAAAGACATAGAGGAAGAAGCAAAGGCACTGGGCCTGATAAAGGAGTTGCAGGAATTCAAATATATCACCGACCATGAGGCCGAAGTTCTGGAGGATGTAAGGCAGGATTACATGGGGTGGTGGAATACCTTGCCCGACGAGTCAAAGAAGAAGTATCTCGATGATTTTCTGGTCCGATTCACTTACAACTCAAATGCAATAGAGGGCAATACATTGAGCCTGAGAGATACGCATTTGATACTGCAGGACAATATAATTCCCACAGATGCGACAAGCTATGAGTATCACGAGGTCGTTAATAGCAGAAAATGCATGGATTTTGTAAAAAAATACTCCGGCGATCTGAACAAGACCTTCGTTCTCAAAGTACATTTATTATTGAGTGAAAATACCTCGATAAAAATGACTGGCAAATACAGGGACCATGATGTTATCATAGGCGGTTCCGAGCATATTCCCCCGCCATACATGGAAGTCCAGAAATTGATGGATAGTTTCTTTGTATGGTACAATAATAACAAGAAAAAGCTGCATCCTTTGGAATTGGCCTGTCTGGTTCACACAAAGTTCGTAAGGATACATCCATTTAGTGATGGCAATGGAAGAACATCAAGGGTTCTGACCAATTTTATACTTTATAAATACGGATATCCCATGTTCATCATCGAGAACAAAAACAGAAATATTTACTACAAGGCCCTGGAATCATCGGACAGTGGAGATGAGCGGACATTTGTAAAGTTCATATTCGATAATTTGATTGGCCAGCTCAAGGAAAGGGTGGCATAATTAATATCTTATTATAAACAATGAAATTGTGGTGTTTAGTACTTTCGCTGACCCAAAATTCCAGTTTATATACATCAATTAACTACAGTAAATTGATGGTTGCACTCGATAAGATAGCAAAGTTGGCAGTAGGCAGTCAATTCGACACCACTGGCCCTGATATTTATTCCAGCCCTATCGATTTAAAAAAGGTTGATATTCTGGGGCAGGGAACAAAGCATGATACCTGCGCTTCCACTGCCTCAAAGCGGAAAGTGCAAGAGTCACCTGGCAGGATTGGTGACGTAATGTCATCAGGCATATGCCATGCCTTTGCTCCAGACGGCCGCTGCGTGTCGCTGTTCAAAACTCTATTCACGAATGCGTGCCAGCATAATTGTTCGTATTGTCCAAATAGCACTAAAAGTTCCGGCGCTGGGATTGTGAGTTATACTCCCGAGGAACTGGCCAGGATTACTATCCAGCTCTACCGGGCCAATACCATTGAAGGGCTTTTTCTGAGTTCTGGGGTGGCCGGAGATGAAACAAAGATGATGGACCAGATGATTGAGGCAGTAGAATTATTGCGGCATAAATATAATTTTGCAGGATATATTCATTTGAAGATACTGCCAGGTACTTCCCACAGCCACATAAAACATGCCATGGAACTGGTTGATAGAGTTAGTTTGAATATTGAAAGTCCCAGCAAGAGCCACATGCATGAGCTTTCCAGCACGAAAGATTATCAAAACGACATTTTGCAGCGCCAGAGGTATATCCGCGATCTGGTTTCAAAAGACCGGCTTCCGGCAGGCCAGACAACTCAATTCATTGTTGGCGCCGCAGATGAATCTGACAAGGAAATATTCACCCGGATGTTGTATGAGTACAATGTCATGAACCTGAAAAGGCAGTACTTTGCTGCCTTTCAATCAGTGAATGGCACAGAACTTGAAAAGAACAAGTCACAGCCAAGATGGCGCGAGAATCGCCTTTATCAGATTGACTGGCTTCATAGAATTTACAAGTTTGATAGAAAGGAAATGAATTTTGCTTTCAATGATGATGGCTTTCTGGGAAACAGAGATCCAAAATGGACAATCGCAACAAATATTTTTGACGGGCCAGTGGATCCCAATACTGCAAGTCATGAGGAGCTTTTGAGAGTTCCAGGCATAGGCCCGAAAAGTGCGTATCGGATAGTTAATATCCGCAAGAAAGAGCCAATTGTGAAGAAAGTTCAATTGAAACGTATTGGCGTGAGAGTGAATCATGCAAGAACATTCCTCAAGCTCAATGGCTGGCAGGATACTACTTTGAAGGGGTATTTGCAATGAGCCCATTTCCCACTAATTTTTTGAAAATACTGGAACTTCATGAAAAGTGCAATTCCACTGTTCTAAGAAAAGCATCTGATATCTGTCCAAATGATGTGGATATTTCCATGGACCCGGAGGTCATAAAAATTCGAAGAATGGTGAACAGCGTTCTCGGGGAGAACCATATGATGAAGTCCTTTGTGAGATTAAAGCCCCAGGGCCAGAAAGTATTATTCGGTTACATGAAGCCCCAGCATGATGTCTGGCTATTGGTTTCAACATTCTTTGCCCACCGTTTTCCTGATACTGTAATTGTTCTTGGAAATAATACCAAGAGCTGGGTAACTATCTATGACGGAAACACCATAAAGCACTCCCAGGCAAAGTCCCTGACTAGTACTTTGAAAGAACTAGAAGACATCTTTGGGGAGAGTGACGTCGAAGAACCAAAGGAGCTATGGGATACATATTACTGGAGCCAGTACCGCCCAGAAGCTAAAAATACGAAATATTTCAAGCAGAATGTGCGGCAGAAGTACATGAAGGCAGTGGGACTTCATGCTGATACTGACAGCGGCCTCAAGACACTGGATGATTTTACTGATTAAATTTACCTCTTCAGCCTGTTAAAGAATTTACTCAGCTTGGTTCCTTTGGATATGTGAACATATTCTTCCCATCTCTCCTGGGCTTTTGCATCCTCATCAGCGTCAAACCCATCCTCTGGAACTTCTTTCAGGCCCTGCAGTTCATCAGCATCCAGCCAGACCCCTCGGCATTTCAGGCAGACATCCACTTCTACGTCTTCTGCCTTCTCCAGGTCCATGAGATTTCTGCATCTGGGGCATATTAAGGGGCTGTGGGATTTGAGACCTATATCTTTCGTCAGGTAGTCAGTAACCTCTTTGTCCTTTATGAGCTTCTTCAGCTCTCCTCTATCCAGCCAGATACCATTGCATTTTGGGCAAATGTCTATTTCTATATTGGGGCCGAATATTTCCTCTTCCACAACTTTCATTTCCACCCAGCAGCGAGGGCATTCGATTTTCTCACTTGACATGAGTGGGGGATGTGATGATATGATTAAGAAGTTTGTGGAATAATTTCATTAAATGCAAATGCTTCATAGGCGCAATGGAGATTACCGAAACCTTGTATGTCAAAACCCGTAAGGAATTTCGCACATGGCTGAAAAAGAACCACGCCGCAAAAAAAGAAATCTGGCTTATTTACTACAAGAAACACACTAGCAAGCCAAGAATTCCCTATGATGATGCAGTTGAGGAGGCCATTTGCTATGGGTGGATTGACAGCACTGTGAAGAGAATTGATGAGGAAAAGTACTGCCAGCGTTATACTCCCAGAAACAAAAAAAGTCAATGGTCTGCTCCAAATATTAAACGCTTAAAAATAATGCTGGACGCTAATAAAATGACTCAAGCTGGCCTGGAGAAAGTGCCAGATATAGTAATGGAAGCTGCCAGGACCGGAAATATCCAGCAAGTTGCGCCAATGATTCCAGATGACCTTGAACCGCCTGAAGAACTTTTGAAGGCACTGGCAGCCAATAAATTAGCACAGAAGAACTGGGATGATTTTACACAGTCCCGTCGCAAACAAATTATATGGTGGATAATGGATGCCAAGCGTGCTGAAACTGTGGAACGCCGTATTATCAAGGCAGTTCAGCTTGCCGAAGAAAATGTGAGAATCGCAATGTGATATTATGAAATTTCAGATGCCTGGCCTTATTGGCCGGAAGGAGGAGATGAAAACTCTAAACAATGCTCTGAGCCAGGCAGCCCAGGGTAAGGGCAGCACAATCATGCCATTGATAGGCCTGGAGAATAAGGGACTTGGGGAAATGCTGGACGAGATTTATCCTGGGCATTCATTCCCTGCCTCATTCACCAGCCAGATAATTCAACAATGCGATGGCAATCCATTTTTCTTTCTTGAATTACTGCGGCAGATCTGGGTGGACGGAAATGTAATCCAAGAGAATGGCAAGTTCAGCCTGGTTGACCATACTTATGCGGTACCTGCCTCGATTGAGGATATTATTTTGAAGAGACTGGCTAGTCTGGATTCACAGGCAATGTCCCTGGCAGAATATTCTTCCTGCATTGGAAGGACATTCAGGCGTGAAGAGGCAATGTCTATTGAAAGTGTTAGGGAACCGGAAATAACCATTCAAAAATTAATTGACAGTGGAATAGTCCTGTCAAATAATGGAACAATAGAGTTCAGCCATGCAATATTTCAGGATGTGATATATTCTGGAATAACTGGACGATGGAAAATGGCCTATCACAAACATCTTGGAGAATTCTACGAATCAAGTTTTGAGGAGCGTCCTTCGGAAGTTATCTATCAACTGGCTAGACATTTCTTCAGAAGCAGGGAGCATGATAAGGCATTCAAGTACTGCATTGGTGCCGGAGAGAAGGCAGAAAGTGCATTTGCAGCCGAACAGGCACTTAATTTTTACAATGATGCTTATTCACTAATTTCGAAGCTCAGGGATGCTGGCAAGATAGCAGATGCAGAAAAATTCCTTCCTGTACGGCTGGGAGACCTTCTTAATTTCACAGGTCAACTTGACAATGCTCTTGAGAATTATGAGCTGGCACTCACAAAGGAAAATGATGCCAGGAAGAAGGCATCAATTTTTAGAAAGATTGCCGAGGTTAATTATCGCAGGGGAGAATACGAAAAAAGTCGCAGGGCAAGCGATTCTGGCCTTGAAATTCTGGATGGCCAGATATGCGTGGAAGCCGAAAAACTTTACAGCACCCTTGGCTGGACTTACATAAGAACTGGCAGGCATGTGGAAGCCCTTGAGCTCCTAAAAAAAGGTCTTGAAATTGCCACTGAATGTGATGATAAGGAAGGCATAGCCAGTGTTGAACATAATATGGGGAGTGTCATGCTGCATAAGGGCCAGTATGAGAAAGCTATAGCTCATTTTGATAAGGCACTAGCCATCCGTGAGGAAATTAATGATGTCTGGCATAAATCATCAAGTTTGAACAATCTGGGAAACAGTTACATGGGCCTGGGGGACATGATGAAGGCCCTGGAATACTATGAAATGAGCGTTGAGAATTCCCGAACCATTGGGGATAATCGTGCTCTTTCCATATCACTTACAAACATGGGCAATGTTCTTGCCTGCCTGGGAGACCTAAATAAGGCAATGGACCATTATGTCCAGAGTCATGAATTGAAGGTGAAATTTGACGATAAGTGGGGTATCAGCACAATTCTGGAGAATATTGGCACATTGCATTTCGCCTTCGGAGATATGGATAAGGCCCTTGAGTATTATCAAGAAAGCCTTGCCATAAGAGAGAAAATAAATGATGTGTCTGGAGTATCTTTATCTCATATCAATATTGGAGAAACATATCATTACACCGATGAGCCTGCAAAGGCATATGAACATTATACCCAGGCAATTGAGATTGCCACGGAAATTGACGAAAAATGGCTTGTGATAGTTGCAAATTATCGGATTGCTGAGTCATTGCTAGCTCTGGGAAAGATGGAAGATGCCCACAAGTATGCAAACCTCGCACTGGAAACATCCATTGAAACCAATTCAAAATCCGAGGAGGCCAGGAGCCGCCAGGTACTTGCAAACATTCACAAAGTTGAGGGGAATTATGAACTTGCCCTTGCAGAGTTTGACCGGGCCAGGATCATTTATGACGAAACCCTGGAAAAGGGAGAGCAGGCCAAAATAGTCTATGACTATGGATTACTGCATCTGGAAATGGGCGAAGTTGATACTGCAAAGCAAGAATTAAATCAGGCCCTGAAGCTCTTTCATGAGGCTGGCGGGAAGTTCTTTGCCGATAAATGCCAGAAGACGCTTGATGAACTGAAAAATTAAATGTGAGGGTATGAATAAAAATAATATTATAAAAAAGATTAAATCTTTAAAAAGCCAGAAGAACATAGACGGCATGGCCAGGTTCGGAATTAATCCCCGAAATAATTACGGTGTTTCAATTTCAGTTCTAAGGCCCATGGGCAAGGAAATTGGCAAGAACCATGAACTTGCCATGGAATTGTGGGATACAGATATTCATGATGCAAGATTACTGGCAACTGTCATAGGTGAGCCCGAGAAACTTACCGAGACCCAGATGGAAAAGATGGTAAAGGATTTTGACTCCTGGGATATTTGCGATGGAGTATGTTCCGGTCTATTCCGACATCATCCCCTGGCCTATGAAAAAGCAATTGAATGGAGTACCAGAGAGCCAGAGTTTGAAAAACGGACTGCATTTTCCCTCATGGCCACACTTGTGGTTATCGATAAAAAAGCATCAGACTCGAAGTTTGAGCAATTTCTCCCAATCATAAAAAGAGAAGCTATTGATGAAAGAAATTATGTTAAAAAAGCAGTAAACTGGGCCCTTCGTGGCATTGGAAAACGCAATCTGGCCTTGAACAAAAAGGCATTGAAGGTCGCAAAACAATTGCAGAAGTCAAAGTCAAAATCAGCTAGATGGGTGGGAAATGATGCTGTTCGAGAACTGGAAAGTGAAAAGGTTCAGGAAAGGCTGGTCAGTAAGAAATAATACTATCTGGCAGAATAGAATTCCTTCAATTCCCTTTTCAAATTATCCGGGCGTTTAATTTTTATCTCCTTCGGAAAATAGCTACGGTACTTCCCATCGCCATATCTCAGGTCCATGAGCATAACAACAGCTCTATCGGTTTCCGAACGAATGCATCTGCCCATGCCCTGCATAACTTTGTTCATTGCCGGCGAGGTATAGCCATATTCTTTCCCTTTGCCAAGGCCGAATTTCCTGTCGTAATAATATTCAAGCTGTGTTTGCTCAAGTGATGGGGGAGCCAGTGGCAGTCCCACAATAATGACACAGCCCAGAAGATTATCCCTGTAATCGATTCCCTCGGAAAGTGAGCCAGCCATTACTCCCAGGAGCATTCCGCCGCCCATGAACTGCAGCTTTCTCAGATGCCGGAGCATTGATTCCTTCTCACCTTTGCTGGACTTTCTTGTCTCCACAAGCAATTCCTTGGAGCAACCTAGTTCTTCTATTGCCTGAACTACCTCCCATTGAATATTGTATGAGGGAAAGAAAACCGCTATGTTTCCTGAGACCTCATCTGAAGCAGTTTTAATATTTTTAGCTATTTTCATGTACATCTCTTTGGAACGTTGCCTGTAAAGCGTGCTGACATCGGTGATTGCATAGACTGGCCTGTTCTCCGGCGGAAACGGGCTTCGATAATTCCCAAGAATGCTGTCCTTGCCAGTCAAGCCAAGAATATCAGCATACATCTTTGTTGGATGCAATGTGCCGCTCATGAGGATGCTGGCATACGCGTCATTGAATATCTTGGCACTGACACCCGACGGGTCAAGTAACCTGAAAAAAATCTTTGATTTATCCTTGCGGCTGATAACCCGGATCATGCTGGGATGCTCCATAATGAACCCTTCAATGAAGCGGCTCAGGTCAAAGGCTGCACTTGATGTGCCATCAGCAAGCTTCTTATCTCCGATAATCATTAATTTCTTGACAAAATCGTCAATATTACATTTTCCATCAAGTGTCTGGCTCAGTGAATTTTCAATAATAAAAACAAAATCATCCTGCAATATCAGCATTTCATTACCATCCTCAACCCTGTCAAGCAATTTGCCAAGGCCAGTTCTTATGAGGGAAATCTGCCGCACCATGACCTTGTCCCTTCGGGCCTCGGACATTGCCTCTTCCAGGCGATTAACAGTCATTTCCATGCTATTGTGTGAACGAATTCTATCAGGCAAATTATGAGCTTCATCAACAATTATTATGCAATCTTTCAGTTCCAATTCCAGCATTTTCAGCATTGTGGCGCTTACATGGCTGTAAAACACATAATTATAATCACAGATTATGATATTCGCACCGGCTCCGGCCTCAACCGCTGCCCTGTGTGGACAAACTCCAGAACTGGAAGCCAATCCTTTTAATTCATCCACATGCAAAATACTGGTTCTTATCTTCCTGTCCAGTCCATTTACTTTTGTGGTGTGGTATCTGCATGTCTTATTTTTCTGCTCTATCCGGCAGAGTGCATTAAAAACAACATGATATTCTGAGGAAATATCCCTGGGACACATGTCCTGTTTGTTCACAATGTCCACGGCAGTAATCTTGGTGCCGTACCTGGCCTTGATCAGACGAATAGTCTCAATGGCTATCTTGTGCTGCGACTGTTTTGAAGTGAGGAATAATATTTTCTTGCCGGTTTCAAGGGCCATTTCAATTGCTGGAACCAGAACCCCCACGGTTTTTCCTATGCCAGTTGGCGCATAGGCCACTAAAGTTTTCCTTTCCTCAATTGCCAGGGCAACATCTTCTATGAACTGTTTCTGGCCGTCACGAATATTCTCATAGGGAAAATAAGGAATTTTAGTAGGCGAACTTTTCCACTCTTTCAGGTCTTCAAATTCATTTTCCGGAGTATAGGTCTTGAAAGCACTGGCATCCTTACATCTGGGGCAGTAGGTTTCGAATTTACCTTTAACCTTTTTCTTGCGGAGCATCCCATTGCACTTGTCGCAGAACATTCTAACAGGCCTGGAAATGAACATTGGTACATAAAGGGTAGGTGGGGGTTAACGAAACTAAACCTTTCCCCAAATAAACTTCTGCGCCCCTGCATCTGGAACCGTGGCAATGTATGCGTACAATCTTTCTTTTCTAATATCCTCAATCTCCAGAATCGATTGAGTAAATTCCAATGCGTCATAAAATCTTGATGTAAGTTGTTGAATATGTGCATCATCTGCCCTTCTTGAGCTGGTGATTATTGCCACAAAGACCTTTACCGGGTTCCGGCCTTCCAACATTAGTAACTTCGTAAGGTCTTGGGCAACTGCCCTGGTATTGTAGAGTTCCGGGCCTTTCCATTCTATGTGAATTCTCGGCCTGTCCTTGATAACATAATCGAACTTTCCCCGCACTCCGCGGTCCAGCGCCAGCTTCTGCGTGGTCTTTGGCCGATTGAGGTTGAACTCCCTCCAGGAATAGGCCGCATTTGTGGGGTGTTCTGGAACCAGTATCAGATCCTTCCAGGGGTCGATTCTTTGCTTTGTGTAATGCCTGGTTGCCAGTGCTGAAAATTGATGGTGAAAGAATTGCTCATTTAAGATATGGCGTCGGTCACCGTTTTTAACTATTTTCTCAGTCCTGGTCAGGATATTGCTGAATATTGATTCTAATTCGCTAATCTTCATGTCTGCACCAACTGAGAATGTGCATAGGAATAGAAATAAATGCCGCTTTACCTATTATGTACTATGGTCATTGAGCAGATTCTTGTGGGACATGACAATTTTAGCTATCTAATATACTGCCAGGAAACAAAGCTGGCTGCCCTTGTTGACCCAGGGAGCAATGCCTCCAAGGCAATGGGTCGGATAGGCCATAAGGGTCTTGACATGAAATACATAATCAATACCCATCATCATATGGACCACACTGCAGAGAACAGCAGGGTGAAGCAGGCCTACAAATGTGGAATTATTGCCTCTGACCTGGAAAAAACAATGTCCTATGACACGCCAGTGGAAGACGGAGAAACAATGAACCTGGGCAATGTGAGCATGAAATTCCTGCAAACTCCTGGCCATACTCCCGGCTGCCTGTGCATCATTGTTGATGGGAAATTTATACTAACCGGCGATACTCTGTTCATTGGTGACTGCGGCAGAACCGATCTTCCAGGTGGCAGTAATAAGCAGATGTTTGCCTCACTCCAGATGCTCAAGTCCCTGCCTGATGAACTGATAGTTTACCCGGGACATGATTATGGCAATAAGCCCTATGACTCTCTGGGAAATCAGAAGCTGACAAATAAAACGCTCCTGGCAAAAAATCTGGATGCATTTTCAGTGATTCCTTGATATGTTGAATCTCTTATTTTTTCTTACTATGAAGGTCTATGGCCCTTATGTTTGTCTCATACTGTTTTCTGGTAATCTTGCCGCTCTTTAATGCTTTCATTTGTTCACCTTTTTTCCTGGATAGTTCAAGATTAGCTTCAATGATCTTTTTAGCATCTAGGACCTGTTGTTTTTCCTGTGCGACCTTGGCTTTGACCTTATCAAGTTTCTTTTGTTCTTTAACCAAGTATTCCCTGTGCTCTATGTTTGACAAAAATGAAAGAGCAAATGCAGTTGACCTTGTCAATTTACCTTCCCATTTGCTTCGCACTATGCCTGTATAAATCATTACAAAGAATGAAAAGGGTCCAACTATACCTATGACGATTGCCATTGGAGAAGTTACATAGCTCATTCCATCGAAAAATGAATTAAATGAATTTACATGCAAGTTTGCATATTGCTTCCCTGTTTCAATCGCAATAACAACCAGGCCCCAGAAGAAAATTATCTGCCACACAATGTTCCAGAATGCCCAAAAATTAGCTTTTATAGCGTATTTCTTGATATCTTCCTTGTGGGTCTCGTACCTGGTAGCCTCTCTTTCATTCATTTCCAGGTTTTCCGCTATGGCTTCAACATCCTCAAAGTCGCCCATATGATATCAGTCACCTATATGCTTGACATATCTAATACTTTTTCTGTGATTTTGCCTCTCAATCAATGGTTAAATTTATTAGTAAAAAACAGCATTCAACTTTGGTGATATAATGGGAATCTTCAGCAAAAAAAAGGAAGAGAAGCAAAAAGATAAGGAAGTTGTTGCAAGTACCGGCGAAGTGAGGGCTCCCCACGCTAAAGCAGCGGCATCCCTTCCGTTATCTGATTGAATGACATGATTAGATTAATTATGTGGTCATTCAATCTTAATCAGGGATGCTTGTGCTTTGAGATGTGAGTCCTTTGACTGAACTATTCGTCGCCTTTCATCCGCAGACCTAAAGGTCGCGGCATTCAGGCGAGACATGTTCAGTAATCGAAGATGCCGGAAAGAAGGTGGCCGAAGGTGCAAAACAAATAATCGATGATATGGAAGGCACACTTGATGGAGTTGGAGATCAGGTTGCTGATGCAGGAAAGAAGATCATTGATGGTGCAGTAGAGATTGCAGGAGACATTAGCGAGGATTTGGGTGAAGCCGCTAACAAGGTTGAAGAGGTTGGAAAGAAGGTTATTGACAAGACAAAAGAAGCTCTTGATTGAGAAAAATAGCTTCTTTTAACTTATATTTTTAGCATACTAATTTGTTTTTCGTAATACTTTTCAGGGTTTTTGTACTTAATGAAACAGCTAATTCACAAGAATTATCTTTATTGCCTAATTATTTGACTGTTAAAAATATGCGCATACGAAATTAAAAAACGTAATATTAAATGGAAAATTAATTGGGGCGGCTAAGCCCCAATTATTTAGAAATCCTTCAGAACATCTTCCATGTCTGGTTTGGAAATCTCTTTTAGATTGTAATATACCCTGACAATTGGTTTGTTAACCGTCAGTACGCGGTTCAGGTCTATTGGAGTTCCTGCCAGGACAATGTCGCATGGTGTTGCGTCGATGCTTGTCTTCAGGTCTGCTATCTGTTGGTCAGAGTATCCCATTGCTGGAAGGAAGCTCTTTCCCTTCATGTGGGAATATTTCTCAAATGTATCCTTGATTTCTCCTACAACATATGGCAGTGGATCAACTGTCTCGCCTGCTCCAAACTCCTTTGCTGCAACAGTTCCTGCGCCATAGGACATCTCACCATGTGTCAGTGTTGGGCCGTCCTCGATGACAAGCACTTTCTTGCCCCTTATTGCTTCTGGGTCGTCAATGGAAACCGGGGATGCTGCCTGTACCACTATTGCATTGGGGTTGGCGAATTTCGCGTTTTTCAGTACCTGCTCAACATCTTCTGGCTTGGCGGTATTGACCTTGTTCACAAGAATAACATCTGCCATTCTCAGGTTTACCTCGCCTGGGAAATATGCAAGCTCATGTCCGGGCCTGTGCGGGTCCACGATTGTGATATACAAATCCGGCTTGTAGAATGATGTGTCATTGTTTCCGCCGTCCCAGATGATTATGTCTGCCTCCTTTTCTGCCTCGGCCAGGATTGCTCCGTAGTCAACGCCAGCATAGACAACTATGCCCTTGTCGATGTGAGGTTCATACTCTTCGCGCTCCTCGATGGTGCATTCATGTTTGTCCAAATCTTCGTAAGCAGCAAATCTTTGTACTGCCTGTTTTGCAAGGTCGCCGTAGGGCATAGGGTGGCGGATTGCAACTACTTTCTTGCCCTTTGCCTTGAGAATTTCAATGACCCTGCGAGTTGTCTGGCTCTTTCCACAGCCGGTCCTGACTGCGCAAATTGCGATTATTGGAACCTTGGACTTTATCATTGTCCTTTCTGCGTCCAGCAAAATAAAATCCGCACCGTGAGCGTTCACAATTGCAGACTTGTTCATGACCACAGGATATGGTACATCGCTGTAGGAGAATACAACCTCGTCAACATTGTGCTTCTTGATGAGGTCAACAAGTTCTGATTCGTCATGAATTGGAATTCCGCTTGGGTATAATTTTCCTGACAGGGATGGGGGATACATCCTGCCGTCAATATCTGGGATCTGTGCCGCGGTAAAAGCCACTACCTCATAATCCTCATTGTCCCGGTAAACCACATTGAAATTGTGGAAATCCCTTCCAGCTGCGCCCATTATCAATACTTTTTTTCTTGCCATACGCTCACCTCTAATATCGTGATGTGGCGGGGATAATGCTCGACCTTTATGAATTTAACCACTGAACCCCGGTTTTAGTATTGAAAAATCTGATTTTGTGAGATTATAAGAGTGCTGGCTATGCGAAAGTAAAAAAAAGCTATGTTTGCGAACCTCCATTATCTATATACACTATTATAATCTAATACTAAAGCAAATAAGAAAAAAAAGGGGGAGGTTAATCTTGAGTTTTCTTGTTCTGCAGTATTTCAAAGCCCCTTTGATCTTTGAAACGCTACACTTTTTTGGGCTAAGGTTCAAGCGAACTTACATCCGTTCAAATAACCCGCCCATTTCAACCAAATTCTGGTCAGACGGCATTGGGTAGGCCTGTGGTGTCAGGTCTGCATCTGCGTGAACACCAATGTCAGTACCCTGATACCCCATTGTGTCTCCAACAGATACCAGTTCCATCTCATTTTGGTAGGCCAGCACTTCATTTGCCAATGCGGCAAGGTAGGATTGTCCCATTGTGTCGGTAACATCTTTGATTATCTTCACAACCATCTTGTCCATTATTTGAAATGCTTTGTTCAATGAAACATCACCGAATTTCATCAGTGCATCATTGTCCAGGGCTATTGTGCTGTCTGTGAACTGGCGCAGGGTCTCGATTTCTGCTTCAGCCCTTTCTCTTCTTGAAACTTCTGCGCTAAAAGGTAGTATTCCAATACCGAAGGTGACCATCCCTAATCCCTTGGCTGTCTCTGCTACCATTGGCGCAATTCCTGCTCCGGTTCCGCCTCCGAAACCAGTCACAATGAATGCAATGTCCTTGGAGATAAGGCAAGACCTTATGTCGTCTTTTGCCAGTTCCGCACTTTGCTCTGCTACCTCGATAAATCCTCCGGAATCCTTTCCGAAAGTGATTGTTTTTCCAAGGCAAATCTTTCTGTCAGCTTCCACCGACTGGAGACCAGCCATGTCAGTGTTTATCGCTATTCTTGGCACACCTCTCAGATGCTCGCTCATGCGACTTACGGTGTTGCAACCAGCTCCACCACATCCAATAATTACCATGCGCGGCTCGGTCATGCCGCCGGTTATTATGTCTAATATTTCTGTTTCCATCCTGTCTCTTTCCGATGCTAGGCTCATCGTATTTCCTCCTTGTTGTTTTATTAAATATACGCCACGTCCTAATACCGCTGCTTTCGGGCCAAACCCGAAAGCAGAGCAACCTTCTGGTTTGCGGATGCAAGGCCGCCCATCAAAATGATAGATGTCATTTTATTGGGTTGGCGTGTGTTTAATAAGGGCTCCCACACATTTGATGTGATACCCCAATGCTTTAGCTTTGGGGGGCCCTCTGATAGTGGGATAGAGACCTTACTTTCAGGGTAGGCGCCTAATGCATTTTTTCGTTATGCCTTAGGCGATAAGTGAGGGTCCAACATCGGGCTTTCACCGATTAGATAAATCTGATACGGTAGTTGTGCCTTAAAATAAAGGTGAGTGCATCCCATCCCTTTGACAGCTAAGACAAGCATGGTCTTTTTCAGTTTTCTGCAGTCCATCCCTAAACTGCGGAAAGTAGTTAATTTATACACGAGCCAGACAGCGATGTTGAACACTTTATGACTTTTTAATAGGTGTTCAACATATAGATTACGAACCTGGCATTTATCTGTGCTGGTTCGTAACTATTCTATGTGATTTACCTGAGAGTTTGGTCTCTTTCCCTTTGCGTGTGAATTGTTCGATTATTTGGTTATTATCTGTCGAGAGGTGCTGCTCTCCAGGTTGGCCTCTATATTATCTCCAGCAATGATCTTCAAAGCATCCATGCTCTTGACAAGTTTCTTAATGCTTCCATCGGTTAAGAACCGTGTTATTATCTTTGTCAAGGCTTCTTCTTTTGAATCATAGTATCCCCGTTTCACTAATCCCTCAATTGTCTTTAGCTCCATTGAATCTAGTTTCACGGTTATTGTGTCTTCTTTTTGCTGGGTGTTGATCTGAGTGCGAACGGCAGTTCTCAAAAAATCACTCCGGTTAGAGTATTTTTCTTCCTTTACCAGAGCATCGATTTCATTAATCATTTTGTTTTCTAATCTTGCCGAAATCCGCTCGTCAACCTGTTCTTGCATCTTTACTTAACCCCTTTTGTCCGACAGATATTACGTTTATGTTGAACAAACATGACAGTATATAGCAAGATAGTATATAAACCTTTTTAATTTGTTCGACAAATGTCATACAATGCATTATACTAATGCTTTATTTGAAAATACTGGCCTAATGGTAAAACCATGTTTCCGGCAAAAATGAATATCCAGAATTTTATTGTGAAATGCCTCTTCCTGACAGACCGAGCAAATATATTTCATCTAACTTTCTCCCTCCATTCAACTATGTCAATTACTTGATATTCTTCTCGAACCGTGACGAATGGACATCCCATGGATTTATGAAAATCAAAGCAGTCATGGCCTTCGGCTTTAATGCATCTGGAACACTCTGAGACCACTGCAAAGAGCAGCATTTTTTCCAGCCTGGTGAACTCGTTTAACCCCAGTTCCTGATGTTCCTGGGATGTTTCATCCACTGTGATCTGCGTCATACTTGACATATAATTATCTCCTTGCCAGTTGTTTTACTGTTTTACTCATCTGCGATTTGGCACTGTCCTTTCGGACATTCTCTGCAGTGATGCTCTCCATTGTCGGTTTCCTGTTCAGATGGTAATCCTCAATATCCCGGGTCCAGAAGTCTAAAGCTTGTTTGATAACATCATCAATATCTGTTGCATCGCTGTTCATTATTGCCATGTCAACCTTATCTGCCAGTCTATTTGGAATATTCACGTTTATCTTGGTGGAGTTCCAGCCGTCCTTCTGTTCATCAACAAAGCAGGCTATTGCATCCCTGATAGCCTCGCTCCGACTCTGGCCGCTGCGCTGCGCTATAATATCAAGTTCTTCAAGCAGCTCTGGCTCCACTCTGACATCAGCCCTTTCCTTCCTCATTTTCCACCCTTAATGCACACAAAAGCGCACACATTCTTTTTATAGTTACCGGATAGTAATAGCATTGGGCCTATATAACTATTTTGATAGAAAATCATAAATAACCCGGTATGAATCAATATCCACATGCGTTCATCCAGAATAATTCTCGGATTGCTGATTATCACATTACTAGCCAGCTCCGCTCTTGCAGTTCCAGCCCTGACATATCCCAGGGTAACGCCAACCACCGGAGGTCCTGGCACAATATTCACTTTCACTGTTCATTATGCTGGAGATGAGCCAGTTCTTATGGAGATTTATCTGGGAGATGAGGCCCACACAATGCTGGAAGTTGATCCCAGCGATGTAAATTACACTGATGGAAAAGGCTATTATTTTGAGAGCCAGCTTTCAGAGGGCACCACCATCTATTATTTCAAGGCAACAATTGCCTCAGGAGAAGAAATCCGCACAATCGCTTCAACGATTCATGTTGGCTCAGACGATTTTGGCTTCGACCATCTGGACGTGGTTCTGGCAGTGTCATTCTTCAT
>JAUWNU010000020.1 GCA_030612505.1 Methanomassiliicoccales archaeon
CTAGGTATCTAGCCAAACTTAAACCCTAGACCCTCACTAACGATAACCAAACAAAGACCCTAGACCCCCTATTAACGATAACCAAACATAGATCCTTTTTACAATAAATTGACAAAACCCTTAACCCAAATATTCATTACATCCTAATCATTATGTTCCTGTATGTCTGCCACCCATATACTTCTGAAAAATGCAAGCCAGTTAATCACACTGGCAGGGGACAATCACCGCCCCAGAACCGGAAAGGATATGTCCGAGCTGGGAATAATTGAACATGGAGACGTTTGGATATCTCATAATCAGATTACTGCAGTCGGCAAGGACGACCGCTCTCCCCATGAGGCAGATATTGTTATTGATTGCACTGGCAAGGTGGTAATGCCAGGCTTCGTGGACCCACATACTCATCTGGTCTTTGCTGGAAGCAGGGAAAATGAACTTGAAATGAAGCTCAAAGGTCATACTTACATGGAAATTTTAGCTGCAGGAGGCGGCATTCTCAGCACAGTTGGCAAGACAAGGGAAGCATCCAAGGAGCAATTAATTAATGAGGCCACCCAGCGCCTAAATACAATGCTGAAGTTCGGCACAACCACAGTTGAGGCAAAAAGTGGTTATGGATTGGAGCCAGCAACCGAGCTGAAGATGCTGGAAGTTGCAAAGGAACTTAATAGCCAGCATCCCATTGACATAGTTTCTACTTTCCTGGGCGCCCATGCAGTTCCCGGAGAATATAAGAGCCGGAACAAGGAGTATATAGATTCCATGATTGCCATGCTACCGGAGATTGCAGCAAATAGACTGGCATGGTTCTGCGATGTGTTCTGCGAGAAAGGAGCTTTTTCACTTGAAGAGTCAAAAGCTATCCTAACTGCGGCCAAAGAAGAAGGGCTGCGGCCGAAGATTCACGCTGATGAGATTGAGAACCTCGGCGGCTCAAGTCTCGCAGCCCAGCTTAATGCCATATCAGCGGAGCATCTGGCAGTTACTTCGGAAGAGGATATGAAGGCAATGGCCCAGGCCGGTGTAGTGGGCGTTTTACTGCCTGGAACTCCTTATTCATTAATGATGGAATATGCCAATGCCAGAAAGTTCATTGATATGGGTGTGCCGGTGGCACTGGCTACTGATTTAAATCCAAATTGCTGGACCGAATCCATGCAGTTCATTATCTCGCTGGCATGCTATCAAATGAAGATGACCCCGGCAGAAGCTATTGTTGCCAGCACAATCAATGCAGCCCATGCAATTGACAGGGCAGGGGAAATTGGCAGCATCGAGATCGGCAAAAAGGCAGACATAATCATACTGGATGTGCCGAATTATCAGCATATCCCATATCATTTTGGCGTGAACCATGTTGAGACTGTCATAAAGGACGGGGTAATTGTTAAGGGAGCTGAATGAAAGCCATAGTTCTATTATCTGGGGGCATAGATTCGCCTGTTGCGGCCTATGTTATGGCAAAGCAGGGAGCAGAAATAGTCGCATTGCATATGGATAATACGCCATATACCAAGCCCAGTGAGAAGGCAAAGGGCATTATTGAGCAATTGCGAAAGGTCACTGGCCAGGAAATTCCGTTAATCATCGCGCCCCATGGAAAATTCAATTTATCAGTGATAGAGACCACAAAAAGCTCGCATATACGATGCGTATTATGCAAGCGGTTCATGATGCGTGTAGCAGAACAACTGGCTCAGCAGGAAAACTGCAATGCCATAGTCATGGGCGATTCACTGGGGCAGGTAGCAAGCCAGACCCTTCGTAACATGAAGGTTGAGCAGCAGGCCATCCACATGCAGGTTGTGCGCCCCCTGATAGGCCTGGACAAGGAAGAAATAATCAAGATAGCAAAAGAAATTGGCACATATGAACTTTCAATTGATGAGGCC
Organism: Methanomassiliicoccales archaeon; assembly: GCA_030612505.1. GTDB lineage: Archaea > Thermoplasmatota > Thermoplasmata > SG8-5 > SG8-5 > JAGLQM01. The sequence continues at coordinate 1,896 of JAUWNU010000020.1, forward strand.
TATGAGTGTGGGATTGTTCCAGACAAGCCCTCAACAAATGCCAGCCTTGAGAAGATACTGGAATCCGAAGAGCCAATGGACGTTCCTGAGATGATAAAAAATACCATTACTGGCATCAAGTAATTTTAGATACAGATTAGTTAATTAGAATTTTGTAGAAAGGCTTTTATCAGCTTTCGGGCATTCACTTAGTGAGCGGAGTCCAATAGAGAGAATAGATGAGCCTAGTTAACTCTAATAAAAATAAAAAATGAAGTGGGGTTAGCGATTATTTATACACAGTAGACATAACCTAACGGCTAATGTCGTAATTATACATATGGCCTGGTATTATATAAATATTCTGGTTTATTTATGTTTTTTTGGAACCATGGCATCCAAATCAAAAGGTTTAAAATGAATACCCAGCTTTGCATAGGATTCGATAATTTCCTTACCTTTGGAATTTAGATATGCCCCATAATCTCCACTTTCCACAAGGTCGATATCTTTGGTTTTTTCGAATAACTTAACAACGCAATATTGTGTTCCAGCATAATCAAGTAAATTTCGATACATATCAGATCTTTTTAGAACTCCAGAATTGATTAATGTATCACCTTTGAAGACCCAGAAAACGGGATGATTAATTCTAGTAAATAAATTGATTGGTTTCTGTTTTAAAGGAGTAATATATGGTAAATGTTTGTTAATTATTGGATAAACAAGAATTTTTGTACCAAATTCAGGGAGAGCTGGTCGTATGTTGTCAAACAATAAATGCAATTTTTTCTTATCTAGTCTATCATCCAGTAATCCAATTAAAAGATCCGCTGTAGATATTACTGGATTACAGCAATCGCCACCAGGATAAACAAAGTATGTCCAGTCACCAGAATCTAAGACTTCTTGGGCTTCACATATATTACCACCATATGAATCTAGGTGAAATTCTATTGTACCTGGCGATAAGTAATCAGTCAATCTCCAAGCACAAACAGCATTAAATGAATGAAGAAGCTGTTCGTTAATAAGTTCTTCATATGTTCTTGTTGGTTTGGCTAGTTTAATTTTATTTTCTTTGGCTGTTCTCCCAAAAACTTTTACTTCAGCTAATTGTTTTTTGGAAAATAAGGTGTAAAACACATGTATTTTTTGTACATGATTAGCTATTTCTTGTGCAAATATATCTAACAACATTTCCTTTTTATCAAAATCTTTGATATCGTTAATACAATAACATTGAAAATTTGGCTCTAACCCGATAGAGGAAAACGCTTTTTCAATTGCATTCTGGTATGCTTTTTCATACGCCAGATAATCTCGAACTTTTACGGCTATACCTAAAACAGATTGGAAATGGCCATCAGAGCCATCTCTTCTCTTTATGTTTCGAATAAATATTCTGCTGTCAATACCAATAATACTTACCATATGAAAGGTGATGGATTTCAAAGTTATTAATTATTGCTGAATGAGTAGCGTCCCGAGCATGTAATTAACATCCATCAAGATTAAGTTATTATTAGTTCAAAACAAAAAACCATAAGACTCAGCTACGCAAAACGCAGTAGTTGAAACTTAAAATTTTCGTTTAGAGATTTGCCATAATCTCTTCGATAATGCCAATATCATTCATTGTGAACATGTGTATGCCTGGTGCCCCAGCGTCTTTCAAGTCCTGAATGAGCTTCAGTGTAAAATTAATACACACTTCTTGCCTTTCCTCTTCCGAGACTGTCTGAAGCTGTTGTTTTAAACTGTCTGGCACATTGGCCCCAAATATTTCTTCAGCGGCAATAACATGATTCATGCTTGTGACAGGTCTTATTCCGGGAATTATAGGAATATGAATATCTGCGTCTTTCAACTTTTTCACGTAATCTGAATAAGCATCTGCGGAAAACAGCATCTGGGTAACTGCGTAATTTGCTCCTGCTTTCGCTTTCTCTTGCATGATAAAAATTTCAAGGTCCATGTCCTCGGCCTCTGGATAGCAGGCCACGCCGATACAAAACTCGGTTTTGATGCCCTCTCTTGGCTGGGTTGTGTTTTTCAGAGGCTGGTATATACCATTGTTCATGTCCGCAATCTGCTTCACAAGCTGGCAGGCATAGATATTATGGGTATTGGGGTCAAGCTGCTTTCCTGCTTCGCCGGGTAATGGGTCTCCCAGTATGGCCAGTATATTTTTTGTGCCAAAGTACATGTGGTCAACCAGGGCATTTTCAACCTCTGTCTTGTCCATGTCACGGCATCGGAAATGCACCAGGGCGTTCATTTGATATCTTTCTGAAATCATGTAACCGATTGGTACGGTTCCTCCACGAAGGCTTCCCATTGCCCCTTTTGTTATGCTGATGAACTCCAAATCAAGGGCAGCCAGTCTTTTCAGTTTCTTGAAAATTATCTCTGGTGATTTGCCATTCCTGGGTGGAAAAACCTCGGCGCTTATTGTGAATCCGCCATCCAATATTTTTGTAATGCCTTTTTGCTGAAACATTGAAGTCTGGAAAGAAGAGAGAGCATAAAACATTGACCCCAATGAGTCCAGCTTGTTGAATGCATCTTCCAAAAATTATCAACAAAGCATTCGACGATGATGTGGCAGCGCAACCAAGCTAAATGGAACATCATGTTGCTCACAGCACTTTCTAGCAATCGGTGAATGCGGAGAAAATTATACTGTAACAAGCGTTCGCCATGATTGAGCGATAATCAAGCAACCACAATCAAAAGATTCCGTAATCTCGTAATCTGCAATCTACATGCAAAGAGATTACGGGGGGAAAGATTTTAATACTATACAAATGACCGTACCAAATTCCTTAAATAGAGGCCCCGACATATTTGCCTAAGAGGGAAAAAAATGAACAATAATTTGTTAAAAGTGAGCTCAATTGTGATTGCAGCATTGATTTTCATGCCCCTGGGAATTCTGGCCCTCAGCGGCAGTGCTAGTCCTGTTTATGAGAATGATGGAGAGGAGCATCTCATAATGACCTATGCAATGCCTGAGGGAAGCGTTGACGGCCTTGTTGGAAACGAATGGCCGGCCTCAAGCCAGGTAGGAAGCCTGTGGTGCACCGGCCTGGATGAGCCAGTTGGCAAGATTTACATGGTTCATGATGATGGGGTACTGTTCATCGGTGCCAAGGTAACATATCCTGCCAGCCAGATGGCCAATGACGGCCACTGGATAAGGATTGACTGGGACAGGGATTCCTCAATGGACGTTGTGGACAATATGGGCAATTCAGTTGAGAATTTTGCATACAGCGATAATGGTTTTGAATATGCCATTCCAATAAACCAGGAACTTATTGTTGATGATAAGTTCAATCTGCTTCTGCATGCCCAGATGACTGGTCTTCCAAGTGCGCCAGGCGGCGAGACAACTTCATTCCCATTCAGGGAGCCGGGCCAATTCTTTACCACAACTATGGTTCTGGACACTTTGGTTCCAAATGAACCGCCAGTGGCATTGATTTCCTATTACACCAGTGGCCCCACCATCAATCTGGACGCTAGAAACTCCTATGACACCGACGGCAGAATAACCTCATATTCATGGGATTTTGGCGACGACAGCCAGTCCAGCGGAAAGGCACTTGCCCATGTTTATGAAGCATCTGGCCAGTATCTGGTTGAGCTTACAGTGGCAGACAATGACGGTGCAGTTTCCCAAAGTACTGCATTAGTAACAATAACTGTCCCTGAGCCAGACCCGGAACCAGAACCAATTCCAGAACCCGAGCCAGAGCCAATAACGGATCCGGAGTTCACTGGACCGCCTAATCTGTCCTACACAATAGAATATTACAATAACCTGGACTACACATCAGTCAGCAGCTGGGGAATATACTTCTATTCATCTGGCGATTATCCGGATCAGGAACATGGAATTCCATTCAACAGTACATACTGCCTGCCAGCAGAAGATTATGGAACCTACCCATTGTACAACAGCAATTATTCACTTCACTTCAAAATCCACATAACAAACCATGATTCTGTGGCATATAGTGACATATCGGTTACAGCCATTCAGGAGAGGCATAACACTGTAACTCTCTGGGACGGCTATGGCGAGTTTCAGGTCACCCAGGGAGAGCCCCTTACTGGCTCCCCTGAAGAATGGCTCATAGACCTTAATCCCAGCGAGGAGATGGTTCTGTTTGGATACCACGTGTTCACTGGCAGGGGATACGGCCTGGACCAGACTCATGTGATAATTTCCCATGATGGAATAAATCTGCACGACGATTCTGAAGCTGGCGTCTACTGTCCGCCATGAATCTACCTTGTTGAACACGATTCCAATCATATATCAGCATAGTGTTCGACCACGGCACGGCATCAAATGTTCGCTAAATCGAGTGGCCGTACTGCTCGCAGCATTTCCCAGCAATAGTTGGATACGCCAGATAAATCACAGCAGATTGAGTATCCGACCTGATTGAGCGATAATCAAGCAACCACAATCAAAAAATTCCGTAATCTCGTAATCAGCAATCTATAAGCAAAGAGATTATGGGGGGAAAACTTTATTCCTTTTGATTTATCTAACGAGTTAGAGAGGCATCATTGTGAATCCCGGGAAGGCAAGCACTAAAAAAACATCCAGCCAGAAGGAATATTCCTTAGGCCGCACAGTCATCTGGCTCGAGGCGCTGATAGCATTGCTTATTGCTCTCTCTGTAAGTTTTAGCCAGTGGGAGCTTTCCCAGGTTGATATTTTCAATCAGGCATTTGCCGGAATAATCATTCTAATTTTCCTGCTGGGTCTGGCACTGTTCCGCATGAACCGTCTTAAACTTGATAATAAGCTAATAATGGTCATGCTGGTGATTCTTGCCGGAACCCTCATGGTTGCATATTCCACACTCATGTACCAGAATATTGGCTCGGACAGTCTGACCTTCATGGCCCTTATCGGCTCTGGGGCTGTATTCACAATAATCGGCGTGGGCCTTCTGGTGACTCAGATTAAACAGGCAACCAGACTCACTGGCTATTATTCATTATGGCTTTTTGGACTTTTACTCATACTATTCATGCCGCTTCATGAATTGGGCATTTCTTACAGTCCCCGGGACTTGCTTGTCGGCTATCTGGGCCTTGGAATATCACTTATTGGGTCTATCAGCTTCGCAATAGAGCAGCGACTTGTTCTGAATGTGGAAAGCTGGGTCACCTCCGGAGACGCAAAATATATCTCGGAAAAATATGACGAAGCAATAGAATATTATGACCAGGCTCTGGAAATCGAGCCAAAGAATGATAGTGTCTGGTCAAGCCGCGGAGCTGCTCTGTTAAAACTAGGCATGTGGGCAAAGGCAGTTGATGCATTTGACGAAGCCCTTGCAATCAATTCCAAGCTTGCGCTGGCTTATAGCGGGAAAGGTTTGGCGCTGACACATCTACGCCGTTATTCCGAAGCAATTGAATGCCATGATAATGCGATTCGGCTTGATTCAAGCCCAGTTGGATGGAACAATAAGGGCAATACAATCATGCGAGGTTCCGGGGAGGTTGATGAGGCCATCCAGTGCTACCAGAAAGCCCTGAAGATAGACCAAAAATACGAGATTGCATGGTTCAATAAGGGAAAAGCTGAGCTTCAGGTCGAAAAGGTGATGGATTCCATCAAATCATTCACCAAAGCTGTTGAGCTAAAGCCGCAATTCGCAGAGGCCTGGTTCCACAAGGGTAAAGCGCTGAGCATGTCTGGCAAGAACGAGGCAGAAGCCCTATACTGTTTTGACACTGCCATTGAGCTGAAACCAGCTAATTCTGATGCCTGGATGGAAAGAAAAATTCTATTATTATCCATGAAGGAGCGGAAGGTCCGCCCAATACCTATTGTGAACATCCCTAAAAGCGGTTTTGTATATGGCCAGGCAGGAATAGTTCGACCTCTGCTTAATAAAGAAGGAAAAGCGAAGCCAGAATCTGGACTAGTCGCAGGCGGCTCAAAGATTCGGGAAGGTGCCTTACGTTTTGCAACCCAGGGGAATTATGACCAGGCAATCGAGGCCCTTGACAGGCGGCTGGCTATTTCCCCTGATGATGTGGTAACGCACATGACTCGTGGTGTTTTGCTGTCAAGAATCGAAAAGTTTGACGATGCACTGGAAAGCTTCAATGCAGCTATAAAATTAAAGCCGGAATGGGTTGGCCCTCTTTTCAGCAAGGCAATGATTTTGGCCAGCAAGGCAGAATATGAGGATGCTATGAACACTCTGGAACAGGTGACTGACCAGCGTCCCAATTATGCAGATGCATGGAGCGTTAAAGGCATTATCCTGGGAACCCAGCGGAACTATGAAGAAGCCATTCAGTGCTTTGACAAGGTTATTGAGATCAAGCCAAACAATGAGGATGCATGGCGGTCTAAATCCACTGCCCTAAACAAGCTTGGCAGATACGAGGAGGCCATCAAGTGCTATGAAGGACTGGCAGGAATAAGTCCTGCAATGGAAGAAACCCATCGTGTTCTTGTGGAAGAAAAGGAAAAGCTGGCTGATGCAAAGACCTTATTCCGCCAGGGTGTGGAACTGGCCAAGACCAGGGAGTATGAGAAAGCAGTTGAGATGCTGGAAACTGCAATCAAGTACCGGCCAAATTATGTTGATGCAATTTATATTTCCGGGGTTACCCACGCGGTCATGGAGGATTATGCAACAGCCATGGAGCGTTTTGAAAGCGTGCTGGAGCTAAGACCAGACCATGTTGAGGCACTGTACGGCAAGGCAAATATTTTACTGAAAGTGGAAAGCTATGAACTTGCCATAAAACTATTTGACATGGTGCTAGAACTGAATGAAGGACATGTGGATGCCTGGTGCGACCGGGGCATCGCTTTAACCAAGCTGGGCCAGGAAGATGAAGCCCTGGAATGCTATGATAGAACATTAAAATTAGCAGGAGACCATCCACAGGCCATTACCATGAGGGAAAGGTGTGTCCAGGCCATGAAGCAGGCCGGTGTGGAATCCGACAGGGTCTAGGGTCTGAGTTTTTATACAAAAGAGATAGGGTCTATGTTTGGTTATCGTTGGTAAAGGGTCTAGGTGACAGCTATCGGAAAATCGATAGCTGTATCGAATTTTCGATTAACCATCCATGTATTGACCGGAGGTTTTAACTACTTGTTTAAACATAGTGTTTATACGAGGAACACCTAATGTTCAATCTGAGATACAAAAACAAACCCTGCGTTCCCAGTCATGATGCCCTGAAGGATATGGCCAGACATGATATATCGCCTACCTTGGTGGAACATATCATCTTGGAAGGTTGCGATTACCAAGACAGAATGATGGCTAAAGGAGAAATCGGACGTTCGATTAAGAAAGACAAATTCACAATATTGGTGAAGCTTGTACCCAGCTATTCACGCTGGGCTGATGAAGATGTCTGGCTGATAAAACATATAGGAAAAAGGAGGTTGAAAAAATGACCAAGAAAAAGCAAATAGAAGATGGGCCACTGAAATGCCCCGAATGCGACGGCGACGCAGAGCCCATGATGATAAACGTCAGCGGCCTGGGAATTGCCGGCTGGCGATGCTCCTGCGGCTACGAGATGCTGAGCCCTAGCGAACTAGAGAAAGCGTACAATTTCCTGCAGGCCCAAAAAAGAGAGCGCGTGAAAATATCCAAGCGTGGCAACTCATACATGATAACAATTCCAAAGGCCATTGCAGACGCAATCGACATAGAGAACCTGGACATGGTTGAGGTGTATCTCAAGGACAGGAAGACGATTATGGTTGAGGTTTAGATTGGGTATTCCCACGGAAGTATTATATTAGAATTTGCTCATTCATATTACGGAGAGTAAAATGGAAAAGAAGAAGGTTCTGGCTATTACTTCAATTGCTATTGTAGTTATTGTAATTTTTTCTACTTTTTTTGTTGTGAGTAATCAACCGATTACAGCTCAAGAAATGTGGGATCATCCAAAGTTTAGCCCAGAGAACTGGACTTTTGAGTCAGGCGATTCATTTAAAATCAAAGACAAAGTGGTTTCATCCAATGTTTTTTCACTTCCAAAAATAATTATTCCAGACCATTGGAATGATAATATTACCATTGACGAAAGCCAAACCAATACATTTACACTTGTTATGTTTGAATCCTCTGAAAATCCAGTCTATTTTTCAGACGATAGAAAATCTGAATTTCCTCCAAATACAACTGTCGACTGTGTTATTGATGTTCAAGAATATGATATAGGATATTGGGCAAAGAATGGAACATCCCAGTATCTGCCAGATACCATTTATTATCCACTGATGATATTGTCATTTCAATCCACCCTTATTCCTTCAAATCAATTTTCATTTTTTGATCATTCACTTAATGTTTCGGGTGATAAGCCAGTTCTGACGATAAATGATATATCTACATATTACCCCAGTCCACTTTACAGCAATAATATCACATTTGCAATTAGCACATCTGAAACATCTGTATACAGAATTTTCCCTGTTGCAGTATATGAAGATGGAAATTTTATTGGCAACTTGTCAGATGGGAACAATACCTTTTTACTCAAAGCTGGCCAGACATTTATTATTGACACCGAAACAGATATATTTCTTCATCTTAGAGTCGTCTATCACAATGCCTACTTGAGTAATTTTCAACTTGCGATTATTCCAGATTATTAAATCAGATAAGGTCCTGGAATTCCTCAATCAGTTCTGGATGTCTTTCCTTGATTACTGCCAGAATATTTATCACCGAGATATTATCCATTCCAACTTCTGACAGTAGTTTTATGAGAGTGTCGAAGACCTCATCGCTTATTGTGACCAACTTCTCCTTGGCCATCCAGTTGAGGAATAGTTTTTCTTCAATCTCTGCGCGCCATAATTTCTCATATTTCTGGAAGAATTCCTTTGAATAATCTTGATTTTTAATTCCTTCAGCAGCAACCCCGCCGGCAAATCTTCCTGCCAGACATGCATGAGCTATTCCGCCGCCGGTCATTGGGTCAATCATTCTTGCAGCGTCGCCGACCAGCATGATATTGTCTGCCACAATACTGTCCAGTGGAGCACAGACCGAGCAGCCGCCAGCAATCATATCTAACTGTTTAGCATTCTTCATTTTTGGGTTATTTGCTATCCACTCATCAAGATACTTTTTCGGGTCTCCACCCTGCTTTACTGCCTGGCCTCCCATGCCTATTCCGACATTTGCTGTTGTTGCGCTCTTTGGGAATATCCAGATATATCCATTTGGGGCAGCGCTTCCTGCGTAAAATTCAGTATATTTTGGGTCGCATTCGATATTTGTAAGCCGATATTGAACGCAAGTCATTATGTCCTTCACATCCAGGGTGGTGTCAATGCCAGCCCAGCGGCCCACCTGTGATTCGAACCCGTCTGCGCCGATAAATATCTTGGCACGGACCTCCACTGGCTCGCCCTTGCTAATAAGCTTCATTCCAACCAATTTGCCGTCTTCCTTGATGAATTCTATTGCTGATGTTTTTACTTCAATATCTACGCCAGCCATTCCAGCCAGTTCAGCAAGTTTCCTGTCAAAGAGGTCTCTCTCTACGACGAAGCCAACCTCAGCACCGGCCTTGCTCTCGTCAACGTCAAATGAGTATCCACCAGGTGAGACAATTCTTGCGCCGTCCATTTCCGCGGCAATCCAGGATTCGTCAATTGGGATTTCTGCCTGTTCCAGAAGCCCTCTGGCTATTCCCTCGCCACAGCGCACATGGGTTCCAATTTCCTGGCGCTTTTCGATCATAAGGGTCTTTGCACCGCCCTCTGCGGCAAATCTTGCTGCTGTACTGCCGCCTGGGCCTGCACCAATAACCAGCACATCATATTCTGCATCCATTTAATCGCCTCCAACCATTTTCATGGCACCCACTGGGCATAATCGCACACATATTCCACAGCTAACACAATCATCATTGAATTCCAATGTAACTTCATTCATGAATATGGCATTATGGGGACAGCTGCCGACACACAGCCCGCAGTGCAGGCACTTGTTTGTGTCAACCGTTATCATTCTTCTTCCCCCATTGGATTTACATCAGCACCGTGCCTGGCCCTGTATTCTTCAAATGATATGGAATGCTTTGCTTCAACTTCCTTTCTGTACTCCGGCCCTGTGTTGAACGCACAGAACGGGATTAATCTTCCATCTGGCACCACATAATGGATAACACAGCGCTTGACCCTTTCAATGTCGTAATTGTAAAGGTCCTGGAAATGCATTCCACCAACCATCATGAGGCCCCATGAAATCTCTGCTGTTGCCTCCTTTTCGGTTGATGATAATATACCTTCCATCTGCTTCAGGAACTTGGTGACGCCCATTCCGCCTGGTGCCTGGTCCTTCTTGAAATGCTTTCTTATGAGATTGAAGGCCTTGATCTTGGTTCCAGCCTGAATTCTCTTTCCCTCTGCAGAATGTGCTAGCTCTCCGATTTCTCTGAAAAGGCCTTCCACATCAATGAACTTTGTGACTGGAGTTGCTTTACCGTTCTCATCAATGAAAAGGTAGGTAGCCAGACCACAGTGAGGGTGCGGTGTAAAGGCCAGCTGTGGTTCACCGGTGATAACAGAAAGGAATTCTGAAATTGGAGTTACTACTGGAACTGGATACCAATCCTCCCTGTCCAGATAATCTGTCTGCTTGGCCAATCGGTTCACCATATCAGGAAGTGTGAAACGGCCTGCCTCTCTTTCCTCATTCTCCATACGGCCAGAGAATGATACAGGCTGGAAGTTTACACCTCTGACAACATCCCTGTTCTCTATAGCATACTTCATTATCTCGCCCATCTGGTCATCATTGAGACCATTAACCATGGTTGGCACAAGAACAACTGAAAGCTTTGGTTTGCAATCTCTGCAGGACTGGATTGCCTTTTTCTTCACTTCAAGTAAAGGTTTGCCCCTTGCCTGAATGTAATTTTCCTCTCTCAGGCCATCAAACTGAAGGTAAACTGTATGCATGCCAGCATCCACCATTCTCTGAGTGAATGTGGGATCATTGGCCATTTTTATGCCGTTTGTTGCTACCTGGATCTGCGCAAATCCTAGTTCTCTAGCCTTTGAAATGGCCTCGAAAAATTGTGGGTATATGGTTGGTTCTCCACCTGCAAACTGAACTGCTGTAACCGGTACTGGCCGCTCGTCCCTGAGTGTCTGAAGCATGCTTGTGACCTCCTCGAGTGTGGGTTCATAGACCACGCCAGCATCATTTGCATTGGCAAAGCAAATCGGGCAGCGCAAATTGCATCTGTTTGTTAAATCAAGATTGGCCAGTGATGTTCCGCTCATGTGTAAATCGCAAAGGCCACAGTCATCCGGACAACCCTTCTCAATTAGTACAGCTGGATTTTCCACGCCCATGCCGTCAACGGCCCACTTTTCTGCCATGAGATAGAGTCCAACATCTGACCAGTAAATGTCCTTAAACTCGCCATGTTCTGGACAAGTCTTCTTGATCATGACCTTTCCATTTTCTTCATAAATGTCAGCAGTAATTCTGGCCTTGCACTCGGGGCACAATGATCCTGTCTTTTTCGGCAGTCCAAGTTTCAGCGCAGTTTCCTTGACAACAATTCCCATAATATCACTATATACGTGTATATGAGAGATAGACTTAAATGTTTTGTAGCGATACCCACTACAAAAGGTGATGGTTTTGGATATCGAAGAATTAGCTGGCATGGAAATGGAAAGTTTGCTTGAGCGATACAAGAAGATAAGAGACGATCTTGCAATTCTCAATTTTTCCGAGTATGAGACAAGAGCCTATATTGCACTTGTGGCTCTGCAGATGTCAGATGCAGAATCCATTTCAATGACCGCCCAGGTTCCCCGGACCAGCATGTACAAGGTGCTGGATGCCCTGGTGGAGAAGGGTTATGCCGCAGTTAGCCCAGGCCGTCCCAGGCAGTATGCGCCTGAGCCTCCGCTGGTTCTTAAAGAGCGGATATTTTCCAAGCTTGGCGAGACTTTCGATGATTTGGAAATGATTCATGGAATTCTCCGGGAAAAGGGAATGCCGCAGGTTATTTACACCATCACTGGCAGGGAAAAAGTTCTCAATAAGATGGGCGAATTTCTGGGCACCGCAAAGGACCGGGTCATGATAAGCACCTCCAATGCCAGTATTCTTCGCAACTCTCTGGAGAAGGAATTTACTTCTGCCATGAACAGGGGAGTGAGCATATCGGTCATAACTTTGCCAGGGCAAAAGTTTGTGTCTGGCACTAAACTTTTCAGAAGAGCAGGGCTTATTGCCACAGACATGGTGGTGGACGGAAAGCATGCCCTTGTTGCAGGCGCAAACCTTGAAGTTTGTGGATTTTCAGACAATGAGGTAATGGCATCTCATCTGGAGAGTTTCCTGAAAATGATGATGGTGGAACAATAGGGGCTTTGCTTGGTTATTGTTCGTTAGGGTCTATGTTTAGTTATCGTTAGTAAGGGTCTGTGCCTGGTTATTGTTAATTAGGGTATATGTTTAGTTATCGTTAGAGGGGGTCTGCGTTTAGTTATCGTTAGTAAGGGTCTGTGCTTGGTTATCGTTAGTGAGGGTCTAGTTGTTTGGTTCACCGGCCTCATTAATTTTCCTAGACCCTCTATACTTGAATAGATACAGAGACCCTAGACCCTTTATTAGCATAAACTAAGCAAAGACCCTATCCATTTTGTATACAAACTCAGACCCTCGCAAGATATATTTATATAATCAACTATCCCGGCGGAAGGCGATAATATGAAGCGGGACATGATAAGCATACTGGACTTTGAGCACGAGATAGATGATACCTTAGATTTGGCCATGAAGATGAAGACCAAGATTAAGGCTGGCGGAGAGTTCAAGCCGCTAAAGGGCAAGCATATGAGCATGATTTTCGAGAAGCCCAGCCTGCGCACACGTGTCAGTTTCGAAATAGGATTTTCACATCTTGGCGGTACTGCATTATATCTCTCGCCAAGCGAGATCCAGGTGGGAAAGCGCGAGTCTGTTTACGATGTTGCCAAAGTTATTTCAAGATATGTGGATGTAATCATGTACCGGGCTTTTTCAAACAAGATAATGAGGGAGCTGGCAACAAATGCCGATGTGCCGGTTATCAATGCTCTGGATGATCTCGAACATCCCTGCCAGATAATGGCCGACTTCCTGACAATTAAAGAAAATAAAGGTAGTCTGAAAGGCCTGAAGCTGGTTTATCTGGGTGACGGAAACAATGTTTGCAATTCGCTAATGTTGGGTTCCGCCGCAATGGGAATGAATATGACAGTGGCATGCCCATTCGGGTATGAGCCGGACTCTGATATTACAAAACAAGCCCAGGAATTAGCCGCCCAGAATGGCTGCAAGATCGAGATTGTAAGAGAGCCAGATATAGCTGCGAAGGATGCTGATGTAATCTACACAGACACATGGGTCTCAATGGGCGATGAGGCCGAGAAAGAAAAGAGGCAAGCCGATTTCCCACCGTTCCAAGTGAATGAAAAATTAGTGGCACATGCCAAGCCAGACTACATTTTCCTGCACTGTCTTCCCGCACACAGGAATGAAGAAGTTACCGACGAGATAATTGACAGCCCTAACTCGAAAGTTTTTGATGAAGCTGAGAACAGAATGTGGGCCCAGATGGCAATTATTGTGAAGTTGGTTGCGCCAGAAAGTATAAGCCAGCTTTAGGGTCTATGCTAGGATTATATGGTCCAGGGAGCGGCTGCTTTCGGGTTTGGCCCAAAAGCAGAGATGGACAGTCATTCTCCTAATCCCATTTCTCCTCAATCTTGAACCATTTTGCACCGCGTCCAGTTCCTTTCGAGCGCAGTCTATTATCATCTCTCAATTGCCGAAGTACATGGCGAATCATATCCTTGCTTACATTCGGGCATTCTTTCTGGATTTCTGAAAATGCAAAGGGCTTGATCTTTCTTTTCACAGCCAATTCAATTTGTTCTGTTTTGGATTTTGGGCCTTCTACTGCCTTTCCAACCCTTTCTTCGAACTCCTTGTATGCCCTTATTATCACACCCCAAAAGTAAGTTGTCCAGGGAATCCAGTCATGCTCTCCACCATGCCATTTTTGAGAGGAGGCGTTTAGCACCTCATAATAGGTTTGTTTACTTTCCTCAATGATTCTTTCAAGGCTAATGTACCTTCCAATATTATAGCCAGAGTGATAGAGTAAAAGCAGCGTCAAAAGCCGGGCCATTCTACCATTGCCATCATCAAATGGATGGATGCTCAGGAAATCCAAAATGGTCAGTGGAATTATTACCAGAGGGTCATGACCAGCCTCAATTGCAGCATTGTATCTCTCCACAAGAAATTTCATTGCTCCGGGAGTATCTGCTTTTGATGTTGGTGTGAAGATTATTCTTTTCAGAGAACCATCCGGGTTAAATTCACCAATGAAATTATCCCTGGCCTTCCAACCCCCTCCATCTTTTGGAGTATATCGAAATATCATTTCATGCAATTGTTTGATCATAGTGATATTAAAGTTCAAGTTCTCCCATGAGTCATGAATAAGTTCCAGAGCATCTCTATAGCCAGCAATTTCCTGTTCATCACGATTTCTCGGTTTTGAGGATTTTAGCATTATTTCTTCTACCCGGCCTGGCTCGGCAATAACACCCTCAATGCGGTTGGATGATATAGTCGATTCAATTGCAGCCAATCCCTTTAAATTATTCAAGGATTCAGGCGATCGCTGTGAAAATAATTCCTGTTTGCCTTTGAATTCCCCGATTCTTCTGAGCGTGGCAATATGCTCTTTATTGAAAGAAAGCCTGTTAAGATAAGCTGGAAGCAATGATTTCATTAGAGTCACCTTAGGGGGTAATACTTTACCTAAAGGGGGCAATATTATTTAATCATTACCCCCTTCATTCCACATCAATGGCTTATTTTGGTTTATGCAACACCATCAGACCAACATGCCTGTGATGATGCCTTGACCCTACTGGGGCTTAAGGCGTCGCCTTAGCCCTATTGGGGCTTAAGGCGCCCCCACTTATCCAGGGCCACAGCCAGTTCCTTTGAAGTTTTAGCTTTCTCCTCAAGCTCCAGGCCGTCCTGCCATGCCTCCATTGCCTGCATGGTTGCCCTTGCTCCGGCCCTTGTTCCTTTTGGATGCCCGTGGATGCCGCCGCTTACCAGCAAAATTAATTCATTACCGTAAATGTCAAGAACATCCGGCACCAGGCCAGGGTGCAATCCTCCAGAACTAACCGGGAATGCGGATTTTATTTCGCCCCAGTCCTGATACAGCAGTAGATTTTTTTCCGCCTTGGTAACCTTGTCACGTAGAACACTGGCAATGCTGAGAACTTCTTCCTTGTCACCAACAAGTTTTCCAACCGCGGTTCCAGAGTGGAGCTGGTCCAGGCCAAGTAACCTCATTTCTTTAGCAACGAATTGCATGGTCATTCCGTGTTTGGGATTTCTGTCGAAAGCTGCGTGCATGGCCCGATGGGCATGGGTTGTCATTCCTAAGTCGCCTAAGTGCTCGCGCATTGTTATGAGTCCAGCAGTGCCGATTATTACAACGTCCATCATTGCATAATCAAATCCATGTTCATGAAGAATATTGGCTCGCTTCTTCATGGTCTCGATGTCTGCGGTGATGTTTATGAACGCGCCCTTTCTTTCGCCGGTTTTCTTTTCGGCTTTGTCGCGATATTTGGCCATTAATTTTACTCGCTCATCAAACTTATTGAAACTAGTGCTGGTTAAATTCTCATCATCCTTGACAAAGTCAAAGCCCCCCATCCAGGTCTCATAGCCAATCTCGGCATGCTCCTGAGCACTGAAACCAATTTTCGGCTTCGGAACCGCGCCTGTCAGAGGTCGTTTCGGAATCTTCCAGCGTTTTCGGATGCCGTCCATTCCCAGAAGCGGCCCTTTGAAGTGCTTGATATAGCTGGCTGGCAAAGAAACATCCATTAATCGAAGATTATCAACTCCTTTCATGCCGAATATGTTTCCTGCAATTCCACTTTTTAGCTGGCAGAAATTGCCTGGCTCCCACAGTTCCTTTGGATATGCTACTTTCAGATAATTACCTTCAATCTCAAATGCTGTTGCTTGCAAGCCCTTCATGCGCCCCGGTAATTTGGCCAGCGTAGTCCAGGTGCCTGTAGAACTTTCAGAGGCAATTCTTCCTGCGCTCTCTTCCTGGCTCATTCCCCGTGGCGACTCGAAGTAGAATAAGACCACCAGCTCATCCCTGGCAGGCTCATAGTTCATGTCAACAAACTCATTGTACCAGTCGATTTTCGCCATGCTATAGTAATAGTAAATTCTGCTTATAAATCTGTGCCTAAGGTTCGCGCCACCGGGCCTTTCTCACTACCAGCAATGCAAATATTCCAACAGTTATGAACATGAAGAGCCAGTGCAGCATATATGCCTCTCCGTCCCAGGGTGTTAGGCCAGTTGCATATCGAATAATTGCTGCAGCATTGGTTGTTGGCAGAGTGTATGCAATCCAGGTGAGGTTCATGCCTCCTACATTTTCCAGCATTGATTCAGAGTAGTAAACTGGCGGCAGGAACACGAACAGGAAACTAAGCAGATTGGCAACTATGCCCAGGGTGTTTGGACTGGTCTTATGTTGGTACGTAGCTATTGTGAACCCGATGAGTGAAATGCCCATGAAGCACATCATCATTGCAGCGAACATTATGAGCAGGCTTCCGATATCAAACAATCCTCGATAGATTCCATAGGCTGTAAATGCCAGGAAGCCAGGAAATGCGAACATAAGCGCGCCCAGGGTAAGGCCCATTGCATAGGATATTGGATGAACTGGCATTGCCACCACCATCTCTCTGAACTTGACATACCGGTCCCAGGTAATGTCCTGAATTGAAGCCGCAATACCAATGAATCCGATGCTGGATACGATTACCCCAACGATTCCAATGTTCAGCATACTCTCGCCACCAAATAGGCCGATAAAGAATAACGGTATAGCAGCCAGACCTGCCAGAATTACCAGAATCAGCGGCTGCCGTTTCAGGTCAGGAACGGACTTCATCCAGGCGATTATCAGGGTGTCCCGAATCATCTTTTTTAGGTTCATCTGTTCGCCCCCTGTTTTGAATCTGGTTTCTCACCAATCTCGTAAATATCTCCCCCTACCAGGTGGACAAAGGCATCTTCCAGTGTGACTGGAGAAGCTTCAGCATTAACGCCTTTTTTCAGCATCTTTGAGACCAGCTGGATTGCCTCCTCATGGTTCTCCAGATACACAACCAGCCGGTCGCCTATCTTCGTCACATCAGAATAACTGGACTGATCAACAGCATCCTCCGGTGCAATAACACGATACTTGAATGGCACTTTTTTCTTTATTTCAGCAGTTGTTCCAACAGTAATTAACTCGCCTTTATTGATTATGGCCAGCCTATCAGAGACCATCTCAGCTTCATCCATCATGTGGGTGGTAAGAACAATGGTGTCTCCTCCTGCGGCCTTATTTCTGAGAACTGACCAGACATTCCTGCGGCCAATTGCGTCAAGACCGGAAGTTGGCTCGTCCAGCATCATCACTGGAGCATCGCTGGCTATTGTTGCGGCGATTAATCCTCGACGTTTCTCACCGCCGGACATAGTTTGCGCTGGCCGGTCCTTCATCTCCCACATGAGCATTGAACGGATTGCCTCTTCAGCTTTCCTTTTGGCTTTTTGCTTGTCCATGCCTCTCAGCAAACAGAATGTGTAAGCATAATCCCAAGGGGAATAATTCGAATAGGCCATTGCATCCTGTGGAACCATTGCGATATTCTCTCTGACCTTTACTGGATCATTAACCACGCTGTCCCCGAGAATGGTTGCATCGCCCTTTGATGGCATTAACTGTGTGCAGAGTATTCTTAAAAATGTGGTCTTGCCAGCGCCATTGGGCCCCAGTATTGTGAAAACTTCGCCTTTTCGCATCTCCAGGTCCAGGCTTTTCAATGCCTCAATGTCTTTATCATAGGTCTTTGCCAGGCCCTTGGCAATAATGGCTAGTTCGGCGTTTTTCTGTATCATCTTATCAACCTAATCTATATTTGGTGTACAGGGTATATAAGCAAACTGGAAACTATTTGCCACTTTCGCTACTTGAATTTTCTTCTACCCAGTCCAAATAATCTTTGCTGCCTCCAAGTATGGGCAGGGCTATTATCTCCGGAACCTCATAGGAATGAAGTTCTTTCACCCTGGCTATGATCTTTTCGAGATTTGCTTCCATGGCTTTGCAGGTGAGCATGACCTCCGCTTCCTCATATAATTCACCCTTCCAGCGGTAGATTGAGTTAACCGGAGAGAGATTGGCGCAGGCAATTAATTTCTCCTGAACAAGGGCCTTTCCAAGCATGCTGGCCTCGTCGTCATTGGCTGCGGTAATCAAGACCACAATGTACTTTTCCATGGGTGCTGATTGTTAATTTCTCTAATATACTTATTTAACCGGGCAAGCTCCACCCTCAAAAATGTCTGGCTCAATGTAAATAGTGAGCTTGATCTTCACCTGGCTCCGCATGGATTCTTCCAGGGAATTGATAGCATTGGCCACGCCCTGGATATCCAGTTCTCCTGAGAGTTCCACCTTCACAGCAACCAGCAATTCCTCTGGACCAATATGCTCTGTGCGCATGTGGATAAGATGGCAAACATCCGGATGCTGGCTAATGGTCTTTTCCAGCTTCTGAATTGTTTCCTCGGATGCAGATTCTCCAAGAAGCAAGGAGCGCATCTCAACACCCAATATGATGGCAATTATTCCCAGCAAAATGCCAATTGAAAGGCTGCCAATTGCGTCATAAGCTGCATTTCCAGTAATCATTGCCAGGCCTATGCCAATGAGTGCCAGCACCAGGCCAATGAGTGCTCCAATGTCCTCCAGCAATACCACTGGCAATTCAGGAACCTTAGACTTGCGAATGAATTGCCACCAGGTCATGTCGCCTTTAATTTTTCTGGATTCAATAACTGCAGTCCTCAGCGAGAAACTTTCAAGAACTATAGCTATTGAAAGAATTCCAATTGCCCAGACATGGTTCTCCAATACATGCGGATCCAATAATTTGGATATTCCCTCGTATATGGCAAAAACCGAGCCCAGTGAAAAAATAATCATTGCCACAACAAATGCCCAGAAATATCTCTCACGGCCATAACCGAAGGGATGCTCTTTACTACGTTCTTTCTTGGCCATCTTTCCCCCCAGAAGCAGCAGGCCCTGATTGGAAGTATCAGCAATGGAATGAATTGCCTCGGCCAGCATTGAAGCAGCACCGGTGAACATGAACCCGATGACCTTGGCTATGGCTATGGCTAGATTTGCAACAAATGCAGCTAAAATTGCCTTTTTACTTCCGCCTTTCATTGGTTCAGGAATAGAAAGATTGCATAAATGAGTTTTGTGGAATATTGTCAGGGTCTAGGGTCTCCGCAATTTTGACATTTTAATCTATGTGTGTGTCAAATTTGCGTATCTCCTATTTTTTAATGCTTCAAAGAAATTGTAATCAAAAATAGGATTTCAGGGTCTAGGGACTAGGGTGTTTGCAATATGTTTGGATTATGATTTATTCCAGGGTGTTAGGAAAACAGAAAGATGCTGGCAATGAATTCGACAGCATTTTACTAGACCCTAAATAACGATAATTAAACAAAGACCCTAGACCCTCACTAACAATAACCAAACATAGACCCTATCTCTTTTGTATGCAAACTTAGACCCTGTGATAAACTTGGCGTAAGTTTCTTATCCAACTATTGTCATAGGTGGTTTGATGGCTGCGAAGAAAGGAACAAAAAAATCACCCGCCAAGAAAAAAGAGACAAAGAAGCCAGCTCCAAAAAAAGCTGCTTCCAAAAAGTCCACACCCAAGGCAACTAAGAAATCTGCACCAAAGAAGGCTACTTCAAAAAAGGCTACCAAATCAGCTCCGAAAAAAGCTACTAAAAAGGTGGAGCCCAAGCCTGAACTGCTTGTGGTCGATAAACCAAAAGCAGAACCGACTCTGAAAAATCTCCAGAGAACCATGGAAAAGTTCGAACGGGAGAATGCCAAACTGAAAGAAGAGATTAAGGCACTCAAGGACACTGGCAGGGAGCAGAAAAAGCAGCTGAAAAGCCTAACTGCTAAGATGGAAACCCGGGTGAAGCGCGAGGAAGTTGTCATGGCCGCTCTGGACATAAATACCCGGACAAAGAAGGGCCATCGCAATTCAATAATCGACCTCAACAGGTCATTAATCAAGACCGATGAACATTTGCTAAAAATGAGCAAGCGAATGGAGAATGTTCTTTCCGCCATCAAGAACCATCGTGAGTATCTTATTCGTCTTAATAAACGGGTTTACAAGGAAGACCCAGTCAAGCTTATTGATATGGAACTGGACGTCATGTGCAATACACTGAATGTCATGGCACTAAGCGGCTTTGGAATTGATAAAGGATTGTTCAATGATGTCAAGAGAATCCGCAAGCTCATGGAAAAGAAGGACATGGAACTTTCAAAGCTGAAAAAACGCATGTCCACATTCACCAGAAAGTTTGATGACGAGATGGAAAGATTCGATTTTGAATCCATTTACAAGAAAGCTGAACATATTCCGGGCTATAGATAAGTAGACTGGAATAGATTCCAGGGTATTGTTAAATATTTGAGTTTCATTCTTGCTAATCATGGGTTTGGAGAAAATTAAGTCACCAATTGTATTTGTCATAGGGGGAATCTTAATGGCAATAGGTTCTCTTCACTGGCATGTTTTCTGGTATGGCCATATATGGATTATTTTCCTTCCCATTATTGGTTCTGCACTCATCTGCTACTATTCCTATATAAAATATTCCAAAACCGTTAAGCCTTTTTTCCTTAGATTAGGTTTTATTTTGGTATTAATAAGCTTATTGATGCTATTTACTGGCTTTGGTATTTATGTCATAGGAACATTTATTATTTTTCTATACCATCTTGGCATTTCTTTGACATTACTTGGCTATAATATCAATGCAATCAAGTCAAAATCCTTTCTAAACTATATCATTTATGCTTTAACTTTGTTACCAGCTTTTTATTATATTTTACTTAAAGCACTCAACCCATACATATCTGGCTATCAAGGAATATGGCAAACATATGAAGATTTTCTAATCTTGGTACCTATGCTATTGGTGTTACTGAGCGTAATTGTTACAACATTAACAATAGTGTTCTTCAATCCAGTAGAAAATATTGATGAAATGGATGGCTAAATGGTCGTGTTGAATGCTGGTGGCGACCACATCCCCACCCTTCACAGCTGAAATCCTTCGGCTTTCAGCCTACTTCACACGAAATATCGTGTTCACGGATGGGGTTTTCAAAGTTTGAAAGAAAAAAATAACTTGTCACCAGGCCAGAATCAAATATTCTGGCCCACAACCCCGCCCTCACGCCTGAAACCCCGAAGGCTTTCAGTCTGCTCACAAACATAGTTATAATGAAATTACAGAAAGTTTGTTCATACAGACGGGGCATGATTGGCCAGGCCTCCGTTTCCAGCGGCCTATTTTTCCGAGGCTTCCTTGGCCCCGATAAAATCCCTAATGAGCTTGGCTGCCAGTGCCGCCGTGTTCCCATTATCAAATTCAGGATTTACCTCAACAATATCCAGGCCTACAATTCTACCAGCCAGATGTCGAATTACA
>JAUWNU010000094.1 GCA_030612505.1 Methanomassiliicoccales archaeon
CTCATGGCAGCCAGCATGGGCGTGAAAACAGCTCTCGCCTCATTCGTTGGAACAGATTTTCCAAAGGACTTCAAGGATGCATTTACCAATGCTGGTGTTGATACCAAAGACCTTCAGGAGATGAAAGATTTCTTAACACCAACATGCCGCATCATGACAGACCCAAATAACAATCAAATCGGCATAATGGACCAGGGCCCAATGGGCGAGATGGATGATTTTCCAGTGGCTGAACACACAATCCAATCCAGCAAAATTATTCACATAGGAACCGGTCGACCGGCCTATTACCGCAGGATAATGAAGGCAGCCAGTCAACTCGGCAAGCCGATTTATTTTGACCCTGCTCAGGAACTTCATTATATTTACGAGCCAGAAGTGTTCCGAGAGCTTTTGGACATGAGCCACGCCCTGTTTGTTAATCAGAGCGAGCTGACAACTTCTATGAAGTATCTTGGATATGAGGATAAAAAGTTAATTCTGAACCATGTGGAATTGCTGGTCATAACCCTGGGAAAAGATGGCAGCCAGATAATCACAAAATCCGAAGAAATTAATATCCCGGCAGTAACTCCGAAGGCAGTAATCGACCCAACAGGCGCAGGGGATGCCTACCGTGCCGGATTTTATGCTGGATTAAGCAGAAATAAATCATTGGATCAATGTGGATGGCTGGGAGCCGCAGCAGCCAGCTTTGCCATAGAAGTTGCAGGGCCAGTTGGGAAATTGCCCACCTGGGAAGAAATATTGAATCGTTCAGGTCTTTGATTTATTGTTCGTCAATAATCTTGTTTTTTTCCTCATCTGACAGAGCATCCCATTCTCTTGCAACTCTTGCAGAATCCCGCAGAGCCAGAATAACGCCACCGCACTGAACACAGGCCAGTGGGAGAATAGGCTCATCCATTTTCAATACATTGCCCCAGGGCTTTTGCCAGTAAATGCGGGTGTTCTGAATCATGGATTTACGACTATTAAGCATTCGGCCGCCACAATATGGGCATTCTACACTTTTCAGGCCATTGCCAATAATAGACTTCCTCTCTCCCTCTACCATTGAGCCTGGGAATAGAATTCAACATAATAAGGTTGGGGAGGGTAAATTAATAAAAAAATGAATAGTCCTGGGCGGATTTGAACCGCCGTCGCAGGCTCCAAAGGCCCGCATCATGAATTTAGGGAACACCTGGCACACAGTACAAATCAACTCATCATTGTTCAGCATACGCCATCTGGTGTATGGTGCTAAGCGTCCATTTGACACTATCTAGCTTAGATGTCGGTATTAAACAGAATTAAACTTTTTTCTTATAATTTTCAATTGCTTCCTGTCTATACTTCTTTGATTTCTCTAATGAAGGTTTTTCTGAATTGGGATTCTTCTTCAATTGATGTGAAAATCTGATTAGTCCCTTTCTGAAATCTGCAATATCAATCCTTATTTGAATTAAGTAATCAGTATGCCCTGAACTCCACAATTCATATTGACTGGGACTAGAGTGACCCTTGTAATATGATTTTGATAATGTACTTTTAACTTCAATATAATATCTTTGGCCACAACTTTTTACCATTAAGTCAGCAGAACCATTATCTGTACCTGGGATTCTTATGCCTTGGGGTGCTGGCTCAGTATTTCCCTCTCCTTGCCTAACGCATTTATCAACTCCATATTGGATATACAATACCTGCCTGGCAAGTTCCTCACCTAAATTCCCAGTTATATCCAATGAATATCCTGCTTTGTTTATCTTTTCAGGATCTAAATCAACTGGAACTTCATGGAACCGTACCATATTATTCCTCTTTCAAGTTATATGAGAGCTTGATACAATAATCCTTAAATTTTGGTGGAAGATTCACTCTGTTCAAATCCTGCCTGCTCCAATGCTCATGGTAAAGGTCATAAGCGATGTTATGGGCAAGGGATAGCCAACCCATTTCTTTTTCATGACCACCTGGTTTTTGCATATATCTACACTTACTACATCTGAACAACTCTCCCATCAATCGCGGAGTGCTCTTGGCCATTGGCATTTGGCCAGTTCCCCAAACATATCTAGGCACCTGATATCCTTCAAGGCCACAGTCCATGCATGCAAACTTGTTTCTCTCAATGCTATCTCCAAACACCTCAAGGCAATAATTGCATTTTTCATCATTCAAAGGTTGGCCACACAGATTGCAATAAATTTCTTCACTATTTTCACTTTTCATTTTACTCACCTTTATTTTTTCATCTAATTTTGTATAGTTCTCCCTAACTTTTTTGATCCTTTCCTCAATCCATTCAATCTGTTTGCTATTTTTTCTATGTCGTGATAGCTCAAAACTAAGCATTTCCTGGTATAATTTCAAGGCCCTCTCAAAATTTTCAGTGCTTTCTGCTATATTTGCTAAAAATTGTTTACAAATGATTGCATCATAATCATGTTCCAATAAATCAGCATATTTCAAAGCTTCTTCATAGGCTTTTCTTGCTTCTTTTGCTTTGAAATCATTGAAATACTTCTCGCCCTTTTTCATATAGTAATCAAGCCAATAAAGTTTATCGAAATCCAGTTCGGTTCCACAATAAATACAGTATCCCTTGGATAAAATAGGAGGAACCTCTAGCTTTTTATTGCAGGACAGGCTGGGACATTCGATTAAACGATTTGATATTTTTTTCTTTCCCATTTGTATCACCTATATTTTTTTAATTCTTCAATTACTCCATTTCCCAGAGGTTCTTCGCTTCCTTAGCATACGCTCTTTCCAATTTGAAATCACAAATATCATGGGCCAGTTTAGAGGCATCACAGAGTTCAAAATATAAGTTGGAATCATCAGTATTGTGCTGTTTGTACTCATCAACATATTTCCTGAGCTTCCTGCGAGCTTCACACAAACTGTTCTCTTCAATATTGATTTTTATCTCCAGTTTTTTCAATTCCAATTTGGCCTGTTGATTGTCCTCTGTAACTATTTCCCAGGCCTCGAACATCATTTCCCTAGCACAGATTAAATCCTTCTTCAGCAACATCACATCAGCACATTGAATCAAAGCATCAAATATCCCCTGAGGATATCCTATTTTTTCCCACATTCCAAGGTCTTTAACAGCGATATCATATGCAAGGTTATAATCGCTGGAGTCTATAGCATCGGCAAATTCCATATCAGAACCCCAATGTTCTCCCTTGCTATATGCCTCTAACCTGAATATATTGAACAAAGAATCAGTGTATTGTTTCGGAGCATGTTTACCAATATAGGCCATAAGAGCTCTGAAGAACATTCTATCATATATCCCAGATTTTTTGCAGGCGTTTCGTAGTTCTTCAAGCTCCAAGCTCAATGAATATAAGTTTGCTGATACAATGGAATCATCATTGATTGACACATCAAACGGCTTTGATTTCAATTCTGGGAATTGCTTTTCAAGGTCATCATGAATCATTAGTCGAAGTGCCTGGAAACCAACATATGGCTCAGCCGGGCTTAACTTTTTCAGATCCACGATGATTTTCTTGTGATAATGTTGGCACTCATCAAATGTTACCCCGCATGGTTCGTATGTAATTTCAACATTTGCTAGCTTACCACGATGGCGAATTTTTTGAGTGAAAGTCAAATAGTTAGAGAAGTCCAGGAACTCATCATTGATTATGCTCTGAATCTTGTCTGCTTTCATTTCTCACCCCTCCTGGCCTTTCTAACATATGAATTGTAATTTCGGAGTATCTCCTTAAACTCATCGGAGCTAAGATGAATTCCTTCTTTGGTTTTTCTTCCGACCTTGAGCTCGAATTTTTCGGGTATTAGCACGTAATAATCACCGGTTCCGAACATTCCGCCAGTGAGCCGGACAATGACTTCTTTCAAAGGTGTCTTTCTTGCAGCAGAAAGTTTGTTAATCAGATTCAAGTACTCTTCTTCAGTAAAGGAAAATTGACCCCATTTATTGGCCGCCTTCTGCATCCTGAAACCCTTCGGGATTGATAGATGGGCCCGGTAAGACCTTCCTTTGATGTTGACTATCACAAAGTTATTCTTATCCAATTCTTGAACAGGATACACCTTGCTGCAACTTCTACAGTAAGCATACTTTGTTGTTTCCAACGTTTCTCTGTTGCTTACCTTTCGCCTAATATACATGGTGTATGCCTTTGCACCGCAGTAACAATTTCTAATTTTTGGAATTTTATCATCTCCTGTAGTACCATCATATCTTTTGGAGTATATATAATTTGCCATGTCATTAGATATTTTTAATTAGCCAGATATATTTTTTTTATGATTCAAAAAGAACAAAATGAGTCATTATATGGTATCAATGTTTTACTATTAAATAAGGCCGGAGAATGGAAGGCTTGCTGCCAATCCTACCGAGGATTATATCTCCAGATTGGAGCTCATAATCCATAGTATCAACCTGCCTGACTGTGCAAGGTACAGTACATTTCTTGAATGCCTTAGCATATCTGTCCACAGATGGCCAGGAAAACCTGTCATTCATGGTCTTTCCATGCAGCAATTCTTTCATATCACGGTTTCTGATGGACTGCTGGCAAGAGCCATTGTCGATAATTCGAAAAACCAGAGCTACGTCTCTAATTAAATAAAAAAAATAGAGTAGTCCTGGGCGGATTTGAACCGCCGTCGCAGGCTCCAAAGGCCCGCATGATAACCCCTACACCACAGGACTATTGAGCGAACGAAGTGAGCGAAATAGGCCTGGGGCCAGCGGGATGCTTGCATTCCGCGCAGCCACAGGACGTTTTCATCCACATCACGTCAATCTTGCGTCTATATTTGCGAATGTTCCCCGGGGCTACTGGCCTCGGGATTATAAAATCTAAATAACTTGAACTTGCCCATCCATGTCAAAAACACGTTTTATAAAACCTTTTTCCTGGATTGAATCATAGTCATGGCCAGATGTCTCCGGGTACAATGCCAGCATTATAAACTCATCTGAGCCGGTATTGATGGTTCTGTGGGCCCAGCCCGGGGGTATGTATGCTAAGCCTCCCGGTTTCAAGGGTATTTCGTCTGTTTTGCCCTCCCTGGTCTGCATTATTACCATGCCCTGGCCCCTGAAGCAAACATAGGCTTCTCCAGCCTTATCATCTTCATGGTAATGGCCCTTTGTCATGTGGAATTCATTACCAACTTTTCCAGGCTTGAGTACTGTCAATGCCATCTTGATATGGCCTTCGGTTTCGGCCTCATACACTTCATATATCAGGACCTCTGGCTCTGGCTCTTCTTTAAAGTATCCTGCAAGGTCTTCTCCCTTGCGGGTGAGATGCTTGCTTGATTTGCTTATGAACTCCGGGTAGTTGTCAGGAGTAATACTCACTGGCCAAGTTTTTTCATCAGGCATTATTATCATGAAACCCGGTGTAGCATAAAAAGATAGTGTTGATATTGCCATATTATAGATAATGATTTAAATGACTTGCTTATGGGCGGGGAACATAAGGCGCAATCATGTCAAAAGTCAGAAAGTCCAAAGAACATAAGTTTCATATGTCGGATATTCCCAATCCTATTCCTATGCCAGGAAAGGTGGATGCCCAAACCAGGATTCAGCGAAAGCAAGACCTCAAGGATTATTTTATCCTGGGTATGCTGGCAGTCGTCATTGGTATCATTGGTGGATTTGCAGCCATTGTTTTTCGTAACTTGATTAATTTTATCCATAACCTGTTTTTTCTCGGTAGTCTATCTACGACCTATGATTCCTATCAGTTCATGGACTACAATTTAGGATGGCTTGACTCAAATCTGGTCTGGCTTGTTGTGCTGATTCCCATGATAGGTGGTCTTCTGGTGGGGATCATTGTCAAATACGGAGCATCAGAGGTGAAAGGCCATGGTGTTCCTGAGGTCATGGAAGCCATTATCAAGAAAGGTGGGCGAATACGCCCTCGTGTTGGTATTCTAAAGGCCTTAGCCAGTGCAATCACCATAGGCTCTGGAGGTTCAGCAGGAAGAGAGGGCCCAATAATAGCCATTGGTGCTTCCAGCGGTTCAGCAATAGGCCAGTATCTCAATCTATCAAATGAAAAAATTCGCATATTAGTAGCCTGTGGAGCATCGGCGGGTATTGCCGCAACATTCAATGCACCAATTGCTGGTGTTGTTTTCTCCCTTGAAATCATTCTGCTTGAGTTTAAAACGAAATCTTTCGTGCCGCTGGTTGTGAGTTCGGTTATGGCCACGGTCATCGCCCATTTGTTCCTGGGTGATGAAATTGCTTTCCCAATCAGGGACATTATTGGCATCCATACACTGAACAGCCCCTATGAATTGATTCTGTACCTGATTCTGGGACTTCTTGCCGGCCTAGCCGCATTATTCTTTGTGAAGTTCTTCTACAATATGGAAGACATATTTGACAAGTTAAAAATGCCCGAGTATTACAAACCAATGCTAGGCGGTCTTCTCATTGGTATAACTGGTCTGCTTATGTACACCCAGTTTGGCCACTTCTTTGTATTTGGTGTTGGATATGGCGCAACAATGCCAGTTCTGACATCAAGTGACACTGCCTGGCTTTATACTGGTCTGCAGCTTGCAGGATTTTTCCTTCTACTTATGTTCCTGAAGATGCTGGCCACCAGTTTCACTCTTGGCTCCGGCGGTTCTGGTGGGGTATTTGCTCCATCGCTCTGGATGGGAGCAATGCTTGGCGGTGCCTTTGGTATAGTTGTCAATCTGATATTTCCATCAACCATGGTTGCAGGTTATGGCGCATATGCCCTTGTGGGAATGGCTGCCTTTTTCTCTGGAACAAGTAGAGCCACACTCACGGCAATTATCATTCTATTTGAGATGACCAGTACCTATGAGATTATACTGCCACTTATGTTCGCCTGCGTTGCTGCGGATGCCACATCCAGAATACTTTCCAAGGAAACCATTTACACATTGAAGATAAAGCGCAAGGGCGTTGTATTCTCATATGACAGAGAAATAAATATACTGGAAACTAAAGATGTGAGAGAAGTAATGATCACCGATGTTGTAAGCGTCAGAAATAACCTAAAACTCACCGAGGCTTCAGATAAGATTCTGAAAACCGGCTATCAGGGATTCCCCTGTCTGGATGATGATGGAAAGCTATGCGGCCTACTGACCCACAGTGATGTTCGTAATGCCCTCTTGAAAGGTGTTGACAAACGCACTCCTATAAGTCAAATCAAGACCTGTGATAACCTTATTGTAACCTATCCAGATGAGACTCTGGACATTGCCATGGAGAAGATGGCAGAACACGGTTTCGGCCATTTACCAGTTGTTGACAGGGATGATTCAACAAAACTAGTGGGATTCCTCACCCGGAACGATATTGTGCAGGTATACCGGGAAAAAGCGAAAGAACGGGAGGACCATTACAAATGAACATCTTTGGAGCAAGGGGCCAGATAGGTAATATCGAAGATATTTTATCTGCAATCTCCAAGCTGGAAAAGGAACATGATTCTGTGGTTCAATTATTTCGTGCTGACAGAATCATCGGAAAAGAGCATTTGCAGACTGCCGCTGAAATGGCAACCCGTGCATGGGCCAGAAACCCCAGAACCAAGACACTGGGAATGGAAATCTTGTTGTATGCAGCAGCAGAGCGCCAAATTAGTGGGGCAATTGATAAGTTGGGGGTTCAGGACGACACAACTGAAATTGCCATTATTACTGTTGGCCAGATTAGTTCCGAAGAAGTTCTAACGGCACTCAATTTACAGAGTGCAGATGATGTTCTGGATGCTGAAGGAAAAGATTATTCTATATTCAAAATCTCAAAGGAAGAAATGAACTTTGCTAGTCCTGTGGAAATCATACTGGAGAGAATGGCATTAAGCGAGCTTAACAGGTGATTATATGGCAACCTATGACGAAGATTTTGACATTCAAACAAAAGGCGAAAACCACATAATCGACATAACTGAAGATGTGGCCACCATAGTGAAGAATTCCAATCTTACAGATGGAATTGCATGCATTTTTGTTTCCGGTTCAACAGGCACAATCACCACAATAGAATATGAACCAGGTCTTCTTGAGGACATGCCAGAAGCAATGGAACGGCTTGCTCCCAAGGATGCAGTATATCAGCATCACCTGAGATGGCAGGACGGAAACGGCCATTCACATGTTCGGGCGGCCATAATGGGCCCTGGAATAACTGTGCCATTCCGGGCTGGCCAGATGCTGCTGGGAACGTGGCAGCAAATTGTTTTCATTGAGTTGGATGTAAAGCCCAGGAACCGGCAAATTCGGGTTCAATTAGTTGGGGAATAATTAGTACTGTTTAACAACAATATCCCGAGCAGCCAGATCTTTCAAAAACGGCTCTCCGGGCACGCACATTTCCGGTGTTTTTACCCCTCTCTCGGTAATATCCCCGTCCAAAACCATCTGTGCGATTATGCTGGTAGGGAATGATGTTGTGCGCATCATTGCAGTAATGTCTTTTTCATCATCATAATAGTCCACAATGTCCATGGTCTTGGTTATCTGGTTGCCAGCAATTTGGCCGATGGCACTGACCCTGACAAGAACCATATCCTTATCATTTCCAGAGAGATTTTTTACTATCTGTTCCTCCAGTATCTTTCTCGGGGTTATGCCCGGAGCGATTTCCTCCTCACTAGCCAGTCCCAAATCCAGAATTGATTTGAAGATGACCGCATGCCCAGGATACCTAATGGTCTTGTAGTCCATTTTCTTCATCTTTCCCTGGAATATCTCCGGCAGCCAGGCAGCTCCGCCAGATGTGGTGAAAGCTTCCAATTTTCCGATGCCCTCAAACTCAAGTTCTTCAATCTCGCCCATTGAATCAATATAGGTGATCTGTCCATCTCTCAGAACTTTACATTT
>JAUWNU010000123.1 GCA_030612505.1 Methanomassiliicoccales archaeon
AAGCAGGTTTTTTCGTCTTCCTTAATTTTGCCAGGCAAATCCGCGGGAGCAAAAACATAGACCTTGTGGCCGCGGTTTTCCAGGCCATCTCTGAATTTTAAAATAGTGGCAATTGCGCCGTCCATTGTTGGGAGCCAGGAGTCTGTAAACATTGCGATGTTCATGACAAAACTCCTATGGCCCTGCGCAATTTATCAATAAGTTCTGACGGATTACGAGCCAGCAATCGAATCATTGGTTCTTTTCCTACTCCGCCCTGGTCATAGACCACATCCGGCACAGCACCATAATCAGAAATCGCCTTGCCAGTGCCCCATTCCATTGAACTTGAATCTTCTGGTTGCTCAGCACGACTGTAACTTCCTACCTTGAAGCCTAACTCTTCCATCTGGCTTATCAATGCATCTGAATATTTAAGGTTCATGGCGCTGCGCATTTTCGAATCATGGTTCATGGCAGCCAGTACCACACGACCAACATGGGATCTCCTTCCGAAGACCGGCATTCCCAATGTTACTACATGATCTCCCTTGGCCAGTAATCGAGAATCAAGGGAACAAATTTCATCTGGTCCACTTGCCCCGGGCAGAGCAAATACAATGTTATTACCAACTTCTGCGATTAAGCTGGAAGGCATGATGTCCAGTATCTCTGTTTTGGCCTTGTTAACTGAATGCCATATCTCTGCTTTTTCCGGGCTTAATGACTCATGGAATTTCATATTATTTCCATGCTGGCTGGAGCGCATGAATGCCTTTGTAAAGTCATGTTTTGCATGCTTGACAGCATTAACTGTTTCCAGACCTTTTGCCATATACCCCGCAATTAGTGATGATAGAGTGCAGCCAGTACCCCGTATATCTGCATTAATCTCCTGGCTTTTTAATTCGAAAAAGTCTGTTCCATCATAAAGAACATCTGTTCCCCTGCCAGATGCAAAATGGCCCCCTTTGATAAGTACCGCTTTCGGGCCCATGTCATAAAGATGCTGGCAAGCTATTTTCGCGCTCTCCGGGTCAGTAACCTCAAGGCCGGTTATCACACTGGCCTCATGGGAGTTTGGCGTAATAATGCTGGCAACCGGAAATATGTCGTTTTTATAGGCCTCCATAAGCTCTTCATCCACCAGGCTGTATCCGGTAGAGGAGCTCAGTACTGGGTCTGTGATTATAGGAATATCAGCTTTTGAAAGAGCTTCAGCAACATAGCTGGCAATTTCCGCAGTACCAAGGATTCCAAGCTTTGCAATGTCTGGTTTTCCGTCTTCCAGAACCGCAGAAAGCTGCTTTTTTATTAGTTCCAGGGGTACTGGCTGGAACTCGGAAAATGATTTTGAATTCTGTACAGTAAGCACGCTGGCTATGGGTAATGCCTTGATGCCCAGGGATTCAAGGGCGCGAATATCCGCAGACAATCCAGCATGGCCAGAGGGGTCGAGACCGGCAATGCAAAGTACAGAGACCATGATGGTACAATGGAATTCCTTAATTTAAGGTTAGTGGCAAATAAGATAGTAGGGTCTAGGGTCTTAGTTTGTATACAAAAGAAATAGGGTTCAGGGTCTAGGGTGTTTGAAATCCGTTTGGATAATGTTTGAGTCCAGGGTGCTTGGAAAACAGAAAGATGCTGGCAAATTTATAGCCAGCAGATCCGATTCCTTCACTAACAATAACCAAACATAGACCCTCTGTTAACGATAACCAAGCAAAGACCCTCTATTAGTGTTAATCAATTACAGACCCTCACTAACAATAACCAAACATAGACCCTCTGTTCACAATAACCAAGCAAAGACCCTCTATCAGCGTTAATCGATTATAGACCCTCAATAACTATATCTAAGCATAGACCCGGCTATTCACTGCCTTCTGAAAAGATGCCTGAACCACGGCCATGTCATTGTAAGTTTCTTTTCTCCATCATCGGTTCCAACGAAGAAGCTGAAATACAGAATCGTCGAAATAATGTAAAGACTGGTTGCAATATAGAATGGCAGTTTCAGGTCACCCATATCCCATAAAAACCCTCCAATGAACACACCAATTGCATGTGTGAGTATCCAGGAGAATTGAACCGAACTATTGGCAGTGGCCCTGGCAGTTCCAGGTACCTTGCTCATCATGAAGCTGGTCATTATGGGGCCTGGCACGTTCATGAGAGCGGCCCTGATCACGAACAAGAAAACAACTCCGGCAAGCCATGGTGTGAAAGGTATGGATATCATGGCCAGTATTGCAATAACATGAAAACTGGTTGTTGTCACTATTGTTCCGCCACGTTCAGCTAGTCTTGGTAAATATATCGTCATGATTGCCATGACAAAGGCAAGTATGGCAAAGAAAATACCAATTTCAGCAATGTCCAGTCCAAACCGTAGGTCAAAGTACAGCGGGAAATATGGGACCAACATTCCTGCTCCAATGCCGGTGAAGGTTGCTGGAAGTGAGAACTTGAGAAGTAATAGCCAGGGCTTCTTTTCCGGTTTACCCAGAGCATCCAATTTTGCCCTTATGGTTCTATCTGGCCTTATTTTAATAATTATCAGGACGCTGGCGATTTTGAGAAAGAAGGCCATGAGAAATATCATCTGATATGCTGGCCCAATCTGAAAATTGAAGAATGATATGAAGAATATTGGGATAAATCCGCCAATGAGCGTAATAAAACCAGAACCCATATTGCCAACTATCGAATTCAGACTGAACAGGTACTTTCTGCGTTTTGGTTTGGCTTTTACAGTCATGAGCGCATTGAAAGCAGGGCCCCAGAACCCACTGCTGGCCCCCAGAAGAATAATTGCCAGGGTGAAGGCAATCATTGTGTCAAAGAATGCAAATATTCCATAACCCAGAGTCCCAAGGATAGCGCTTAGAATCAGCATCTTTTTCCGGCCCAGGCGATCAGCCATTGCCCCACTGGCCAATAGAACTACCACATTGGAGATTTCCATTAAAAGCAGTAAAGTTCCATAAACTACAGTGGAATATCCAAGCACTTTCAGGTACAGGACCAGGGAAAATCCCAGCAGGCCAAATCCCAGAAAATTAACCAGGCCAGCGCTTATCATCAATTTTGCGTCGTGATTGAAGCCCCGATATTTTCTCAGGGTGCCAGCTTTCTTTTTGCCCATGAAGGCACTGAATATAAATCAACAATTTAATACTCTCGCCATATTTGATTTTAGGTGCTTCTAGCCAGTAAATTATATATTCTGCGCTTTATTGCGGAAACCTGCATGGGACTCATTGAGGAACAGATTCAGGAAATTCAGGACGAAATAGACAAGACCAAGAAGAACAAGGCCACAATGCATCATCTGGGCAAGCTGAAAGCTAAAATTTCCAGATTGCGTGACGAGTCAGAAAAAAGAGCGGCTGCTGCAAGCGGAGGCACTGGCCGAACCTACGCAGTAAGAAAAACAGGCAATGCTACAATCGGTTTTGTTGGCTTTCCCAGTGTTGGCAAGAGTACCTTGCTCACAAAGATAACCGATGCGAAAAGCGAGATTGCTGCCTATGAATTCACCACATTGGATGTTATTCCAGGGGTAATGAACCTTCATGGTGCTAAAATTCAAGTTTTAGATATGCCAGGAATGGTCCGAGGCGCGGCAACTGGCCGTGGCCGTGGGAAAGAAATTCTATCGGTTATACGGTCACTGGACCTTATCATGCTATTTCTGGATGTTTTCAATCCACAGCTTGAAGCACTTACCAAGGAGCTTGAGGCGGCGGCAATAAGGCTCAATGGCCGACCTCCAGACATCAATATTTCCAAGCGAGAAAGGGGTGGAATAGAAATCCACAGCACCCTTGAACTTACCCATCTTGATGATGATTTAGCCACGGATATTGTGAAGGAATATGGATATATCAGCGCGGATGTTGTGATTCGTGAGGATGTTACAGTTGACCAGTTCATTGACTTCCTTTCAAGTAATCGCATGTACATTCCAGCGATCCTGGTTCTCAACAAAATTGACTTAATCGATGAATATTCATTGAATGAGGTCCGAAGAAGGTTCAGCGACTGGGTATCCATTCCAATCTCCGCAGACTCAGAAATCGGAATTCAGAATTTTAAAGATATAGTTTACAGCACACTGAAATTCATTAATATTTACATGAAGCCACAGGGCAAGCCAGCAGACATGGACGAGCCAATGGTCATCACTGCGGGTTCGACGGTGGGAAATGTATGCGCCGGTATTCATCGAGACTTCCAGAACAAGTTCAGATATGCAAAGGTCTGGGGGCCGAGTTCTAAATTTCCGGGCCAGACAGTCGGGCTGAACCATGAACTGATGAATGATGACATTTTGACAATAGTTATCAAACGATAATATATTGTCTCACGTCTGGTTCTTCTGAACCGTCCTCAAGACAATTTATTGTCTCACGTCCGATTCTTTTGAATCGTTCTCAAGGCAATTTATTGTCTAACGTCCGATTCTTTTGAATCGTTCTCAAGACAATTTATTGTTTCACGTCCGATTTTTCTGAATCGTCCTCAAAACAATAATTTTTTAATCCAGCAAACCAATACATGGTTCAATGCATGACACTGCCCGGAAGCAAATGGTTGAGAAGCTGGTAAGCTCTGGCTATATCAAAACAGATGAGGTCAGGCAAGCCATGGAGACCATACCTAGGCATATTTTTGTGCCCGGGGAAATGCAGAGATACGCCTATGCGGACACGCCCATGCCAATTGGCGGCGGAGGCCAGACAATTTCCGCGCCGCACATGGTCGCAATGATGCTGGAACTTATGGAACTAGAAAAGGGCATGACCGTTCTTGAGATTGGGTGTGGTTCAGGTTACCATGCTGCACTGGCAGCATATCTTGTAGGGGCACAGGGCCATGTTTACACAATCGATATAGTTGAAGAACTCACTGAAAACGCTAAAAGGCATATTGCCCAGATAGGTTTACATGACCGTATTGATGTTCTTTTTGCTGATGGCTCTAAAGGATTACCGGAACACGCACCATATGACAGGATAATGGCTGCCTGCTCCGCCTCGAAAGTTCCACAGCCTCTTATTGACCAGTTGAAAGACCCAGGCATAGCGATTATTCCAGTTGGTTCGGGTTACACTCAGAGTCTGGCCTATGTGAAAAAAATTGATGGTGAATTAATCGAAAAGAATTATCCTGGTGTTGTTTTCGTGCCTATGAGAGGGGAGTTTGGCAGGTAATTTCACTCCAAATACTTCAAAATATCCCTCAGATCATCAGATTCAACAGTCACATCTGCCGCTGTAATTGTTTCGCCATCTATGGGATTAAAGGCAATTCCGAATTTTGCAATTTCGAACATAGATATGTCAACCCAGCTGTTTCCGATTGCGGCACATCTTTCCGGTGAGATATTGAATTCCTCAAGAATTTGACGGAGAGTGCTGGCCTTGTCCCTGAGTTTCACGCGAAGTATTCCTTCGCCAGTTAGTTTTCCTGATTCATCAGCAGCCAGTCCATTTGCCATTACTTTGTCAACGCCGCATTTCTTTCCGATATCATCTGCCAATAAATCGATGCCGCCGCTGATTATGCAGGTTTTTATTCCTTTATTTTTCAGTGTCTGGATAATCTCAATCGCGCCTTTATTAATTACCGCGTCAATAAGCATATTTCTTATGTCGTCCAGGCAGACATCTGGCTTGATTTTCTTCCACAGGGCAATATCTGTGCGCATGAACTCTAAATCATCTATTTCATCAGCACAGAAAGCATTCAGGTTCTCTGTATTATCCACGCCAAAGGCCTTGTGAACCCATTCCCAGGAGCTTCGCTCGGCAACTATTACTCCATCAAGGTCAAAGGCAACCATATCATATTTCATGCAACTGGCTTGTAATCCTGCTTATTATTTGTATCTTTTCTAGAACAAGTAGGATTTTATACTGAAATTAGTTGACAGGAGCAATGATAATCCTTGTTGGCGTGGGTCATGT
Source organism: Methanomassiliicoccales archaeon (assembly GCA_030612505.1). Lineage (GTDB taxonomy): Archaea > Thermoplasmatota > Thermoplasmata > SG8-5 > SG8-5 > JAGLQM01. The sequence continues at coordinate 5,958 of JAUWNU010000123.1, forward strand.
TTTCGATATTGCAGAGCAAGTGCGCCAGATAATTCTGGAACATGCACCTGTGGCTATTGGTCTGGAACTGGACATGAACCGTTTTCAGGTACTTCTGGCAAGAGATCGTGGTGAAGAACTTCCCAAGAGGGGAGGTGCTCTGGCCAGGTTCCAGGAACGGATTGCCAAGGACTTTGGGGTCGAGGCAGGAGATGAGATGCTGGCTGGCTACAAGGCAGCAAAGGAGATCAATGCAAAATTAATGCTAATAGACATGGATATTAATCTCGTTTTGAGGCGCATAACCAAGCAAATGACCCGCCGAGAAAAGATGAAAATGTTTGGCTCGCTTTTTGCCATGCCATTCATCCGGAAAAAGACAGTGGAAAGGGAAATGAAAAGGTATTCCGAAGAGAGTGAAACCTATCTCAATGAAGTTGGAAAGGCATTTCCCACAATAAAACGAGTATTGCTGGACAACCGGAATGTTCATATGGCTGCGAATTTGAAGAAGATGGAAGAGACTTACGGCACAGTTATGGCAGTAATCGGAGATGGCCATGTTCCAGGAATTTCAAGGATACTGGCCCAGCATGAG
>JAUWNU010000057.1 GCA_030612505.1 Methanomassiliicoccales archaeon
AAGTTAATTGAGAGGCTGGGAGAGGTAGAGAAGGATACTCTATCTCCAGGCCAGATTAGTAAAAATAAGGTTGATAGAAGGAACTTTTTACTGAGAATGTAATTAAGTGAAAGTCGAGATCATCACCTACACCCCAGAACCTGAGAAAACCGCCTTCATTGCTTTAAATTAATAGCTACTACCTAGTAATTCTTTCTTCTTTTCGAGGAATCTATCCTTTCCCCAGGCTAGCATGAGGCTTAATGGGCTCTTGTCCCTGGCCAAAGCTAGCATGTCACCCGAGACATCTCTGATATCCCATTGGGCATGGGCATCTTCCCTCAATCTTGATATGTGGTACAGCTCCCGTGCATTAGCCTTTACAAGCATTCTCCTTCGATGGCCGTTTGTGAGTACGTACTGGGCTGCTACTTGGTCATATTTCATTAGCTCATAATATGCTTCTGAGCTTTGCCTGTAGTTAGCCTCGAATTCCTTTTTTAGGCCAGTTTCAATCACAGAAGGTGGGAAGGTAAATCCAAGTTCTGGGTCATAACGCTGAATAAGCTGGGTGGACATTCTGTGTCTCTTCATTTGGCCATAACATGCAGAACTCAATACAACTTCAAATGTGAAGTCAGGAATCTCGAATTCTCTGGTCGCCGCCTCCCATGGATTGGAATATTTCAGGAATCCCCCAATGAGGTCCTTAGCACTGCCTTCTCTAATCAGTTTATCGGCAATTGCCATGCAGGTTTCTGCTGAAGCCTGGCTGTGTGAATATAGGATAGCCTGGACCGTTGCTTTGTCAGCTTCCCGGGTCCAATCTATTAATTTAACCTCGCCACGAGAAGGAAAATTATAGTTTACCGGTAAATCACTAAAATTCTCTAGAATATTTGCAGTCAGTTTCCGGACATTGGGTCGGGTTTTTATGAAATAATCGTTGTTTAATGGTCTTCCAAACTCCTTCTCGTACTCCACAGGATCCGTGAGAAGTATCAGGGATGGTGCTACATTTCCCGCTAGTCTATAAAATTCATCTCCCAGGGTCTTCACCTCATGAAGGGGATTTGCCCTCATGCATCTTATCAGGTATTCCAGGTTACGTGCATTGGAAGTAAAGCCTAGCTGAGCTTTTGTGGCAAGTCCAACAGCATATCTCGCATCCTCCTTGGCATATCCCTCTACCATCCTTCTATCCCATTTCTTTTCTAGCATGTGTGGATACTTCTCTTTGAAATACTCAAAAAGAATTTCAAATGCCTTGACATAAAGTTCGTTCTGCTCATTCATGGTTTTCTCGAACAGAGGTCTGGCCTCTCCTTCGAATTCCTTCGGGAGAACATAATCACCCACCAGTTCTTGGTATCTCTGTGATTTTTCAGTGTATGAACCAAGGCGGTGCCACTGGAGGGATTCCACACCAAGCCTGGAGATATCTAGTATGTCAAAATTGAATACCGCGTGCTCGGCCACTGATTGATGGTTCATCTCGAATACAATGTTCCTAGCGGATTTTCTCGCAGCCTCGACATCATCAATGGCTTTTTGTCTGAGCTCTGTAACCGGTGATGAGTCCCGGCTTATCCTGGCATATGCGACCGCCACAGTTTCCGGTGTGAATGGCAGTCCCTTCATGCTTTCGCTGTTCCGTGCCTTTTCTATGATAGAAGAATCAATGTTGTATCCTGCAAGTTTTACTTCCATGGTCTCGTCCAGAAATTCTGATGAGGCCTGTAATGGAAAGTCATTATTAAAGATATTCGACAAGGGAATTCTAGTGGTGGATACCAGATACAAATTATTTTACGACCACACATAGCTGAATGCCAGCCTCATTTATGGGCTGGATGAAAGCACTGGGTCGTAAAAAAGGAATCGCCATGCACCGTACATATACAAGAATAGCAAATCAAAGTCAAATAGACTTTGATAAATTAGGTGTATGAACAACGATACCTCGTTGTGAATTGAGTGAAAGCCGCAGGGTTTCAGTCTGGGCCTATAAAGGTAAACATACAGTCACAAAGGAACTGGCAACTATTCTGCAAACACAGAAACGCCAGGTTCCGTGTGAATCAGCATGATTCACGCTAAGATGAGGCAGTGCCTCATCTGTATTTAGGGGCTGGTAGTTTATAGCTAATGGCAATGTCCAATTGAATGTCAAATGTTCCCAATTTAATTGAAAAATTATCCGGCCAATCTGCAATTGTAATCCGCCATGCCGAGCGATTTGAGATATGCTCTGCAGAAGAATACTGGACCTGCGGTCTGACAAATGATGGAATGCACCAGGCAAGAGATTTTGGCCTTACAATTGCTGAATATTTTGATTCGTATCGACTATTCTACAGCCCTGTGCAGAGATGCCAAGAGACTGCCGAGAATATAATGGCTAGCCTGGAAAAATCAGGCAAGATAATTATTTCCATTGGCCCGGAGAAACTTCTTGGGGTTTCATACATCCAGACAGATATTATTGACGGTTTTCATGAGGCAGATAAATTCGGAAATGATTTCATTAGGGCCTGGTTCCATGGCAAGGTTGATCCAAAAATATTCTTGCCGCTCCATGACACAAAAATGGAACATCTGACCTATTTACAGGAGAAATTTTCAACGGCAAATGGCGGAAAGCATCTTGATATCCACATTACCCATGATTGGAACGTGAATGTTCTGCGTGAAGGAATATTCGGACTGAAGCACGAGGATGCCGGATGGCCTGATTTTCTATCTGGTCTGGGGTTTTCTGGAACTCCTTTTACTGCCTATGTTGAAAATGAAAAGGGTCACACCGAAAAAAGGCTGGATTAGCGTCTCCACCCTTCCTTGGATATCCAGGTTTCTGACCGCACCCTTCTCTGAAGCACTGCGCCGCCAAGTGCTATGCCCAGTCCGATTATTATTTCAGTAATGTACTGGAGCTGGTCCGCTGTTGTGAGGTTCCAGGAGAACATCATATAATGTATCAAGCCAAGCATCAAAAAAGTGCTTGCAACAATGAACATTGACAGTGACCAGAAACCTCTGGGTATCGTTTCCCTGTGAATCATGGCATTTACCATTCTTCTGGATTCGAAGATCAACCAAGCGCTCATGAACCAGTAAAATGAACTGTCAAGGAAATAGAGAATCAATGCAGTAAGATGATTATTGGGTGAGACGGCCAGTGTTACTGCCTCGTATCCTCTGACAATTCCCAGTATGAATATAATTACTGCAAATATGAACATTGGAATTGTTACGTCACCCTGATAGATGGACCGTTTTCCTCTTTTAATGCCAGACCTGATAGATTCTCTTATCCTGAAAGCATTTTGAACCAGGAATAACCCTAATACGAAAGTAATAATTCCTGCAACATTAGCAGAGATAGACTCCATGATATCATCGATGCTCTTGTTTGGCACTCCATTAGCAACATCGATAATAGTGGTAAACATTGGAATGAGAAGCAATAGACCAAGGGCTAGTAATATTGTTCCGAATGGAGCAATAATCTTCTTTCTGGTCTTTGCGTCCTTTAGTATTTTCACAAGGAAATACCATGTGCTTTCTATTCCCTTGCTCTGCCTGACTATGACACTTCTCACAGAATCAATTTTTATTCTACTGGATACCATGGGAAAAATGTATTCATCCTCTGCGCCATTACTTATCAGCACCACTGATGTAGCCATTGTGACCTCAAGGGCTTCCTCAAGCTGGCGTGTTAGTTCTATATCCGATTGATAACCAACATTCACATCTCCGGTGACGATTGCCACTTCTGCACTTATTCCTTTCTTGGTCAGTTCCTCGTAGGTGGAAATAGCAGCTAACATTGTATTGGTATCTGCATCTTCGGGATCAGCTATACCTAGCGCTAATGCAGCTCTGACACATTCATGTCTGCCAATGACTGGCCCTTCTATTTTCGTCTTGAGCCCAAGATCGTCATCACGGTCAATACAAAGAACAAGTACCTTCATTTTTCAGTTGCCCCTTTCACTCTTTATTTCATTAGGTATATAAAAAACAGTATAAATAATGCATTATTTGTAGTTTTCGAATTGGATGTCGGCAAATAACGTAGGGGCTAGGGTCTGTGTTTAATTATTGTTATTTAGGGGCTTTGCTTGTTTATCGTTAGTAAGGGTCTGTGTTTAATTATTGTTAGAGAGGGTCTATACTTGGTTATTGTTATTGAGGGTCTATATTTGTTTATCGTTAGAGAGGGTCTAGGAAAACGGGCTATGTGTTCGCCAGCCTCATTAATTTTCCTAGACCCTTTATTAGCGTTAATTAAGACAGACCCTATTGCTTTTGTATACAAACTTAGACCCTAGCCCCTAATCAAGCAGTTTTTCCAGATACTGCTTGCTGGCCACTGCCTCTTCCATATCTGGCCGTTTTGCCTCAATTATGAAGATACCCTTGTAGCCAGTAAGCTCTCTGAGAACCGATAAATCCGCAGTTCCCTGGCCCAGGGGCAGATGTTGATCCTTCTGGCCTTCATTATCATGCACATGAACATTAATGAACTTATCTTTCAGTGCCATGATCTCGGATATCTGGCCCGTGGTATGCGCATGTCCAATATCAAAGCACATTCCTATTTTCAAGCCTTCCATCATTTGCTCAATTTCTTCAGCGGTCTGGCAGGTGGTGAATCGCATATCAGGCATATTCTCCAGGGCAATGAGCATGGAATTGTCCCATGCTTCCCTGGCCAGTATCTCCAAACTCTCTCTGGTGAACTTCAAGGCCCGAGGGCGGTCCCAGTGCTGTATTGGCCCGATTACTCCAGGATGAACAGTTACTGGCCCTATGCCCAGTTTTGCACTAATATTAATAATATCCAGAAAGACATTTATTGCGTACTTCCGGGTGCCCAGGTCGAAAGCAGCCAGGTTCACGTCGCTGTAGGGCCCGTGAACGCTCAGTTTCATATTTGAGGTTTCCAGAAGCTCTTTCACTTCATTCTGGATATTCGGAAGCCAGTGATCTGCCTCGGAGATTATTTCCCAATGCTGGAAATTTGGCACAACCATCTCTGCGGCTTGGCTGAAAGGTTTTACTGTCAGTGGTGGGCATGAAAAACCTATAATCAAATCACCCCAGTCATTTTCTGAATAAGAACATTTGGCTCATCATCCTCTGTTTTGATGGTAATGGCAATATCCCCGAGAATTGAATTTCCCTCTGTAAAATTCACCTTACCTACAAATGCTGCCTGCTTATTCAGGTGAAATATTATACTGGAATCTTTAACAGAATTGAATAAAATCTTTCTAGCAGAGTCTCGAATGTTTTGCTGTTTCATTCTCTTAATAAAATAATCCATGTTAGGAGCAATGGCATTGAGCATATTGCCTTCAACAGTAATCTTCGCATCTGGAAACAGGTTTAGAACTGCCTTGCTAACTCGTTCTTCATCCTCGGTTGGAAATATGCTAGCTGCTATGCTAATATCAGGCATTGACTGGTGATTGTTTGCCTGGCTAATATAGTTGCGGATTCCTCCATGCACCGTACATATCTGTGTATAAAAAATCAAAGTCTAATTGACTTTGATAAATTAGGTGTATGGCTCATGTCGGTAAACATACAGGCCTAAAGACCCAGCTATATCAACGAAACACCGGGTCCTTTAGGTCTGGTAGTTTACTGTCCGCAACTAACTATCTATTGTCATTGTAATAATAGCCCAGTACACACCTTCGCTGGTAGAACCTGGTACGCTAATCCACCAATTTAGTTGAGTGGTTGCTGCTACATTTCCATCATACTGATTGAAGTCAGAGCCGAACTCCCCGAATGATATTGTACCATTTGATGGTGCCGGCATATTTGTTGGAGCCAGTATGCTTCTATTGCCCCATACGCACCAATCCACATCTGGTCCTGCAATGGCCCTTCCACCTGGCCAGTTCAAATCAGAGTATTGGTTATTGACAATTGAGTTTACATTTGCCACTGTGACCTCTTCACAATCTATCTGTGCAGGTCCAACACCGTTCTCCAGCAGGTCTGGTATTGATACATTTACCCAGTAATTTGTGTTTGCCGAGTATGTAATCAAACTTGGGGTTGTGAGTGAGTTATTGTTTGTACCTGGTGGCGTATTTCCAGATGGGTTTCCAGTTACAGATATTGAAACAGTTTCATCGATTCCAAACTCTGCTGACCTGTTGGCCAGAGCTGTTGGGTTCAGAACATCTCTTACTTCTACCTCGAAGTCCCAGCTCCATGTGTCCTGCAAACCTTGATTTTTATCTGTTTCTCCGTTTGCATCTAGGTCGTCACCGCTTCCGAAGCCGTTTCCTGTAGCATTTCTGATCTGCGGTCCCAGGTAAATGGGTATTGTCAGTGTATGAATGTCTTCTAGGGGCGAGTTTGTTGGGTGCACCCAGTCAATTACATCAGTGTCCCAGGCATCATTGATGGCAATCTCCATTGTACCTGGAGTTGCTCCTGGGTACTGTATGGTGTATGTTGCACCTGTCACGTCATAGAGTAGCCTGAATGCCAGGTCTCTGGTGTCATCTGCTTCAACAGGGTAATTTGACCCTGTTCCTAGTGCGCCCCAGTCATACCAGGCCCATATCTCCACTTCACAGTTTGAGAATCCCTGGCTGTAATTGAAGCCGCATGTGAAATTGTACCATGAATCAACTGCCACCTGCTGGTCCATTCTGCTTGTTCCAGCAGAGTCATTGAACCCAATCCAGTATAGTTGCGGAAATGCTGCATTAACAGTAATCTGGGTGCCTGTATCTGAAGCATCAACATAGTTACCAATGGAGCCAGATGATCCGATGATGATAGCTGAACTTGGACTGCTGGGGCCTTTCACTGCCACTCCATAGAATATGTCTGGACTGCCTGGAATTAGGCTAGTCATATCTACTAAGGCATCAATGCCCCTATTGTGATGGTATACCTTTCCATCCCCGGGGTTTCCGCCTACCAGGACTGCCAATTCTCCCTCAGGATGCCATCCTATATCGTAAATTGGATATGTGGCTTTTGAAATTAGTTTTGGCGCAGTCATGCCGTCAAATTTGTAACAATTACCATACCCATAATATTGCTCAGTACCTATGAGGGCATAATCATAATTGACGCCCATTGAATACAGCGGGTTCCAGGAAATTGCATAGCCTGGCTCCAATTCATTATTCCAAATACTCTGCTCATACAACATTGTAGCAACTGTGCTGCCTGTCTGGAATCTATAAATGAATCCGTCACTTTCATCATTCACTCCCACTGCATAATGATATGTTGCTGCTGTGTCTCTCTGATTCCAAGCTACATCATGCAATTGTTCTGGAAAGCTAGGAGTCCAGCCGCTGGTGACTTCTATCCAGCCTGAGACATCATGATGCCATGCAGCATACCCATATCCACCACTATCTTCGCCCACAGCCAGGAAATTATAATCACCATATCCGCCGCAAACATCTACCGAATAAAATATAGTGGCACTGGGAGTGGTTCCTAGATCTGTGAAAATTGTACCATCATACTTGTATGCGCCTGCTCGTCCCATGGCCACATTCTGGCCTACCAGATAGAATTCGCTGTAAAAATCATCCCAGACAATGTCATTGAACACATAATCAGCATTGGGAGTTCCTTCTATGGACCAGGTGGTAATTTCCCTGTCATAGCGGTAAATAGTATCATCCCCGGCAACTGCCAGGGCATATTTTCCATCGGGATGCCAGGCAACTTTTTTCAGTCCGGAATCTTCATTCGACATATATGTTCTCAATGTAAAATCATAATTGATTGGATTCCATATATTTCCCCCATCATTTGATGTCTGAGCCTCACCATCTACATAGAAATCATTGCTTGCATCTCTCTTCCACAAGGTAGCAGTGCCAGATAATGTGTACAAAACGATTGCATATTGTGTACCAGCAACCAGAGTTGGAGGCGAGGAAAATGATATATTTATCCAATCAGCAATGGCAGGTACTGCCACATCTGATAATATTTCTGAGGTTATTTCGGATGCAGGATCTCCACCGACCACTGTGTATATGCCACAGTATATGTCTGCCAAAGCAGTATTTTTCATTAGTGTTACTGAGAGCCTTGTAAGTTTTCCATTTATATTCGGTTTGAATGTCTGTGACTCCCAGATTGTATCCGAAACTGTGGCCTGAGAGCTATGTATTTCTAAATTGAGATCCAGTTCATCTATGGGATAACCATTGGATCGGTCAGCAAATGGCCCAGGCACATTTTCTGCATTTACATTGAATGAGACCATGGATACGCTAACGAATAACATGACGGCAACAATGGCCATCGCGGATAATTTCCTAAACAAGGAACCCCTCCAATGAAATAGTAACATTATTACCCTATAAGGTGAACCTTATTAAATCTTACTTATGAGGGTCTATGTTTGGTTATCGTTAAAAGAGGGTCTGAGTTTGCATACAAAAGAGATAGGGTCTATGTTTGGTTATCGTTAGAAGAGGGTCTAGGAAGATGGCTTTGCATCCCCCAGCCTAATTAATTTTCCCTAGCCCCTGTACCCTAGACCCAAACATATTGCAAACAATGTTATTTTCGTCTGAGCATGTCTATTAAAGGAAATCCTGTGCCGCCCTTCTTTTTTCCTAGGCTGAATTTAACAGTGAAAATCTTCTCCGAAGAAAACAGCCAGGATGCTGCATATATTGTCACAGCAGTGAAAATAACTTGATAAATTATACCTATGTAAATCATTGTGAACTGATTGGTGTAAAGGGCCTTTGCTGCAAGCACCGGGTAGGAAAATGGAATTGCATAGATTAATGCCTGCATTGTTCCAGGAAGCTGACTCACATCCACAAACATGAGAATTATGGCAGGCAGGAATATTGGCGCATATATGATTCCCATCAATGCCTGGGCAGAGCGAACATCCTCTGTGAACGATGCCACAAGAACAGCCATTGACAGTGCAGCAACCAGAGATAAGAATAGTGTAACCATCAAAACTATCATGCCAGTTGTTGTGGGAATCAATCCCAGCTCTGCAAGGTTTACCCCAACCTCATCGGATATTGATGACATGCTGTTCATGTAGAAGCCGAGTCCGAATGCATAGGCAACAATGGCAATTGCCGAGACCGCTACCACGCCGGTTATTTTTCCCAATAGGATCGAACTCCTGGGTACCGGTGTTGTTAGAAGTGTCTCAAGAGTTTTCTCCTCCTTCTCCATTGCCACGGAAGTTGCAGCCAGCTGGGCTCCCATGATAAGAAGCATCATGAGCACAATTGGAATCATCATGCTCTGTGCCAACATCTGGGATGTAATGACCGAGGGATGAATGTCATATGCCTCTCCATTGATAACAGAATAACTCGGGAAATACACCGGATTTTCCAGCGCCTGAACATCCTGGCCTGGATATGCTGCCTCAAACCTATCGTCCACCAGTTCTTGATTAAATTCCCAAATATAACCCTGAACGGTTTCGGACGGAGTTCCCTCGGTTATGGAATATGTTTCCATAGGAGTGAACAGTATCACCAGTGCGGAGCGATTATTATCAATTTCCTCTGTGAATCCAGGTAATATGAACAGGAAAACATCACTTGTTGATTCACTATTGTTCATCTCCTGCCAGGCTTCGGTATAATTATAATATTCATCAAAAACTATCCTAGTTGCTAAAAAACTTGTCAGATTAATGGATTGATTGCCGCCATCCATATTGATAATGCCAAGATGTATGGTACTGACAGACTCTTCCACTGTTTCCATGGACGCGGTCATTGCGACTCCCATGACTGGGAACATAATGAGTGGAACAATAATCATGCCCAATAGAAGTCTCGGGTCACGGACCATTTCTTTAACTTCTTTCTTGACAATGTTGAAAATACCCCTGGCCATCACGCATCACCTTCCAATTCAAATGGCTGTGTGCCAGTAGCCAGGATGAACACCTCTTCAAGGTTCATTGCCTCATATTTCGCAATAAGTTCTTTCGGAGTCCCGATTTCCACAAGTTTTCCCTCATCAATAAGGGCCACACGGTCGCAGAGATGCTCCACTTCCAGCATATTGTGGCTGGACAGCAGGACTGTAACTCCTTTACTCTGAACATAATCCTTGATTATTCCGCGAACATAATAGGCATGTTTCACGTCAAGTCCACTGGTTGCCTCGTCCATTACTGCCAGTTTTGGTTTTGTCATGAGGGTCCTGGCTATTAGCAATCTGCGCTTCATGCCCTTGGAGTATTCCTTTGTGTGGTCATCAATCCTCTCAGCCAGACCCGCTAATTTCACTCCCCGCTGAACTATTTTCTCCACAGGTTCGCCGTAGCCGTCAAAGAACTCGGCCATGAATTTCAAATACTCCCGGCCAGTGAGCTGCATGTAAGAACCAGCTTCTTCTGGTAAATAGCTGATAATTTTTCTGATTTCTTCGGGATTCTTTGCCACGTCAATGTCAAATACTTTAGCATAGCCAGCAGTGGGTTTGAGAAGTGTTGTAAGTATCTTCAAAGTGGTAGATTTTCCAGCACCATTTGGGCCGATGATGCCGAATATCTCTCCCTTATTTATGCTGATTGTAAGTTCTGAAAGTGCAATTACATTTTTGTAATGCTTGCTTAATCCTTTGATTTCCACAGCATGGGTCATATTATCATACGAGAAATCATGATTTAGATATATAAGGATGTTCTGATGTTCCTTAACATATCGGAAACGTTTTAATAACCCAACCATTCACCCCCCATTACGAGGCACATCCATGAAGAGAAGTTCAAGAGTCTGGAAAAAGCGCGGTAATCAACGCTGGAAATGGCGAAAAAAGAAGATGAGGCGCAGAAAAAGAGCACAGAAAATGCGCAAGTCCTAAACTGACAAAATTAGTCAGCGTCTCAGGGCTAGCCAGGTTTCTAAATTCTCCAATATGGGAGTATGGTGTAACACGGTAGCATCGTGGGCTCCAGTTACAGGAATGATTACCAACGGGTATTCTGAGGGAATTGGAGACGTTCATATCTCAATGATGAATAACTGGAGCGATGACCCGTAAATGGTCTTTGCAGGTAATGTTCTGCGGTTTATCCGCAGAGCATCCTGCGGCAGATACCCGCTGATCTGGGTTCAAATTGATTACGAACTTCAAATAGTATCGAATCGTGAAATTCCCAGTGCTCCCATTTTTCTTTTAACTAATAACTCATTATTTTGAAAAAGAAAAATGGGCATGATTGGCCGAGCCTACGTTTCCAGCGGCCTCAAACTTAATATCCCTCCCATTCCATCCACAACCCATGAAAGCCACAGTAGAATGGACAGGAGACATGAACTTCCAGGGAACAACCGAAGACGGCGCAATAGTGCCCATAGGAACCTCCCCGGAATTCAGTCAAACAGCCAATGCCGCATCACCAATGGTTATGGTCCTCATGGCACTCGGGGGCTGCCAGGCAATGGACGTAGTCTGGATTCTTAATAAGAAGAAAATTAAATTCCAAAAATTATGGGTGGAGCTGGAGGCCGAAAGGGTTGATGAATATCCCAAGGTGTTCAGCAAGATTCATATGAAATTCATTGTTGTAGGCGATGTTCCAGAAAAAGCACTGGAGCAGGCTGCTACATTGTCCCATGAGAAGTACTGCTCTGTTGGGGCAATGCTTGGGAAGAGTGTTGAGATTACTCATAGTGTTGAAGTAAGGGAAGGATAGCTGTCCGCAAAACCTTTTTTAGTTAGTGGCTATTAGCCAGGGTACGCAATTGCGGGGATAGTCAAGCCTGGCCAAAGACGCAGGACTTAAGATCTAGGAATGCTAAGAGTTCATAAATGCCGGATAGGATATCCTGTCCTTAGTGGTTCGGGGGTTCAAATCCCCTTCCCCGCATTATTTTCTTTTGTTGTTTTCTCATTGCTATCAGAAAATAATGCGCACAGGTGAAACCCTGCGGCTTTCACCGAATCAACAACGACATATCGTTGTTAGACTGAAAATCTAATGATTTTCAGGAATGCCTAGAAACATTTTCTTTTCATCTGTATTTATTGTATATATAAATTTCCAGAGAATAGGTTAGTGGTATCGATGATATGCTAGAACCTCCCTGCCCTATCCATTTATTCTATTTTTTACATTAACGAAGGATTTGAACCCGTGGAATGAACGAAGAGAATTCCACGTTGAATCCCCTTCCCCGCACTATGATTTTATTCTATCACATACTTCCTAATAAGCCAAATAGCTCCCAGGCAAATTAAAGCAATCAATGCTGCAATTCCAATGACTCCCAGCACATACCAATACGGCCAGCCAGTATCATATTCATTTCCAGTAATTGAACTGTTTGTTGGCTCAGGGTCATCCACATCTAGAACACCATCGCCATCATCATCAGTATCCTCTGTCAGGGCCGTTCCGGTCCAATCCGGGGCTTCTAGTATGACATCTGGCTTTCCATCACCATCTGTATCTGTGGCTCCAGTGGGGTTCAGTGGGAAGTCATCATCATCATCCAGAACACCGTCATTGTCATCATCAGGGTCAGCATTGTTTCCGATTCCATCTTCATCTGTATCAACGGTCTCATTTGCATCATTGGGGAATGCATCAATATCATCTGGCACACCATCACCGTCAGAGTCAAGTTCTTCAACTGTTAGAGTGTAGGTATGTGTGTCCGAGCCGCCGTTTCCGTCGCTGGCTGTTACCCTGATTGTGTAGGTTCCTGTGATTGCCGAACCATTGAGAACACCTTCTGAACTGATAGTAAGCCAATCTGCTCCTGTAAAGCTCCATTCGATTGCGTCGCCGTCAATATCGCTGGCATCGAAATCCACTGTGTAGGTATCGCCGTCTGTTGCATTGGCTATTCCGGCTGTGGTGATTATTGGATTATCATTCACATTGTTCACGGTCATGGTTACGGTTGCAGTTGCAGTGCCTCCCTTCCCATCGGATATTGTGTATGTGAATGTATCTGTGCCAACAAAGTTTGCATCTGGCTGGTATATTACCCTTAGGTCTCCAGAGGCAATGGTCACTGTTCCATGTGAGCCCTGGGTGACGCTGTCTATTGTGAGAGTTTCGCCTTCATCAGGTGCGAAGCCATCATTGATAAGAACGCTAATTGTTGTTGAGCTGTCCTCATCAACTGAAGCTGCATCGTCCACTGCTATTGGGTCGTCATTAACATTTGTGACGGTAATTGTCACGGTTGCAGTGTCAGTGAACTCTCCATCTGTTATGTTGTAAGTGAATGTATCTGTGCCAAAGAAATCTGCGTCTGGCTCATATGTCAGGTCTACACCGCCATTGGTTATTGTGACTGTTCCGTGGGTTCCATTTGTGACTGCGATTATTGTGATGATTGTATTATTGTCATGGTCCTCATCATTTGCCAGGACATCTATTGTGGTTGCTGCAGCATCCTCGAGAATGGTTATTGCATCATTGCTGGCTACAGGTCCCACATTAACCTCATTTACAGTTATGTCTATTGTTTCTGTACTATTGAATTCCCCATCTGTAACATTGATGGTCACCGGATAAACTCCCGGTCCCTGGGCCTCTGTTGGTGTCCATGAAAATACACCGCCTGCTGATATGCTAGCTCCTGCAGGCGCACCTGGACCAAGGCCGAAGGTTAGTGTGCTGTCAGGGTCAATTGCAGTTGCAGTGAAGGCAAGTGTTGTTTCCTCGTCCATAACTATGTTTCCGATGGGGTTCAGCACTGGCGCATCATTTACCGCATTCACGGTTATGCTGATTACATCCGTGTCTGTTAATGCTCCGCCAGCTCCAGTATTTCCCTGGTCATTGGTTATTATCTGAATGCTGGCACCTGGCCCATTGTAATTAAATGCAGGGTCAAAGGACATGCCGTCAAGTGCTGTATTGATATCTGCAGTCGAGCCGGTAAATGTCATGGTAGAATCTGCGACGCCGTCCCCTACTGAAAATGTCAGGCCAGTCGTGCCTGATAGTGTCAATACGCCGTTGGTTACTGTAAGTGTTATTTCTAACTCACCAGTGCCTTCGTCAACATCAATATCGCTGACAGAAATTAGATTTCCATTGCCAGTGGAGAACACAATCGCTGTGTCTTCATTTGTAAATTGAGCGACTGGTATGGTGTTGATGGGTGCATTGTTTACTGCATTGACAGTTATGGTGATGGCATCATTGTCAGTCAATGCTCCGCCAGCTCCTGTATTTCCCTGGTCATCTGTTAGAATTGTAAGGCTTGCAGCGCCGTTATAAGCTGGTGTTGGGTCGTAAGTCAGACCATCCAGTGCTGTATTGATATTGGCAGTCGAGCCTGTAAATGTCATGGTGGCATCTGCGACGCCATCTCCTACTGAAAATGTTAGG
>JAUWNU010000153.1 GCA_030612505.1 Methanomassiliicoccales archaeon
TTATAGTGCCCCGCGCTAGCGGGGCGCGCCGCCAACCCTTTATTTTAATTCAAAACAATAAGAATTGTGGTTGATAAAATATTCAAAGCCCTGTATCCGCAGACCTAAAGGTCGCGGGATTAGGGCTTACGTCTGTACTAATTAATTTTGTACTATCTGGAGTCCAATCAAGAGAACGGGGAATACCAGTATGACCAAGAAGTGTATCTAATACCATGCCAGTACTTGTATCCCAGATTTTAATAACCTTGTCCATTGAAGCTGATGCAACCATCGTGCCATCGGGGCTGTATTTCACATCCAATACCTCATCACTGTGGCTGGTCAGTGTGTTAACGTAATTTCCAAAGGGGTCTACTGTTGCCGTGCCAGATGTTTCATTATCTACATCTATATAAACCCCGAATGAGGGATAATCATATAACCCGTATGAGCCCGGAGCACGCTGTGGGTATGTGGGGATTCCCAGGTACCAATAGTTATCATCTCTAGTCACATATACATCTGTCAAATCGAAATCATATTTATTCCCACCATCAACGATTGAAGAATCAGCATTTCGTGGATCATTTCCAAATTTTTCAGATTGTTCACCAAAATCATTGGTTCCATCTATTTCAATGTTATGAGTTAATGCGAATGGGCCTGTTCCGGTTCTTGAGGTATTTGCATACCATGTGCCAGCGGTATCATTATTTTGTAGAAAAGTCCTCATAGATCTTGGATCGAATGCTACTGGCCATCCGTAATAAGGAGACGTCGCGTTAGTGACTACAGCCTGTGTTCCCTGTAAATCCATGTGTCCGAAATCGATGCCAGTGTCGACCAGAGCCAGTGTCACGTTTTCTCCGTGATAACCATAATCCCAGACTTCGGATATGTGATGTAAATCCTCTATGTCAGATTCTCCCGCAAACGGTTCATTGGGAACGATATTATTCATCTGAATTGCATTTTGGTCAGAAGGAAAAATCATTTCGTATTCTCTAGTGTCTTCAAGATTCATTTGTTCATCGGCTGCAAGATGGCTTTCATCCGTCTTCAAATTTGAAATCTCAAAATAATCTGACTCGTCAATAACTTCTTGCTGTGAATCAACTCTTATAACTGGGTTGAACGCACTGAGAACCATGATTCCAACTATCATTATACATATAATGAACTTCATCATTCTGAATTCCATACGTTCACCTCTTTATTCTCTCGGTTAACTTGTTTACTGAAAAATAACAGGTATTGTTTCGTATATAAAGTTTATCAGGAATAAAATTAGGTGCTAAAGTATTACGGGATACTACAGTTAAAAAGGTAATAGCATACCACTTATAAAAGAAAAGCGGACCAGCAGGGATTTGAACCCTGGCTCAAGGCTCCGGAGGCCCTGGTGCTATCCAAGCTACACTACTGGCCCTTTGAACAATCAGCCTTAATATAACGATTGTTTATAGAATTATCTGAGTTTCATCAGAGGCTGAATGTTCAAATTCTATAGGCCGTACATTCATACTTATCCAAGCCAGTGGGCTTGGATTTTCTATGCATGTAATTGCACCATGCACGGCGGTATATCACTCGTTAGTATCGCTAGCATTCATATAATTTTCTTAGCTAGCTATCGCTGAACAATGAACAAATTAAAAAAGGGTTGGTTGCTGAACCTCATCCTGTGACTATTCTTCTGGCTTTTCAGCAGGAGGCAGGTCCATCTTATCCGAAGAAGACGCTTCCTTCTTCGTGAACTCTGTGTAACCACATTTTCCGCAGGACTCTCTATTTTTATGCTGTCCCAGGAAGGTACCATCTCCACACTTTGGGCAATTCCTTCTCTTGCGAATTATCTTGCCATCCTGTATATCGTAAAGGTCTTTATGGGCCATGTTTATTCCTCCGCTGCGGTTTCAGGCTCGTCAGATTTGCCAGAGTCATCGGACTCAGCAGTTTCTGCTGGCTTATCTGCTTTCGTCTCTGCTTTCTTCTCTGGCTTTTCTTGCAGCTTATTTCTCTTGAGAAGATAATCTCGCTCAATCTTCATGGCTTCTTCCTTTGACGGATAGATCTTTGCATATCCCTTTGTATCATGGACTCCGAAGGAAGACTTCATATTATCAACAATTACATGGTCCTTTGGAACCTTCATTGCCTTGGATAATTCATCTCTTACATGGTCTCTCTTTGGTGTCGGGCTGTTGGGGTGGCTCACAATGAACTGCACCTCTATCCTGTTCAGCAGGGGATTTTCACGTTTATTCTTAATCTCAAGCTCCATTATGTCAACTCCTGTTCTACAGCAGTTTTACCTTGAAACAGACGTTTCAAGGCTTCAACTCCATTCTTTTGAGCACACCATCCACTAGATGTTTTAATTCAGCATCTACATGGTGGACGGACGCCCCCCTATTCGGGATGCCATATATTACAGTTGTGCCTGGCGGTGCAAGAGCAATGCATGCAAGAGCTGCCATATCTTCCTCACCGTCCACAACTATTCTTAGGTTTCTGGGATTCGCATATGCATCTTTAATTGCATCCCACATTTCCCTGGTTATTTGCCCTGCCGGGTTTCGCACAGTAATCTCTGGCTGTATGAACCTGGAAAAACTTTCTTTCACCTGGTCCATTGGCATTCTTTGTGTTATATAGTCTATTACACTGATGTCCGGAACCTTGCCAGTCTCCAGAAGATCCAGTGTGACTATGTCGCCAACAGTCACAACTATTTTCGAGCTGGCAATCTCACCGGCTATCTCTTCCATTGAAGTAAGAACCTTTCCAACCGGAGTTCCCAGCTCTTTGCGAAGCTCTTCTGGCATTATGTACAGGGGCTCAACGGACCCTGAGGGCGAACTTGCCATTTGATTGGATTCCCATTTTTCTGGCGATCTCTGAACGGGTATGATCCATGATAACAACATAGCCCTGCCATTCCCTTGAGGTCGCGCCACCACAGGCCTTGCAGTCATCTTCCTCGGTTATGAGGCTGCATGATTTGCAGGCCTTGATTATTTCAGCCATATTACTCACCGCCCATGTCCATAAGGTCTTCTTCTAACCAGTCCAGGCGGCCAAGTCCAGTTTGTCTCATAGTAAGGCCAATCTTGCTTTCCCTTGGGTTTCTTTCATTGACACTTACAGTAACAATCCTGGCTCTCACATCATGGTTAACCCGAATATCCCGATGGCTTTCCTTGCCTATTAACCTCTGGTTTTCAACGTCAACATCAATGTGATCGTCCATTACCTGACTGATATGTAACAAGCCGTCCAGTGGTCCAAACCTGATGAAAGCCCCGAACTTCAGAACTTCACATACTGTTCCTTCAATAACTTCCTGGTTATCCAATCGGAACATCAAAGCATCATATTCAACATCCTGATAGACTGCTCCATCACCGTGAACAATGCGTCCCTCGCCAACTGGCTTGATATTTGCTGTGAGCACAATGAGACTGCGGTCTCCCACAATCTTTCCCTCGAAGCTCATCTGGGTAAGTTCCTGCGCTAGCTCGTTAATGTCTTCTCCTAGTCTCTCTGGCGGTATTCGGATGACATCCTTTCTCTCGACCTTAATATACATATATATCCCTGCTTACTTTATTTTGAAAGCTCAACTTTATTTTATTTTGATAGTTTAACTGGTATTTATTCATTTGTCTCCAGGATGACTTCCTCTTCTTCGATTGGAGAAGCCTCCTGAGCACCGGATGCTTCAGGAGAAGTCTCCTGAACCTCGACGGGTTCAGGGGAAACCTCCTGCACCTCTTCTTCTGGTGCAGGAGTGATTTCTTCCTCAACTTCTGGAACGTCCTCAGCTATTGGCTCATTCTTTACTGGTGGGGCCTTTGGCTTCTTGGGCTTCTTTCTGCTCTTCTTTTCCTTCTTGATTGGTTT
>JAUWNU010000071.1 GCA_030612505.1 Methanomassiliicoccales archaeon
TGCGCTTTATCTCCCAATTTCGGCTGCATCTGGACCAGGGCAATTCTTGACATGGGCACATGATGGAAATTCTGCCTAATATTGATTTCCACAATATTTGAAATGTAGTGGGCCTTAGGTTGCATTGGATTTGCCCCGCCCCAGAAGTTAGATTTCCTGCCACCTAGCTCCTGCGCTGCCAATTACTTCTTTTTAGACCGAACTGCGCTGGGTGGGTCCTCCCGCGTCCCACTAAGGTTTGCCAAAATAGAATCGCTCTAAAAAATATAGCCAGCGAATCTAAAAAAAGAAGTATAGGGCTAAACAAGAAAAACTCGGGCGACCATGCTCGCTCGACCAACAGATGGCCGGATAACCATTTCTTATCAGCCCAACCCCCCTTCGCATGCTGGGAACTGAAAATTGAGATAACTCTCATTTATTGGAAAGAATTTTCCAATGTTATATAGAACATCATCGGAAAGCTTTAAAAACCAAACTCGTATTCGAGGGCATAATGGCCAGAAGAAAAAAGATAGGCGAGCTCAAGGATTCGGAGATTGAATGCGGATACTGTGATGCAATCATTCCTCTGAATGCCCAGAGATGTCCCAGTTGCGGAAAATATTTCTCTTCTTTCAAGAAAATGGTGGCCTTTACGATAGTGGTGGTAATTGTGTTAGCAGGAATGTCATATTTTGTTTACAGCTCTTATATAACTGGCCAGGAGGGGTACGTACCCCAGATAACGCCAATAAACATAGACCCGGATAATCCAGACCAGCCCTCAGCTGATGGTAAGACCATAATTTTCGAATTAAAGGAGGCCGATGCACCCAATACCTGTGCCAATTTCAAGAGATATGTTCAAGACGAATACTTTGATGACCTCATATTCCATCGTGTAATGGATGGTTTCATGATTCAGGGAGGTGGATTTTACCCCGGTATGACCGAAAAAACACCAACATACCCGCCTATCAACCTGGAGATTAGCCAGAACCTGAGACACATAGATGGAGCAGTGGCAATGGCAAGGACCAATGATGAGAACAGTGCCACAGCCCAGTTCTATATCTGTGATGGGCCCCAGGCTAGCCTTGATAATAGTTATGCTGTATTCGGCCAGGTTGTTTCTGGAATGGACGTTGTAAGGGCAATTTCAGCAGTTCAGACAACAACTGTAGCTGGCCACGCAGATGTTCCTGCCAGCGATGTGACAATCATCAGTGCCAGGCTTACTACTCAGGATGGAAAAACATACGTTACACTTGTAGTGGACTTCTAATAATCATCTTCTGACTCCACAGAATCAGCTGCCGTACTCGCAGCTTCAGAATCAGCTGCCATATCTGCAGCAGTTTTGGCCATTTTTACGCTGCCCATGATTACATATATTGTTCCAACAAAGAACAAAACTATTCCCATGACAAGGTAAACGTCTGGGTTAGATACCGCCGCGAGCTTGGGAACAAGTATGCTTCCAGAACCAAAAATCATCAAAGCATACCCATAATAATAAGTTCCATTCCTTTTCACATCAACAGTCTCACAGGGTTGGTTGCAGTATATGCATTTGTCCTTCTCCAGGCGGCTTTTGATATAGGCCTTTTCACAGCTCTGGCAGTATTTGTATTTCACAGAAGTCCATAACTGTTCCTTGATAAATGAGTTTCCATTCAATATTTTCCATAACCATTGATAGTTATGTCATGAACTTGCGTTCTTTTTGGGATATCCATGGGAATCCCCACCCAATACTTATATTCACAAAGCCCCATCTACTAATGGAGTTAGAAAAAGGGAAGTACCCCTTATTCAAAAATTCAAAGCAGGGAGCAAAATGAAAGATTCATCAAAACTACTCAGTTTCAATGTAAACAGGGACCTTAAATTCAAGGCCAGAGGAGTAGATTTCAATGTCAGGAGGAACCTGGCTTTCGATTCTGATAGAGATTTATTCTTTGATTTCAGGCGTGACCTTGGATTCGGCAAGCGCGGTGTAATCTTCAGGGGCTATGTATGCCCTGTCTGCGGAGCGCCGGTTGCCAAGGACGCAGCCAAGTGCGACGAATGTGATGTTCAATTTGAGCGGACAGTTACCAGAAAGGAGAAGAGAAGCCAAAAGAAAACATGGTCCAGGGGAAAGAGGCAGCGGAGCACCCCCAAGAAATCAGCGGCAAAGAAGAGCCCCCCCAAACAGCCCACGCCAAAAAAGACGAGCAAGCAGAGGCGTAGCACGTTCTCGTGTCCGGTCTGCGGAAAATTGCTCTATGTGGGTGCTTCAAGATGCCCAGGCTGTGATATGGTATTCAGCACTGGCCAGAAAGTTCCAAAGAGCCCGCCCAAGTCACAGGCAAGGGTAACAGCCCCAGGGATAGTGTATTGCCAGAAATGTAATTACAAAATACCTCCTGTAGATAAATTCTGCAGGAGATGCGGTTCAACAAGGCCCTATGGCTCAGGCACAACAGTCAGCTGGCAGGAGTTCCAGACCAGGGAGCATAAGGGCGGTTTAGTATCCTGGGACGAATATTCAGGGAGAAATTAGATTCAATAAAGGAGGTAGAAAAAATGTTAGATGGTATTAGTATATATCTGTTGATAGCTGTTATTTGCGTCATACTGCTTGCATTCTTTGCCGTGATGGGCGGAGTTGCAGACTTTGATGCAGGTCATGATATCGACATAGACATGGGTATGGACGGAGGAATCGATGCAGGAGATGGCTTTGGAGATTTCGGAGGTGCAGGCGTAAGTCCGCTTAGCTTGCCAGTCATTCTCATGTGGGGCACAACATTTGGCTCTGTGGGAGGAATATTGGAGTCCATGGGTGGAATTGACCCTTTAATCATACCAGCTATTGCAGCCATTGTAGGAATCCTGGGCGCAGCATTGATGTTCGTTGCCCTGGTGAAGATGTCCAAGATGGCCCAGTCAGATAGTGCAGTGAACCGCAAGAACCTGGTTGGTGAGGATGGCGAGGTCTGGGTTCCGATTAAACCAAATCAGAGCGGCAAGATAGTCATCGATACCAAAGAGCGTGGCAGAGGCATATTCACTGCCTATGCAGACGAAGAGTTGGCTACAGGAACGCCAGTTACAGTCATCGAAGCAAAGACCTCTGGACTCAAAGTCAAGAAGATACAGGGGGAGTAAATCAGAATGAATAAAATATACAAGAGGAAAGAAAACATGAAAACATACTACGAGGTGATGAATTGATTGAGTATATTGTATTGCTCATAGTTGCCGTCATTCTTGGCCTGGCTGTGTACGCTTCCAGGTACAAGAAAGTGCCACCAAACGTGGCCATGGTAGTCTATGGAAGAAAGACAAAGGAAGGTATAGGATACAGTGTCATATCTGGAGGAGGTAGATTCATACTCCCGATATTTGAGAGCTATGAATATCTGCCACTGGATGTTCGAACATTGGATGTTAATGTGGTGGACATAGTTACCGATGTTGTAAGGTCTGGTGCAAAGGTTAATATTCGCTCGGTTACGCAGATTAAGGTGTCATCCAAGCCAGCTGTACTAAAAACTGCGGCAGAGCACCTGTTGAACAAGAGTACACACGAGATTGATGAGATTGCACTGAAGACCCTTGAAGGTCATGTAAGAGGCGTTTGTGCTGTTCTGACCATTGAAGAAATAAACTCAGATAGGGACAGAATGGCAGAGCAGATTCTCGGCGGTGCAGCAAGGGACCTGGAGAACATGGGTATTGAAATCCGTTCATTCGTTGTCAGAGATGTTGAGGACGAGCACGGATACCTGGACGCACTTGGTATCAAGAGGACCGAGGAAGTCAAGAGGACTGCCAGAATCGGAAAGGCAATAGCCAACCGTGAGGCAACCATCCAGGAAGCGAAAGCAGCCCAGGAGGGAGAGCAGGCCAATGCAGAGGCTGAAAGTCAAGTCGCAATTTACCATAGAGACAGGGACATAACCCGCCAGAAGGCTGAAGCTGAAGTCGAGACGGAGCGGGCAAACCGTGAAATATCATTCTCTATTCAGGACGCCCGCAGAAAGCAGGAGCTGGTTGTCGAGGAACGAACAATCGACATTCGTGACAAGGAAAAGCGTGTTGAAGTCCAACGCCAGGAAGTTCTCAGAAAAGAACAAGAGCAAAAAGCCGAACTGTATGTTCCTGCAAAGGCAGCAGCTGATGCAAAGGTTGCAGAGGCAGATGGTGAACGCCAGAAATTGGCTCTTGTGGCATCCGGTACTGCAGAGAAGATCCGCATGGAAGGAAAGGCCGAGGCAGACGTCATCAGAATGATGGGAGAAGCCGAAGGAGATGCCATCCGCGCCAAGGGTCTTGCAGAGGCCGAGGCAATGGAGAAGAAAGCTCTGTCCTGGGAGATGTACGGCAAGGCCGCAGTCACCCAGATGATAGTGGAGCAGCTACCCGCCATAGTCGGAGAGGCAGCCAGACCACTGGAGAACACCGAGAAGATAATAATCATGGGAGAAGGCGGACCATCAAAGCTGGTAGGCAGCGTGGTGGACATCGCAGCCCAGGCTCCGGCACTTGTGAAGTCACTAACCGGTTTGGATATCGGCGAGCTGGCTGGCAAGGTCAAGGAACTTCTAAAAGACTAATTGTCTTGTAGAAGCCTGCTAAAAGACTAAGGTTGACCAAAATCCCCTGGATGGGATTTGATGGGACAAAGACGCCTGTTCGTCAGAATAGACAAATGCCTGCCTCAAAAGGGGCAGGCAAATTTTAATTTTTAACTATTTTTAGAAGCTAAATCCTAACCAAAGTTTTTTAATGGGTTTTGTTTTGGGGTGAGATTGCTCACTGTGTGGGCCCGTTCTTGTTTGGGTCAAAAACCCGAACAAGCGCTCAGCTAGGTAGGCCTAGCTGCTACTGGCCCTAAGAAATTATTCGCAAACGATGTGGGCCCGTAGCTCAGCTAGGTAGAGCGCTCGGCTCTTAACCGAGTTGCCAGGGGTTCAAATCCCTTCGGGCTCGCTTTCTTTATTACGTTTGAATAGCTTTATTATCTTTCAGTGTTATTTCAATGTAGAATTGCTGGAGAGAATCATATGGATAGTTTGGGAGAAAATAATCAAAAACAAATACATGGCCAATCTAAAACACCTTTAAATAAAACAGCAATTATTGCATCAATAATTATTGTTTGCGTTATTGTCTCATCTATGTTGTATCTTGGATTACAACCAACGCAATCGCCAGATATCGATTCCGATGGTGATGGAGTTATAGATGTAGATGATGAATTCCCTAATGACGCTACAGAAACAACAGATACCGATGAAGACGGAGTGGGAGACAACTCAGATATTTTCCCGAATGATTCAACCGAGTCAGTTGACACAGATGGGGATGGAGTAGGAAACAATGCTGATGCCTTCCCCAACGATGCCAGTGAAACTCTAGATACCGATGGAGATGGAGTAGGGGACAATAGTGATGCCTTCCCCAGCGATGCTAGTGAAACTCTAGATACCGATGGAGATGGAGTTGGAGACAATAGTGATGCCTTCCCCAATGATGCTAATGAAACTGTAGACGATGATGACGATGATGATTCTCCACCATCAACTAGTAAAACCATTATTATTGAACTGAACAAGGACTATGCGCCAATAACATGCGCAAACTTTGAGCAGTACGTGGAAGACGGTTTCTATGATGGCCTTATTTTCCATAGGGTCATCGATGGCTTCATGATTCAGGGAGGTGCTTTTACTCCAGATATGACTCAGAGAACAGCGACATATCCACCCATTGACCTTGAAATCAACCCAAATCTGAGGCATATTGATGGGGCCATATCCATGGCAAGAACTAGTGATCCAAATAGTGCTACCAGTCAATTTTTTATATGTGACGGGCCCCAACCCAGTCTGGATGACAGTTATGCAGTATTTGGCCAGGTTGTTTCTGGCATGGACATTGTAAGGGCTATTTCAGCAGTTTCAACAACAACAAGTGGTGGCCACGCTGATGTTCCGGCCAGTGATGTAATAATCATCAGTGCTAACTTATCTCAATCAGATGGTAAAACCTATGTAACCTTTGAAGTGGATTATTAATATTACATTGTCTTGCAAAACATTATTACATGAATCCTTATTGGAGCACCTGGAAGTGACCTCATGGACCCTGTAAGAATATATTTCGTAGGAACTGCTGGCTCAGGAAAAAGCACCCTAACGCAAGCGTTCAAGCTCTGGATGGACGAGCATGGGCTCAATGCTATAACAGTAAATCTTGACCCCGGCGTTGATGAACTCAATTACACTCCAAATGTGGACATTCGCGATTGGGTGTCTGTTCCCGAGGTAATGGCTGAACAAGGTCTTGGACCAAATGGGGCGCAGATAGCTTGCGCGGATATTGCGGCAATCCAGTTTCCGGAAATTGCCACTGTAATTGAAGAATTTAGAGCAGATTATGTGCTTATAGACACCCCTGGCCAGATAGAGCTTTTCGCCTTCAGGGAGGCCAGTTCAGTATTCATGGACGCCTTTCCCAGCCAACGTAATGTAATCTTTTTCGTGCTGGACCCGGTTGTTGCAAAAAAGCCAGTAGGCCTAGTTTCTCTGTTAATGCTGTCATCATCAATTCAGTTCCGATTTGACGCACCCATGGACCTTGTCCTGAGTAAAGTTGATCTGCTTAAGGATGAGGAAGCCCAGGATATATTGGAGATGGCTAGTGATTCATATAGACTTCAGGATGCCCTGGATCAGGGGGGGATGAACATGCATGCTGTTTCGGCAACCGAGTTCCTCAGGGCAATGGAGAGCCTGGGAGCCCTTAAAATTCCAAAGCTGGTATCAAGCCATGAGATGTTTGGCATCGAGGATTTGTACAATACCATCCAGCAATATTTCTTTGGCGGAGAGGATTTACGTCCAGATTAATCGACCAATGTTTAATAGCCGGTTTTCCTTTCTGGGCATGAGACCATGAAAGTACCTGTTCAAGTAGATTGCATAGACCAGCTTCTGGGAGGCGGATTCGAGGCCGGTGCCATAACCGAAATATACGGTGAGGCAGGAAGCGGCAAGACAAATATGTGCATACAGCTGGCTAAGGCCATTATCCAGTCTGGAAAAAAGGTAATTTACATAGATTCAGAAGGTCTTTCCCGGGACCGTGTTCAGCAAATTTTTGGCGATGATTATGATTCCATGGTGAAAGAGCTACTTATCTTTGAACCATATGATTTTGAAGAGCAGGATACAATAGTGAACAAGGCAGTCACTTTGGCTCTGAAAAATGATGATATCGGGCTTGTTATTTTGGACTCTGCAACTGGCCATTATCGAATCGAGCTTGCCAAAGATTTAGAAAAGACAGAAAGAAAACTATTCATAAGCCAGTTATCAGGACTACTGAAACTCTGCCGCCGCCGGGTAATTCCTGTTCTGCTAACCAGCCAGGTTTATACGGACATTGACAGGGGCGTTTTTAAACCACTGGGTGGCCATGTTCTCCGGCACAATGCCAAGGTCATAATCCAGCTATTGAGAGATGAAGATATACCTGGCCGCAGGATTGCCGTTCTAATGAAACACAGAAGTCTGGCCGAGGGTGAGCGTGCAGAATTTTGGCTCACGCGAAATGGTATTGAATGCCGGTAACAATCAGCCTTTTTATCAGAATGACATTCTAAAGTTCCCTATTGACAATAAAATCAACAGCATCTTTTAGAATGGCTTTCCCATCATCAGAATATGGCACATTATCGAGATGAACCAGTGCCTCATCTGCGAAGAATTTTGCCTGATCCCTGACCCATTCCCTGCACCCGTGTTTCTCGTATAATACGATAATGCGGTCAACATCTGCCTGACTCTTTTCTTCCCTGGTAAGATTGAAAAGATTTTTCACATATTCCAGGTTTTCAGCATCTCCAACCTCTTCCAATTTGTCAACCAGATGGAGAAGCAGAAGTGTGCGTTTCCCTTCCAGAATGTCGCCGCCTAGTTCTTTTCCTGTCTTCAGACTGAAAACATTCAGCCAGTCATCGTGAATCTGGAACGCTCGCCCTAGATTGTGCCCGAACTTTATTAAGGGTTCAAGGGCTGTTTCATTGCCTGCGATAATGGCTCCGAGCTGCAAAGGCCCAATAATTGTGTACCAGCCGGTTTTTCTGTCCACCATTTCATAATATTCTTCCTGGGAAATTATCCCTCCGTATTTTGTCCAGCTGAGTTCTAGATACTGCCCCTCACAGGTTGTCTGGAGGATTTTCTCCATCTTCTCGGCCACAAGGCATGATAAATCGCATCCCATGAATTCATGATTAGCCAGGAGAATCTTCCACATTATGAGATGTAGATGATCTCCAGCATTAACAGCCAGTGCATCTCCATGAAGTATTTGCAGGGCCGGAGAACCTCTCCTTTCCAGGCTTTTATCTTGAAAATCGTCATGTATTAGCAGCCAGTCCTCAGAAACTTCCATTGCAGCCGCAGCTGTAATGGCCTTTGAAATATCTCCGCCGCTTGCCTGGCATGATAAGAGTAATAAACCCGGACGAACGTATTTTCCACCTCTTTTCGGATAATCAATGACCATTTCCCAGTGTTTGTTAAGTCCGAACTTCTTCTTGGCAATCTCATCCTGGCTTGGCAAGAATTTGAATATCTCATCTCTTACTGCCTGGCGATTATTAATCACAAAGTTGAGGAATAGGCTTTCTTTAGTTTCTCCATCCACTGTGTCATAAATCTGGCTCAAATTACCCCTCCTCAGGTTCCATGGCATTGAGCCACTCGGAGAGGTGGCCTGTTACTATTGCCGGGGCGTTTTGCAATGCATCAATATCTCTGGCGCCTAACAGGAACATTGCTGCCTTGAGCTCTGCCACAAGCATCTTTAGCTCTTTCTCAACAGCATCGGCACTTTCCATTGCCGGTGCCAGCAACTTCCGTGAATAACCGCCAGCCATGGCTCCCAGGGCTATGGCTTTAGCAGTATCAAGGCCAGTATTCAGGCCTCCGGTGGCAATGATAGGCAGGCCAACATCAGCCTCCAATATTGAAAGTGGAGTTGGTATGCCCCAGTCCCAGAAGGTCTCACCCAGCCGGGCCAGTGTTTCTTCATTTTTAGCCATTGCCCGATGAAATTCCACAGCTGCGAAGCTTGTTCCTCCAAGTCCGCCAACATCAAATCCTTTGATGCCTTTAATTCTCAGGTCTTGAGCCACATCCCGATAGATGCCAGCTCCGGTTTCCTTGGCCAGCACAGGAATTTCCTTGGCAATATCACCGATTGCTTCCATACACCCATAGGCATTGGTATCGCCTTCGGACTGCACTATTTCCTGAAGATAATTGAGATGGATAGCCAGAATATCAGCATCAATCATTTGCATTGCCTTTTTGCATCCCTCGATTCCGAAAGCCTGCTTCTTATTCTGCTCAATAAGCTGGGGTGCGCCAATATTTCCAATAACAAGCGGCACATCATAATCCTTTATGCATTCATATGTTGGAGCAAGCTCAGGCTGCTCAACTGCGGCCCTCTGGCTGCCCAGTCCAAGGCCGACACCGACCCTTGCTGCACCCTCTGCCAGATTGCGATTTATCTTCTCTGCGCCGTCGAATCCGCCGGTTATGGCTGATATGATAATCGGAGCCATGAGCGTTTTCTCGAATAGCTCAATGGAGCAATCAATCTCAGGCATATCTATCTCTGGAAGTGCCTTGTGTAGCAAATGCACATCATCCCAGTAATTTCTTTTGGAATTCACATTCTTGTTCAGGCAAATATCAATGTGATCAGCTTTTCTCTCAAACACCATTCTCTCAGCTCCTAATCTCCGTACCTAAATAATCCTCATCCTTTAAAGCACTAGCCAATCTTCCAGGCACCAGGCCATTAAGAATCTCGACCTTGCAGCCGAGCTTAGCAATCTCAAACATTAAATCAAGCTTTCTCTGCATGCTGCCAGTGACATCAGCATCTTCCACTGTGAAATTAATTTTCTGGCCTGGCTGAATAATCTTCAGCGGTTCTTCGCCATCGGGGGCCGGGTAGCTGGGAAAGATTCCATCGACCTTTGTCACAAATATGCATCTTTCTGCTTTTAGGTCTCTTGCTAATTCCAGCATAATATCATCGCCGGAGCAGATTGCTATTCCTTTAGTTTTGTCAACCACAACATCCCCGAAGGTTATTGGAGTTATGCCGATATCCAGATAATGTGCAAAAACATTAGAAGGAAAATCCACAAGCTGGCCATTATCAAATATGGTTATTGCCCCTGCCGGAACCGAAGCCACCGGAACCTTTGCTTTATGAAAACCCTCTTCAATCATGCGATTTAAGTCCCGCATGTCCTTCTGGACCATGCAGATTCCCTCACGCTGGCTATCATCTGTAAAGCCCAAATGCAGATTATGCTCTTTGGCCTTGATATGGCCGAAGGAACCGCCACCATGAACCATTATTTTCTTTCCAGGGACAGAAGCTATTTCCTGTGCCAAGCGGTCAATAACATCATGCCTGGCTGTTGTTTCCTTGCTCTTGTCAGTAATAACACTTCCACCCAGTTTAATCAGTATCATTGCCGTGTCATTATTGCCAGCATATAAATAATTAATTAGTGGCTTTACGGCAATTTACGATGGAGATACACGAAACAGTAAAAACAAATACTTGCTACAATGCCACAATAATTGGTGCGAAATTATTGGTCATTAGATTTTTTTGTTTTTTTAGCAATCTGCTTTGCCTTTTTCTCAGAAATCTCTAGATAATTCTTTTCGGAAACTATGCTCCTGCCGATTTCATTTTCAGCATCTTTTCTGGCATTTCCAGCAACCCGGCCACCTTTCTGTGCCGCATCCTCGCATTCTGAATAGCCCTGTGAATTTTTGGTTCTTGTGATTTCCGTGGTAACTCTCTCGCCCAGCATTGAGAAAATCAACTCTAAATCGTTCATATGGTCCCTCAGATTTTCTTTTTTCAGCCCTTTCAACTGCCTGTATTCCTTGGGAGTCACCCCAAATGTGGCCTTCGAAATCTCGGCTGTTAATATTGCATACTCTATCGGCGTTTTCACGCCTCTATTTTGCCATTCGTCTGTCAGTTCATCGCGGATTACTATTCCCCTTACTCTTTTCTCAATCCAGTCATCTGAATAGCCCTTGGCTCTGTAAAGCTCTTTCATCCGTTTTTGAGCCAGTTCTGGGTTTTGGATTTCCTCAACTCTTTCATAGCCGACCTGTGCCAGCCATTGTTTGAATGGTTCTGCTTTCTTGGATGGGATAGATTGAATAATTCTGAACAACGATTTTGTATTTGCACAGTCTGTTAATCTTAATTTACCGTCCTGTGCCTCCAATTTCAACTGTACCCAAATTGGGGACAGTTCAAGGCCAGTGAATTCTCTATCCTTTACTTTTCCCCAATATTGCCTTGGTGTCGGACTCTCTGTCAATGCTCCAACAACATCCACTACCGAGAAATACCACTCATCCTCATGCCATGTCCTGCGAATTCCCTTTCCCTGGAATACCACTAGTGCATTTTCCTCAACTATTCCCTCTTTCATTGAAACAAATATGTGAGTTTTGGTTCTTAAAGGGTTATGGGAGGTTGGCGAAAGTATAAACCACCATAATCTCTCTGTTTGTAGATTGTTAATTACGAAGATTACGGAATTTTTGATTGTTGTTGTTATATTATTGCTCAATCATGGCGAACGCTCCAGTCTGTGTCAACATCCCCTGAAGAATCTCCGTCACTTGGAGGTGGGGTATATGAATCATCACTAGTGTCTCCACCGCTTGTAGAAGGAGCAGAAACTGTAATTGTTGTCGTTGCAGATTTTGATCTATACGCAACGTCTTAGTTGATTGCGCATAACCTGCGTAATGCCTCACTTCCTTGTCGCCATTTGTCGAATTGCGGCTCAATTGCGTTGATGACATTTTCTAATTCTGAGAAATATTTGTTATGGGTGCAATTTCTTCGT
>JAUWNU010000160.1 GCA_030612505.1 Methanomassiliicoccales archaeon
TCTTGACTAGGGTTTTATAGGAGGTCACTTCCAGAGGATTCAGACTGAGAACGCATTGAAGTATGTCGTCACATTTGCTTCGGGGCATCTTTGAATCGGGCTTGTTTTCGGGGCTCATGATATTAGTATCTAATTCCGATGAATTATTTAACAGTAATGGAAGTGCCTTTTCAGTGTTTTTCTTGAAAGCTTATAAATAAGAATTCGGGATTTCCTGCCACCTGGAGTTGATGAATAATGTCACAAATCCTAAGCATGAGAGAGCTGGTCCCGACTATATTTGAGGCCGTTGTCAAAGCTCCCGAGATAGCGAAGAAAGCGAAAGCCGGCGAATTTTTGGTTGTGATGCCAGACGAGAAAGGAGAAAGAATTCCTCTCACAATTGCGGACTTTGACCGTGAGAAAGGCACTATAACTGTTGTGTTCATGACCATTGGCACTTCAACTTATAAGCTGGCTGATATGAAGGCCGGTGACGAATACTTTGCATTTGTAGGTCCACTGGGCCATGCCTCCGAGATTAAGAATCATGGAACTGTGGTCATGGTGGCTGGCGGAGTCGGTACTGCTCCAATCTACCCCATAGCCAGGGCACTCAAGGAAGCTGGAAACAAGGTCATATCCATCCAGGGTGCAAGGTCAAAAGAATTGCTATTCTGGGAGGATAAATTAGCCAGCGTCAGTGACGAACACATTATCATGACCGATGACGGCACAGCCGGAAGAAAAGGACTGGTAACAGAGCCTTTGAAGGAAGTAATAGAGCGTGAGAAGGTGGATATTGTTTATGCTATAGGGCCAATCCCAATGATGAAGTTCAGTGCTCTAACCACCAAGCCATTCAAAGTTAAGACCATCGTTAGTCTGAATTCTATAATGATTGATGCCACTGGCATGTGCGGCGGATGCAGG
The DNA here is from genome assembly GCA_030612505.1 of Methanomassiliicoccales archaeon. Taxonomy (GTDB): domain Archaea; phylum Thermoplasmatota; class Thermoplasmata; order SG8-5; family SG8-5; genus JAGLQM01. Next base: position 913 of record JAUWNU010000160.1, read on the forward strand.
GTGAACATAGGTACGGAAACAAAGTTCACCTGTGTTGATGGGCCAGAATTTGACGGTCATCTGGTTGACTGGGATTTACTCATATCACGCCAGAAAATTTACATTCATGAGGAGAAATGTTCATTTGACCTCTATCTAGAAAACAAGGGGGTTAAGCTATGACCGATAAGAAGCCCCGAAGAAAAGAAAGAGTACCAATGCCAGAACAGGAACCCAAGGTCAGAGCTACCAATTTTGAGGAAGTGCCATTGGGCTACACTCCTGAAATGGCCATTGAAGAGGCTGAAAGATGTGTCCAGTGCAAGGTGCCATCATGTGTTTGCGGCTGTCCGGTGAATGTTCATATTCCTGCTTTTATCAAATTAGTTGCAGAGGGTAAATTCGCTGAGGCTACCAGGAAAATTAAAGAGACAAATGCCCTACCAGCAATTTGCGGCAGGGTCTGTCCCCAGGAAGTTCAGTGTGAGGAACAATGCGTATTTCACAAAATGGGCAGGCCAATAGCCATTGGAAGGCTTGAGAGATTTGTTGCTGATTATGAGAGGGATAATGACCTCATTGAGTATCCAACACTGCCAGAAAAGAACGGAAAGAAAGTTGCAATTGTTGGAGCAGGACCATCTGGGCTTACTGCCGCAGGAGATCTGGAACAATTAGGTTATGAGGTGACAATTTTCGAGGCATTCCACAAGCCTGGCGGCGTGCTGATGTACGGTATTCCCGAGTTCAGGCTTCCCAAGGACATAGTAGAAAAAGAAGTTGATTATCTTGTCCAAATGGGCGTTGAACTGAAGCTCAATGAGATAGTAGGAAAGACCGTTACAATCGACGAACTTCTGGGCGAAAGAGGCTATGATGCTGTATTCATCGGCGTTGGTGCTGGCCTGCCGAAATTCCTTGGAATTCCAGGTGAGAACTTTGGGGGGGTGTACTCAGCAAATGAGTATCTTACTCGCAGCAATCTCATGAAGGCCTATCTGTTTCCGGAGTACGATACACCATTGGTCAGAGGAAAGAATGTATGTGTTGTAGGAGGCGGAAACGTGGCAATGGACGCTGCAAGGACCGCACTGAGACTTGGAGGCAATGTTTCAATAGTCTATCGCCGTGCCAGAGAGCAAATGCCAGCAAGGCAGGAAGAGATACATCACGCCGAAGAGGAGGGCGTGAAATTATGCCTCCTGACCAATCCGGTAGAGATACTGGGCGATGAGAACAATATGGTCAGCGGATTGAAATGCATAAAAATGGAGCTTGGAGAGCCTGATGAATCCGGCCGTTCCAGACCAATAGCCATCCCTGATTCAGAACATGTGATAGTAGCCGACCTGTTCATCAATTCGATTGGGGCAGGAGCCAACCCGCTGCTTACAAAATCTACACCTGGTCTTGAGCTGAATAAATGGGGCTACATCGAGGCAGACGAATGGGGCAAGACTTCCAAACCAGGAGTCTGGGCCGGTGGAGATATTGTTACAGGTATGGCAACTGTTATTGAGGCCATGGGCGCAGGAAAGAATGCTGCAATGGACATCCATGAAAAATTGATGGGTGTGAAGAAGCCGGATACCAGTCCGGAGGCGCTGCCTGATGATATGGAGTGCCAGCTTCCGCCAAAAAGGAAAGAGCCAACATCATAAAGGGTGCAGAGAATGAATGTTGATGTGGTTGTCATAGGCGCTGGATTCGGAGGTTACACGGCAGCACTGAGGCTTGGCGATATCGGAAAAAGTGTTGTCATGGTGGACAGGGACCGGGCAGGAGGAGTGTGCCTTCTGCGAGGGTGCATTCCATCCAAAGCAATGATCCACGCATCCGAGCTACTTCATTCTTCAAGGAACAGCCAGAACATTGGAATCACCGGAAATACGACCCTTGACATAGAAAAGGTCTATGAATGGAAGAATAGTATTGTTGATACCTATGTTGCTGGTATTGAATCCCAGTGCAAGAGAGCTGGTGTTGAACTTATACACGGAGAAGCCAGCATTATTTCGAAAAACTCGGTGAAGGTGGATGTCAAAGGACAGGAAGAACCACTGGATATTATGACCGACAATATCATCATTGCCACAGGTTCCAGCCCAATCCAGATTCCCGGCTTCGAGTTTGATGGCAAATTCATTCTCAGTTCCAGTGATATACTGTCACTGAAGGACATACCAGAAACAATGTGCATAATTGGCGGGGGAGCAATCGGCCTGGAGATGGGGACATTTTTCACAAAGCTGGGCAGCAAGGTTACCATAGTGGAAGTCGAGAAAAGAATTCTAACTTTCATTGACAAGGATGCTGCCAGAATTATCACAA
>JAUWNU010000064.1 GCA_030612505.1 Methanomassiliicoccales archaeon
CCAGTTTATCTTGTCACAGGTGGTATGTCCCAATTTGCAAGGGCATTCCCCAACAAGAGGACTGAAGAGCTTGTAATTGATGCTATGACAGAGGCTGCCGAATTCATTGATATGACACCGGCGCAGATGAAGGAGTATATCCACTCATGTTATTATGGGCATTTCGCAGACCATTTTGGCGATCAATTATTGGGTGAATCCGTCATCCATGACCGCCTGGGCCTGGACCCGCTGGGCAATATCGGAATCAAGACCGGCGGAGCAACTGGTGGTTCAACACTCTGGGAAGCCTACAAGACAGTAGCATCCGGATACTCGGATTGCGTACTGGCCATGGGCTGGGAAAGAATGGATGAGGTTCCAACCGATGAGGGCAATAGTCTCATTTCATGCGCAGCTGACAAGGACTGGGAAACCCCAATGGGCCATATTTACACTGGCTATTATGCTGTAATGGCACAGAAGTACTGGCAGGTCTTTGGAAAGAGGGAAGAATCATTTCGCAGAACACTGGCTGAGATAGCCGTGAAAAATCGCGGGTACGCAAGAATGAACCCACATGCCCAGGGACCAATGGACATCACAGTTGAGGATGTTCTGAACTCACCTATTGTGGCTGAACCATTGAGAGCATTGGACTGCTGCTTGATGAGTGTCGGTGCGGCATGCGGTATTCTGGCAGACGAGAAAACAGCCTATGAGATGACCGATAATCCGCTGAGAATTGATGTTTCTGCAGGAAGCCACACACTTAGGGTTGCTGACAGGAGAAACATGGAAATCCCACTGCTGCCAAATGAGTCAAAGGACCAGTATGCAGATTTGGCGCAGAGATTCCCTGGCAGTGACAGATACCCTGGATTCACAGGATTCCTGGCTGCAAGAATGGCTGCTTATTATGCCTACAACATGGTGGGAATTAAGGACCCTACGGAAGACCTGGATCTTGTGGAACTTCATGATGCCTTCACAATCAGCGACATACAGTCCTACGAAGATATTGGAATCAGGCCATACGGAGAAGGAAGAACTTATGTGGAGAGCGGAGATTGCTTCCACACCAATCCGCACACAGGGGAGCCAGGCAAATTGCCATGTAATGTTTCCGGCGGGCTTATTGGATGCATGCACGCAGTTGGTGCAACCGGAATCATGCAAGTAGTTGAAGTTGGCCAGCATCTGTGGAATCGCTGGGGCGAGATGCACGGCAATGAGGAAAAGTGGGCAGCTTTTGGAAAGGAAAAACCAGCAGATTGGAAAGATTTGCAGGTCCAGGGAGCAAAACGTGGTCTGGCAATCAGCCATGCCGGCGTGGGTTCCCATGTGACCTGCACAGTACTGCAAAATCCGGACCACATATTACCAGGGGGGATGTTCGAGTGAAAATGGAACATAAAGCAAGCAAGGAAGAAGATGACAAGCGCGGCACAGTAAAAGTGGTCAATGGCCGCTACAAGCCATCTGGTATCTTCCATTTTATATCACCTAACTCACCAATAAAGGATGAAGAAGGAAAGCTAGCAGGCGTAACAAATCCCCGGGACATGACCTATATCCATTCCTATGGCGGCGAGGCAGTATTCTTTGAGGGACTGGGCAAGGGTAAGCTCATGGCCTCCAGATGCGATAATGCAGACTGCCCGGGAAATGGTTCAATCTACATGCCATTCCGCATACACTGTCCGGATTGTCTGGTAAAAACCACAGTGGTGGACATAACCGACAGGGCAAAGGCAAAGGCAATTGTACACAGTTTTATGGTAACTGAAAGGACTGGCGCATTCAATACACTGCCAACTCCAATTAAGTTCGTGAATGTGGAATTTGACGGGGTCTGCACCATACTAATGGGTGCGCTGATTCGCGGTGACCCGGCTCTGGACATGCGTGTTGTGCCAATCTTTAAAACTGGAAATCCAGACTACATAATAACAGACATGCTCTGGGTACCAGCAGACTGGCCTGCGGACGACCTTCCGGAAGGCTATACGTACTAAGGTGATTAACACAGATAATGCCAGGCGATTTTCGCCTGGCATACTTTCAATTATGGGTGAAGAAATGGCCAAGGAAATAGGAGTACTAGCTGGCAAGGCATCTAAGGATTTGGAGCTGCTGAAGCGGCATATTGCAATGCTTCAGTTTGTTGCAGACAATGAGCCAATCGGTATTATCAAACTTTCCGAACACATGGACCTTCCACAGCATAAAGTGCGTTATTCATTGCGGCTGCTGGAAAAGGACGGGCTGATAAAGGCCAGCACCAACGGAGCCAAGACAACCAGGAAGGTCGAGAAGTTCCTTGAGGAGCTGAAAGAACATCTTGGGGAAATGAATGCCTCGATCAAGGAAGTGCAGAAGGGCGTTGATAAGTTGAGGAAGGCACTGGACAAGTGATTTTTAACCGACAAGATGGTTTACTTGTATATCATGATTTCAAGACATTAGCTTGTATTTGATTGATAAATAATAAGAGATTTTATATCCTCATAAATAAATGTCCAAACAGAGAGAACTGGGTGAGAATATTGAAAATAGCCAATAAATGGACATCATATCTGATTGTTTTTCTATTAGTAATTTCATTTAGTTCAATGCTGGTGTTTGCCATTGACTCTGATGGAGATGGATATGATGATTTGATAGATGCTTATCCAGATGACCCATCTAAATGGACAGAATACTGGGCCAGGGCTCATTATGATCTGGTGAATTCTGGAAAAACTGATGAATTTGGCCCAACTGCGCTGGATGAGAAGTGGCAAGTGAATCTTGGAGCCAATTCCATGGGTTCTCCAGTTATTATGGACGGCTATGTTTATGTCAACTGCTATCAGTCACAGACTGTAAATTACCTATTGAAATGCCTCAATGCAGAAACCGGAGCAGAAGTCTGGTCATTTATCTCTCCTGATGGAACTGTATGCAGTCCTTCAGTAAAAGATGAAAAAGTTTACTTTGGAACAAACTGGGGAGCAGGTACGTTCTACTGTCTGAATGCATTAACTGGCTCAAAGATTTGGGAGTCAGATATTGGTGGTGATGTATATACTGCGGCCCCATTGATTAACAACGGGATTATTTACATCAGCAAGGTCTATGGCAGCATGATTGCACTGGATGCCAGTGACGGCTCAGAGATTTGGACCCAGTCTGTGGGAAACATGCATTCTTCCCCTGCCTACAAGGATGGAGTTATTTATGTTTCGAATTCTGCAGTAAATGCATTAACTGGAAGCATAATATGGACATCAAGCTATAGGCTGGAATCTTCTCCGGTCATACAGTATAATAGAGTTTATGGGCAGACACATGACAAAACAATTGTTTGCCTAAATGCAAGTACTGGCATCGCAATTTGGAGTGATTCTCAGGGTGAGTATGGAGGTGACTCCAGTGCCATAACCTGCACACCCTGCGTGGCCAATTACAGGGTATATTTTGGCAATCAAATGAATAACATATTTTGCTATGATGCAGTGAATGGCGACCAGATATGGAATAAGACACTGGATGGGGTTATTGTTGCATCACCTGTAGCATCTGGGAACTCACTTGTTTATTTCTATGCCAATAGTATTTACATAATTGACCCGGCCACAGGCAATACCATTGACAGCGAGTATATGTATTACGGGTCTTCAAGGAATACACCTACAATTTATGATGGGTGCCTTTATGCTTCCACCAGTGGCCAGATAACATGTTTTGGTGGTACAAATGACCAGAATGATATTGACGGAGATGGTGTATTTGATGACATTGATGCACTGCCCAATGATAATTCACAATCAATAGACGCAGATGGGGACTGGCATGGAGACAGTACAAGCGGAAATGAGCCTGATGATCTTCCAAACGACCCAACACAATGGTCTGATGCGGATGGGGACGGCTATGGGGACAATGAGCTTGGCAACAATCCAGACGCGTTTCCAGACGATGCAACAGAATGGATAGATTCTGACGGAGATGGAACCGGAGATAACTCGGATTTTGACAATGATAATGATGGTGTAGATGATGTAGATGATGCATTTCCAGAGGACCCAACTCAATGGTCAGACATAGATGGTGATGGATATGGAGATAATCCAGATGGAAATTATCCAGACCATTTTCCAAATATTTGGGGAAATTCCACCCTTGATTTTTATGGTATGCCAGATGATGATGGGGATGGGTGGTCAAATTCGACAGATGCACTGCCAAATGACCCAACACAGTGGAGCGATGCAGATGGGGACGGGTATGGAGATAATCCGGATGGAAATAATCCAGATGCATTACCAGATGACCCCACACAATGGAATGATGCAGATGGCGATGGATATGGGGACAATCCAGCAGGTAATAATCCTGACGCATTTCCAGATGATCCCACAGAATGGGCAGACACTGATGGAGACGGCTTAGGCGATAATGCGGACTTTGACAATGACAATGATGGGTATGATGACGCCAATGATAGTTTCCCAAATGAACCAACACAGTGGAGCGATGCTGACGGTGATGGGTACGGAGATAATCCAGATGGAAATAATCCAGATGCCTTTCCAAATGACCGTAGAGAATGGAAGGACTCAGATGGAGATGGCATAGGTGATAGAGGAGATGAGGATGACGATAATGATGGCATGCCAGATGAATGGGAACTAAGATATGGCTTTAATATCACAAATAGTGAAGATGCACATGAAGATCCTGATGGGGACGGTTATGACAATCTAAGGGAATATGTTGAAGGGACCAATCCACTAGATATAGAAAGCAAGCCAATCGTGTTTATCCCATATGATATCATCTTTGGAGTCGCTGTCCTGGTAATTATGGGAGCATTGATCTTGTTGGTAGTGATATATTCCAGAGGTTCGTGAGGGGACTGGCAATAGGTGGAAAAGATGATGAGAATAACAGCAGATATGTTGATTGTTTTACTGATTTTCTCAGTACTCATTGTTATAATTCCAGAGCCTTCAAGTGGCTATGCTTATCATGAACCAATAAAAATTTATTCAAATGCAGATTTTTCATCTCAAAGTTGGCCTGGGAATGGGACAGAGACAAATCCATGGTTAATTGAAGGATTATCTATATCTGGATATAGTTCTGCATGTATGTACTTGAAAGATACAACAGACCATGTAGTAATTCAAGATTCTTATTTGCATGATGCTGAAGGTTATAATCGTGGTGCTGGCATTCACCTAATTAATACTGAAAATGTTATCATTAAGCAAAATAGAATAGACATTAATACCCATGGAATTCTTATTCACAATTCAAGATTGGCATACATTGAGAATAACAACATTACTTCATCGCATAATGCTGGAGTTGAAATTGTTAGTTCAGAAGATATCTTGTGTGAAGGTAATAATATTTCTAATAGTGTTTTCTATGGCTTTGATCTGAGTTATTCTCGTAATATTACATTGAGAAATAACTCATTGTTAAACTGTGGAATTTTCATAGATGGGGACATATATGAGAATTCATATGATATTGACACTTCAAATCAAATAGATGATATGCCAGTGCATTATTATAGTAATGTTGACGGAGTATTAATATCAGAAAATGCAGGTCAGGTAATATTGGTCAATGTCACAAATTCCACTATAAGAGATCTTTCCTTTAGGGATACTGAGATATGTATTTCACTGTTGCATTCATCAAATAATCGCATTATTAACAACAATATAAGTGGTGAATGTCATCCTGGCATCTCTTTAAAACATTCTGATAATAATCTGATTGAAAATAACACATTTAATGGATATAAATCTGTTTCACTGTCCTGTGCAATCAGAGATTTCTATTGTAATAATAACACAATAATTAATAATATTATTCGCCACCATAGTTCAGGGATATCATTTACTTTTTCAGCTAACACTTTAATTACAGGTAATATATTTGAAAATATTCAATATTGCGCAATTCAGATTATAAGAGGGGATAACAATTACATATATGATAATGTGTTTGTAAATGTAGGAGATTTCTCTCTTTCAGGAACTAATTATTGGGACTATAATCAAATAGGGAACAACTGGAGTGATTATTCTGGCATTGATGAAGATGGTGATGGTATAGGAGATACACCGTATGAAATAGAAACATCGAATTGGGATGCTGGAAATTATCAAGATAGGTATCCTATTGTAGAACCATTCTTTGGAGTAAATGATACTAATGATGGAAACTTAGATATTGATGATGATGACCCTTTAGACGCAGAGGAAACAGAGGATTCATCAACACCTGGTTTTGGATTTGAATTAATATTTTTAGCAACAATAATTGCTATTATTATGTATAAAAAGTGCAAATAAGCTAATCCACTCCAGGCAGGCGGGTGAGCGAAGCGAGGGGCCAGCGCAGGAACGCAAGGTTAGGGGAGGGGAAAGGCACACATAACCGTTTTCGAGCGTAGCAAGTCGCCACCCTATAGGTTGAGAAATAGCCAGAAACATTAAAATATGGAGGCGTGTTCAACCCTCATTCCATATGCCATTGTAGCTCAGTTGGTAGAGCATCCGGCTGTTAGGCGTCTTTCGCTATGTAATACCTGCCGAAAGCCGCAGCAGCAACCGGAAGGTCCACGGTTCAAGTCCGTGCAATGGCGCTTTATTTTCTTTCTGGTAATATGTTTATAGACGAAAATAAAGCGTGGCTCTATTTTCGTTATTACATTAGTTTGAAGTTGAAAATAGAAAAACAATGTCGCTTTGCGCCATTGCACCCGTTCAATTTCATATCTTAATTTATGTTAACTGATGAAATTCAACGGATTATATGGATGGCCGTTTTTTCTAACTTTCCCTGTTTGTAAGCTGGATTCGTGTGAAAATTGGGATGTATGCCGCTGGCGACCACCTCCCCGCCCTCCACAGCTGAAACCCTTCGGCTTTCAGCCTCCTTCACACGAAGTATCGTGTTCACAGACAGGGCATGATTGGCTCAGCCCCCGATTCCAGCGGCAGATTCTTACATCTATCGAGAAACCTCCATAAGACTTATGCCACTCAAACCAATATCCTATCATGGAAAAAGGCCCGCTTTTCAGAAGGATATTCCATCTTTGCGCTCCATTATTTTTGATATATTACCTGATGCCAGATATTTTTCTCTGGCTGCCAAAGTCCTGGTGGGTTTTGATTACCCTGGCCACTATCATCATTGTGGAAATTGCTCGGCTGGCCAGAAAGAGAATTTTCTTCGGAATGCGGGAATATGAGAGAAACCAGATTTCTGCATTTGCCTGGGCCGGAATGGGCATTACCATTGCATTCTTCTTCTTCGAGCCAATGTTTGTTGCCTGCGTTATTTTCGGCATTGGATGGGTGGACCCGCTTATTGGTGAGATGCGAAAACGGAAAAAAATGAAGTGGTATCCTTTGATTCCGCTAATATTCTATTTCTTCATAGTGTTCTTTTGCCTGCTGATTCTCTCGGACTTCTTTCTTCCCACAATAATCGCCATGGGTATACTGGCCAGTATTGCAGCAGTTACAGTGGAATTTCCCCAGATCAAGGTGGATGATGATTTTCTCATGCTAATAGTTCCATTGGTAGTGCTGACTTTATGTGCTGAATACCTGCATGTCTTTGGATTGGCGTAAAAAAGTGCCTGGCTGAACCTCTCAGATATTTTTATCTAAACTTACGAAACATTTATAGGTGTGTAGCCAATGTTGGTCATAGGTGAGTGAATGGCCGTAGGGTTTGTATTGATTTCAACAGCGCCAGCAAAGGAGCATGAGGTTTATAATGAACTTCTGAAAGTGAAGGAGATTACTGAGCTTCATCCGCTTTTCGGAGAATATGATCTTATTGCGAAGATAGAGGCAGATGACTTCAATGTGCTTGGACAGGTTGTAGTGGACCATATAAGGACCATACCTGGCGTCATTGACACAAAAACTCTCACTGGTATGAAATTCTGAGGTGAAATGATGGGAGACGATATTTGGATATTTCTGCTTGTACTTATGCTGATAATGGGATTGGGACTGTTTCTTGCAGGTATCTTCACAGTCTACTTTGGCAGTGGAAAAAGCAGAGGAATCGGAGCTGGCCTCTTAATTGGCGGCATAGTTTTAGGTTTATTGGTATTTTTTATGGATTACCAGAACATAATTCCTGAACACTTATGGCTCTGGGACTCAATAATTTACCCTGGCCTAATTTTCCTTGGTGCCGCCCTTCTTGGTGGACTGGCAGCAATAGGAATGTTCCTGTTGGCCATTATGAAGAGTTAGGCTGGTCGACTAATAAACAATAATATTCAAATCAATAGCTGATAGGCTGAATATAAATCATTCAGCCATCACTTCTTCTTCTTTTTATTATATTTAGCAGCAGCCTTGACAAGACCCAGATGCGTCCTTGATGGGTTTTCCGGGCGATATTTGAACTCAGGGTGGAACTGAACTACCATGATTGGGTCTTTCTATTCTGTAAAAAGGCTTTTTGTGGCGAATATTGGGTCTGTGGTAAGATTAACTCCCAGTCTGCGGAACCCGGTCTCATCACCTGGAGATGGGATGTGGGTCAGATGTACCTCGCAGCCTTTCAGTTCCTTCAGTTTTTCCATGGCATAGTGGGCGGTGGGATTGTGGGCTGCACTTATGCTCAGGGTTATGAGTGTCTCATTGAGATTCAGGCTCACTGCTTTTTCTTCTAGTATCTCTCTCTCAAAGTTACTTATGGATTGAAGTATATTAGGAGACAGTAGATGTATGCGGTCAGGTATCTCGGCCAGTACCTTTATGGCATTGAGTACAAGGCTGGACCCTGCATGCATCAGGGTAGAGTTCTTACCCACCACGATTCTGCCATCCCTAAGCTCAATGGCTGCGCCACAGCAGATTCCTTCATTGCCCTTGCCCTGCTCCTTAGCACATTCTGCCGCTTTTCTGGCAGGCATGACTACCTTTCTATCCTCAGGGGCGGAGCCCAACTGTTCCATAAGATGTTCGGATAGTTTCACCGTGTTCTTGTTTATGAAGCCCATCATGTATTCACAGTTGTATCTGAAGGCCCGGCGAATAACCTCCTGTCTTGCAGCTTCCTGAACAATTTCATCGTCAACTATGCCATATCCAGCCATATTAACGCCCATGTCAGTTGGAGATTGATATGGTGCTTCGGAGCCAGTAATCTTTTCCAGTATGCTCTTCAATATCGGGAACACCTCTACGTCCCTGTTGTAGTTCACAGTCTCCTTGCCATAGGCCTTCTTGTGATGTGGGTCAATCATATTAAAGTCGCCCAGGTCTGCTGTGGCTGCCTCGTATGCCACATTAACTGGATGTTTCAGAGGAATGTTCCATATAGGAAAGGTCTCAAATTTGGAATATCCTGATTTTTTACCCTGTTTATAATCATGATACATCTGGGAAAGGCATGTTGCCAGTTTTCCGCTTCCTGGCCCAGGTGCCGTCACTATCACCAGGGGCTTTTTTGTGGGGATATATGGATTGGCACCATATCCTTCCTCGCTGACGATAAGTTCCACATCACGGGGATATCCCTTGGTGAAGCTATGAGTATAGACATTAATGTCACGGCGTTCCAGCTTGTTCTTGAAAATATTAACAGCTGGCTGGTCCTTGAACCTTGTGATAACAACTGCGGTTATCTCTATTCCCCAATGCCTTAGATCATCGATCAATTTCATGGCATCAGCATCATAAGTAATGCCAAAATCTGCGCGAATCTTTCTTCTCTCAATATCTCCAGCATATATGCATAGGATGATGTCTGCCTTATCCTTCAGTTGCTGAAGTAATTTAATTTTCACATTAGGGTCAAAGCCAGGCAAGACACGCGAAGCGTGATAATCAAAGATAAGTTTCCCGCCAAATTCCAGGTAAAGCTTATTATCATATTTCTTCACCCGCTCAAGTATGGCCTTTGTCTGTTTCTCTAAATATAACTCATTGTCAAAACCGATTTTTCCCATCATGTATCAACCCATCCTTTTCACTGGCATACGCTATAAAACGAATTGGTTTAAAGATTGTCATTGATATTATATCATGCGATTGTGTAAACTACCAGCCCCTAAAGGAGCTGGCGTTACGATTCAGGCCTGTATGTTTACTGATATTGGCCGCACACCTGATTATCAAAGCCAGACAGCTTTGATTTGATATACTAGAAAACGTACGGTATGCGGCGGAGTTCCCTTGTTATATTCGTGTAAACTACCAGCCCCTAAAGGAACTGGCGTTTCTGATTGATAATATAGATGCCAGTTCCTTTGTGGCTGTATGTTTACCTGTATAGGCCCAGACTGAAATCCTGCGGCTTTCACTCAATTCACAACGAGGTATCGTTGTTCATACACCTAATTTATCAAAGTTTAATCGACTTTGATTTTCTATGCTTGCATATATCCTATTTTTGACATTTTGAACGTAAATTACAGTCAAAAATAGGAGACGTACGGTGCATGGCGATTCCTTTTTTACGACCCAATGCTTTCATCCAGCCCATAAATAGGCTGGCGTTCAGCTATATGCGGTCGTAAATAGTCGATTCAACCAAAGCCTAAAGAATGTGGGACTCTCGACCTATTTCCACTAACAAATGGGATAAGTGTTTTATCCTTTCGTACTATGAGGGGTGAATAGGTGAATTAACATGACTAGCTCCAATATCAGCGGCTTCTACAAAATGGGAATAGACGAGAGATTGAAAATAGTGCAGGAATTTGCAGGCCTCAGTGACGAAGAGGTGGAAATCCTTTCCAAGACTGGCGCGCTGGAACCTGCCCAGGCAGACCGTATGATTGAGAATCTCATCGGCACAATTCCAGTAACCCTGGGTATTGCCATGAACTTCATTGTTAATGGCAAGGATTACCTTGTACCAATGGCCACCGAGGAACCATCGGTGGTTGCTGCAGCCTCCAATTCTGCAAAAATGGTTCGCGAAACCGGCGGTTTCAGGACCAGCAGCACCGAGCCTATCATGATTGGCCAGATACAGCTTACACATGTTGAGGACCCGGAGAAGGGCAAGGCTGCAATTCTGGAACAAAAGGCTGAACTTATTGAACTGGCAAATTCCAAGGACCCTATGTTAGTAAAGTTGGGTGGAGGCGCCCAAGACCTGGAAGTGCGAATTATTGATTCCATTAATGGCCCAATGATTATCAATCACCTGCTGGTGAACTGCCTGGATGCCCTGGGCGCAAATGCTGTGAACACAATGGCAGAGGCCATTTCACCCAAGATTGAGGAAATAACCGGCGGAAAGGTTTACCTGCGAATAATTTCCAATCTGGCAGTTCATAGGCTAGCCAGATCTGAAGCTATATTCTCCAAAGAACTGCTAGGCGGCGAGGATGTTGTCAATGGCATTCTGGAAGCATATGCCTTTGCTGTTGCTGACCCCTTCAGATGCGCAACCCACAATAAAGGAATAATGAATGGCATTGACGCAGTGGTTTTAGCCACAGGAAATGATTATCGTGCAATTGAAGCTGGTGCACATTCCTATGCTGCCTGGAAAGAGGGAGGCTACAAACCTCTAACTCACTATGAAAAGAATGCAGATGGAGACCTAGTTGGTAGCATTGAGCTTCCAATGGCTGTGGGACTGGTAGGCGGAGCAACTGCGGTTCACCCAACTGCTAAGGCATGCGTGAAGATACTTGGAATCAAGAGCGCTGCAGAACTGGGCGAGGTAATTGCTTCAGTCGGTTTGGCACAGAACTTTGCTGCAATGAGGGCACTGGCTACTGAAGGAATTCAGCGAGGTCATATGTCACTCCACGCCAAGAATGTGGTGGTAATGGCTGCCGAAAAGATTGGCATCAAGGCCACACCAGAGCTTATTGACAAGATAGTTCCTATACTTGTTAAAGAAAAGAAAGTAAGAATGGACAGGGCTGAAGAACTCATCAGGGAAATGCAATGATTGATGTTCAAAAGGCAATGGATTTCATCAGAGATAATGGAAATGAGCTTGAGATGGCTCGATTGAACAATACATTTGGCCAGGACTTTGATTCTAATATGGTCTTACAGGGATTTTCCGAGCTTCAGAATCCAGATGGAGGATTTCCATTCGGCGACAAGCCTGGCTTTCCCAGTTGTCTGAGCAATACAGCACAGGCAGTTCATGTTCTTCAGGAACTGGGACTCGATGATTCTAATATTGCCAAGGCAGCCATCAATTATTTTTTGGAAATGCAGCATAAGGGGTTCTGGCCGGAGAATGAGAAAATAGCTCCCTTGGGGCCGCCTATCTGGGATATGCCAGGAGATGATAAAGTAACATTATGGCTAACTGCAGATATTACTGACCTGCTTCTGAGGTCCGGCTACCCAAGAGAGAAATTGAGCCAGGCAGCAGAGTTCATCAGGAACCACCAGGCCCCGGACGGCAAGTTCATGGGTTATATTCACACCACCTGGGTGGCACTTTCTGTTTTTGGAAAGAAAGGACTGGATGATGAAGCTATAATGTATGAGGCATTAGCTTATCTTGAGAAAACAGAACTGGAAGATTGGGACGCTGCTTGTATAGCCTGGTGTCTGGACTGTATGAAGGTTGGTGAGGTGGCCAGTGATTCTCCACTATGGGGTAAATTAACCATAAAACTGGCCGAATTACAGGACGAGAATGGAAGTTGGCCTTCTGAGGACGGAGAGCATCTAAAAACAAGGAATGTCAACTCGGTACTGGCTGCCCTATTGGATATTGTAGACATTTAATAGTAATATAAATTAATAAGATTATACAATATAATAACCATCACTATTATATACAATAATTACTTCACAGCGTTTCAGTCCCCT
>JAUWNU010000116.1 GCA_030612505.1 Methanomassiliicoccales archaeon
ATTATCAAAGCCAGATAGCTTTGATTTGATATACTAGAAAAATGTACGGTATGCGGCGGATTTCCCTTGCTATAATCCGTGTAAATAGTCAATTCATCCCTGGCCTAAAGACCAGGGGGTTCTTGACCTATTTTCACTAAATTAGATATCTTGACAGTCCAGACACCATCTATCACCATCATTGGAGACCATTTTTTTGCCGCAATTGGGACAGAATGATAGTACCTCTTCCTCTGGCTCTTTTGAATAAATGCCAGTCATGACATCATATTCACCTTTAACAGAAGTTTCCATGGCCCATGCGCTGATGGTCTTAATGGCAGATGATTGGGATATGCGAAATTCTTTGATCATATGCTCCACAGAAATAGATTCATTTTTCTTAAAATACTCTTCCAGATAATCTTTGATTCGATTTTCCTTCTTTGTGTACCTCCAGGATGCCAGAGAGATAATTGACAGGAGAATATTGATTGTGTTGCAGCAAGATAATGCCATCTGGCTCATGCCAAAACCTGAAAGAGCACCATCCCAGGTCCAGTACAGGAATCCAAGGGTCCAGATAATACCCATTATTGCAAATACCTGGAGGCCATTTTCAGCATCTTTATCCTTCTTGCTAACCATGTTCAGTCCTGGCCGAAATAGTAGAAATTGTTCAGGCGCAGATCTTCAGAAGCTTTGGATATTGCATCCCAATCTTCATCTGCCATCTTCCATGTGGTTGCTGCCACATGACTGTCAATCTGCTCTTTTGATTTTGCACCTGGAAGTGGAATAACATTATCGAATTTCAGAAGCCAGTTTAAAGCAACCTGGGTTATGTCAGCATTGTTCCTGTCGCCAATTTCCTTCAGCAATTCCATCAGCGGCTGCAGGAGAGCAATGTTCTCCTTGTTTCTGAATAATGGCTTCTTGTGGCGCCGGTCATCAACTGGAAGTTCATGGCCAGACATGAATTTACCTGTGAGCATTCCCCTGGCCAGAGGGGAGTATGCGATTACGGCCATCTCACGCCAGGTGGCATATTTCAGCATTGCTTTTTCGATGTTTCTGTTGAGAATGCTGTATTCCAGTTGATTGGATATTATCTCATGATTGTCCAGTGAATTAATTGCAACCTCGCACATTGATACCTGGAAATTGGACAGGCCCACATGACGGATTTTGCCGTCATCCAGCAATGTTCGCAGAGCAATCATTGTCTCGGAAATGGGAACAGTGGGACTTGGGGCGTGAATCTGAAATAGGTCGATGTAATCGGTGTTCAATCTGCGAAGGCTGGCATTGCAAGCCTTGAGAACTTCATCGAATCCCAGATGCAGTGGATGAATCTTTGTGGCGATTATGAGGTCTTCCCTGTCACCGCGTTCCTTGAGCACCTGGCCAATGTATTTTTCCGAGGCACCGTCAGCATATGATTCAGCACTATCCAGATAATTAATTCCAGAATCAATTGCATGATTTATTGTGGCTTTTATGGTGGCTGGATCTGTGATCCCATAATTCTCCATGCCCCACTGTGCGCCTCCGATGCCTATCCTCGATACCATGAGATTGCTCTTACCCAGTTTAATCTTATTCATATGTTCACCAACAAGCCGATATGAGGGTTTTATGATAATAATTTACCTACAAAATATCCATACACAACTAATTATATGAGATGGTGTTTCCTAAAAATATTAAAAGATCAGATCCTCAATAATATATCTGAGGAGGTGACACTAATGAAGGGCACCGTAAAATGGTACAACGGCATGAAGGGCTTTGGTTTTATCGAAGTCGATGGCGAAAAGGACATATTTGTTCACAGGACCGCTATACCCGAAGGAATACGTCTGGACGAAGGCGACGAAGTCGAATTCGATTTGGAAGATTCCGATAAGGGACCTCAGGCTGCAAACCTCAAGAAATTGTAATGCGTAATATTGCAGACTAATACAGCTGTAGTATTACTCCAGCTACCTTTTTTCCACTTTTTCGTTTTTAACTCTTTAGCTTTAGCTAAGTTTGAAAATCAAAATGGGGCTGGCTCGGAAAAGCCAGCCATTATTTTTACTCAGATTCTTCCTCGCCATTCTCAAGCCCAACAAAGTCAGCATCGGAAATCGGCTTCTTTTCGGTATGTTCAACTTCGGCAGCGTCCAGTATCTCGTCCTCTTCTTCGGCCTTGAGGATTTTAGAGACAGTAACCACACGGTCATCTGGCTTGATCCGCATGATCCTGACGCCCTGGGTTGCTCTGCCGATGACGCGAATATCAGATACTGGCATGCGTATTACCATGCCGGATTCTGAAGTAACTATCAGCTCATGCTCATCAGATACCTGGCGAACCATTACCACCTGGCCGTTTCTTTCATTGGCACGTATGGTCATGACACCCTTTGCACCGCGCTTGGTCTTTCTGTAGTTTCCAACCAGTGAGCGCTTTCCATAGCCGTTTTCTGTCAGCGTGAGAATTGATTCTTCTTCTGAACTCACAATTGCCATTGAGACAACCTCATCTTTCGGGGCAAGTGTCATTCCCTTGACACCAATTGAGTGGCGGCTGACTGTTCTTACATCGGACTCGGAGAATCTCACTGCCTGGCCTCGCTTGGATGCCAGTATTATCTCCTGGGAACCGTCGGTCATTGCTACACGAACCAGTTCATCACCGTCACGGAGCTTCACGGCCCATATGCCAGTGACCCTTGGGCGCTTGTATGCTGAAAGTATGGTTTTCTTGATTATACCCTTCTTGGTTGCAAACATGAGCCAGTGCTGGTCATCAAATTCCTTGATTGGCATGGCGGTAGTTACTAACTCGCCATCTTCCAGTCTCGGAAGTAAATTGATTATGGCCTTGCCCTTGGCATGCCTTCCGCCTACGGGTATTTTCCAGGCCTTGAGCCAGTATACTCGCCCTTTGTTGGTGAAGAACATGATGAAATTATGCGTGGACGTAACGAAAAGCTTGGTCACATAATCTTCCTCTTTGGTCTCCATGCCAATTAGGCCGACACCGCCCCGGCGCTGGGCCTTGTAGGTGTCCAGTGGTAGTCTTTTAATATAGCCAGTCTGGGTAATGCTGACAACCACATCTTCCTCGGGAATCAGGTCTTCAATGTCCATATCATCTGCATGGATGACATAGTCAGTCTTACGCTCATCGCCATATCTGTTCTTGACCTCTTCAAGCTCTTCCTTGATGATGGTCAGCACACGGTCTGCTTTGTCCAGGATATCGCTGAGGTCAGCAATGACATTGATAAGCATTGCATGTTCGTCCTTAACACCCTGGCGCTCCATGTTTGTGAGCTTGCTCAACCTCATATCAAGGATTGCTTTTGCCTGTTCAGGTGAGAACATGAATCTGGCAATCAGACCTTCCTTGGCCTCATCAGAGCCCTTGGATTTACGAATAATAGCAATTACTTCATCTATATTGTCCAGTGCAATAAGCAGTCCCTCGAGTATGTGAGCCCTGGCCTGTGCCTTTTTCAGGTCATATTCTGTTCTTTTGGTGACGATTACCTTGCGGTGTTCGATATAATACTCCATTAGTTCTTTGAGATTCAATACCTTTGGTTCATTGTTTACCAGCACTAAATTAATAATTCCGAAGGTGGTCTGCATCTGTGTGTGTTTGTACAGTTGATTGAGTATGACTTCCTCCATGATGCCCTTTTTAAGCTCTATTACAATGCGCATTCCCTTCCTATCGCTCTCATCCCGGAGGTCTGTTATGCCCTCGATTTTCTTGGCCTTAACGAGGTCTGCAATGTTTTCTATGAGCCTTGCCTTATTTACCTGATATGGAATTTCAGTTACAATTATTCGGGATTTGCCATTGTCCATTTCTTCCACATGGCTCTTTGCCCGGATCCTTATCCGGCCACGGCCGGAATTATAGGCCTCAACAATACCAGCCAGACCGTAGATTGTACCGCCTGTGGGGAAGTCCGGGGCCTGAACAAATTCCATTAAGTCAGAAACATCTGCCTCTGGATTGTCAATTAAATGCGTAAGACCGTCAACCACCTCTCTGAGATTGTGAGGCGGCATATTGGTAGCCATTCCCACAGCTATGCCAGTGGTTCCGTTTATCAGCAAATTTGGAATTCTGCTTGGCAGGACTGTAGGCTCCTGGAAGCTGCCGTCGAAATTGTCAACGAATTCAACAGTGTCCTTGTCAATATCTGACAGCATTTCCTCGGCTGTGCGCCTCATGCGGCACTCGGTGTACCTCATGGCTGCTGCACTGTCACCATCAACACTGCCGAAATTACCCTGACCGTCAATTAACATGTATCTCAAACTGAAGGACTGGGCCATTCGCACTAAAGCGCCATAAAGTGCCTGGTCGCCATGGGGATGATACTTACCAAGAACGTCACCCACTACACGAACTGACTTTTTAAAAGAACGGTTGTGTACAAGCCCCAATTCATTCATTCCATGAAGGATTCTTCTGTGTACTGGCTTCAGGCCGTCACGTACATCTGGAAGTGCCCTGGAAACAATAACGCTCATTGCATAATCGATGTATGATTTTTCCATCTCTTTTTCGATGGGCTGCGGAACGATCTTATCCTTTTCAGTATCTTTAATTATTTCTTCGTCTGCCATGAAATCACACATCCAGGTTCACAACGTCTTTTGCATGGGCGGTTATGAAATCCCTTCTTGGCTCCACTGCATCACCCATCAGAATGGTGAAAAGCTCGTCAGCCAATATTGCATCATCGATGGTCACCAATAACAGTATCCGATTTTCCGGGTCCATTGTAGTGTCCCACAATTGATGAGCATTCATTTCTCCAAGACCCTTGTACCTCTGGACGCCCCAGCCATCGCCCTTTTCCTTGAGCAAATCATCTTTCTCACGGTCAGTATAGACCCAGTGCTCGGTCTTGCCCTTGAAAACACGGTAAAGCGGCGGCTGTGCGATATACACATAGCCAGCCTCGATGAGCGGCTTCATGTACCTGTACAAAAAGGTAAGCAGTAGCGTTCGAATATGAGCACCGTCAATATCAGCGTCAGTCATGATTATGAGCTTGTGATAACGGGCCTTCTCCAGGTCGAATTCTTCTCCAATATTGGTTCCAAAGGCAGTGATGAGATTTCTTATCTCATTATTTTTCAGAATCTTATCCAGCCTGGCCTTTTCAACATTGAGAATTTTACCACGAAGCGGAAGGATGGCCTGGAATTCTCGATTCCTGCCCTGCTTGGCTGAACCGCCTGCAGAATCTCCCTCCACAATGTAAAGTTCGGATTTCGCTGGATCTTTTTCAGAGCAATCTGCCAGCTTGCCAGGTAATCCACCGCCCTCAAGGAATCCTTTTCTTCGAGTAAGTTCGCGGGCCTTCCTGGCAGCCTCCCTTGCCTGGGAAGATAAAATTGATTTTTGAATAGTGATTTCGGCGATTTTCGGGTTCTCCTCCAGGAACTCTGCCAGCTTCTCGTTTACAAGTGTTTCCACAATCCCTCTTATACTGCTGTTTCCCAGTTTTGTCTTGGTCTGGCCTTCAAATTGTGGCTCGCCCAGTTTCACGCTGATGATGGCCGTAAGCCCCTCTCTAACATCCTCTCCACTGAGGCTCATGGTCTTGTCAGTCAGATATCTGTTCTTCTTGGCATAGTCATTGAGGGTTCTGGTCAATGCCGCCCTGAAACCACTGAGATGAGTTCCGCCTTCTATCGTGTTGATATTGTTGGCATAGGTATGAATGGCCTCACGGTAGCTGTCAGTATATTGCATGGCAATCTCAAGCTGGGTATCTCCCTTTGTTCCGGAAAAATAGATTGGTTCTGGGTGAAGCGAGTTCTTGGCTCTATTGATGTACTTTACATATTCTATTATTCCACCATCATACTTGAAAATATTAATGGATTCCTCATCCCCCTCAATTTCCACGGTGATGCGAAGGCCGCTATTTAGGAAGGCAAGCTCCCTCATTCGGTTGAGAATGACATTGAAATCGAACTCAACTGTTTCGAATATTTGTTCATCTGGCTTGAAGACTACAGTTGTTCCATTATGCCCTGCTCCATCAGACACCTTCATTTCTCCAACTGGCAGGCCGCGCTCAAATCTCATCTCATAGAATTTGCCATCCTTCTCCACTATGGCAACTAGCCATTCTGCCAGGCCATTAACCACTGAAACACCAACACCATGCAGACCGCCAGATACCTTGTAACTCTTATTGTCGAACTTACCGCCGGCATGGAGCTTTGTCATAACTATCTCCAGTGCTGACTTCTTGTATTTCGGATGTATGCCCACCGGAATTCCCCGACCATTGTCCCGGACACTGACGCTGCCATCCTGTTTCACAACCACATTGATCTCGGTACAGTAACCAGCCATTGCC
This sequence comes from Methanomassiliicoccales archaeon, assembly GCA_030612505.1. GTDB lineage: Archaea > Thermoplasmatota > Thermoplasmata > SG8-5 > SG8-5 > JAGLQM01. The sequence continues at coordinate 6,372 of JAUWNU010000116.1, forward strand.
TCGTCAATACTATTGTCCACCACTTCATAGACCAAGTGGTGCAGGCCATGGGTGTCTGTACTTCCAATGTACATGCTCGGTCGCTTTCTTACTGCCTCCAGGCCCTCTAGAACCTGGATTTTTTCAGCATCATATTTGTCGTCGGATGTCATATTATCATCTCCAACATATGCGAGTTCAATAATTGCCCACTTACATATGTGGTTGCGTGTATGCGCGTCATAATACGCGCGTATATATATAGATATGTAAAATTGTACTTTCGAAATCATTTAATATACAATGCATTATCCACGGCTACGACCCAAGGTGTACTATATGGCAAGATTTCCTGAAGCAGAGGCAAGGACGCTGGACAAGAAGATATGCATGAAATGCTATGCCAGCAATCCAAAGAAGGCCACAAGATGCAGAAAATGCGGGTACAATAAACTGAGACCTAAGGCTAAAGAGTCCAGGAAAAAGTAACACCAGTATCTTTTTCATTATTCATGGAATTACCGAGAGGTCTTGCTTTAGATTTTGAAAAATACTTCATTAATCCATTAAAACGTAGTTTTCATGGAGGATATAAGGAATGTTGATGGATGATTAATTCTTTGAGGACTTAAAGATGAATACTGTGGTGACCATGACTGCAAGGATCATTACCATAAGGGTAATTGACCACCAGGGTATTTCCTCTGACGGCACTGTGGTCTCATGGAGCACATAGACTGCAATAGATTCCTGGTCGCTGTTTCCAGCTGCATCGGTAACA
>JAUWNU010000045.1 GCA_030612505.1 Methanomassiliicoccales archaeon
CATCGGAATTAGATACTAATATCATGAGCCCCGAAAACAAGCCCGATTCAAAGATGCCCCGAAGCAAATGTGACGACATACTTCAATGCGTTCTCAGTCTGAATCCTCTGGAAGTGACCTCCTATAAAACCCTAGTCAAGAAAGGGCCAATGAAAGCAGAGGAGCTTGGTACGCTATTAGGCAAAGACAGAAGCACTGCATATCGATGCCTGAAGCGCCTGATATTATGCGGTATTTGCATCAAGGAAACTCATTACATGGAGAGAGGTGGACATTATCATCTTTATACCGCAGTCCCCCCGGTGAATGTCAAGACCAAATTGAAGGAGCACACTGATAACTGGTATCAGAACATGTGCGAAGCTATCGAGGGCTTTCCTTACGAGTGAGGGTTTCTCCACACTGGTAATTTAGTGGAAATAGGTCGGAACCCCACAGTCTTTAGGCTGTGGATGAATCGGCCATTTACACGAATATAACAAGGAAACTCCGCCGCATACCGTACATTTTCTAACATATCAAATCAAAGCCATCTGGCTTTGATAATCAGGTATGCGGCCTACACAGGTAAACATACAGGCCTGAATCGTAACGCCAGGTCTTTTAAGGCCTGGTAGTTTACGTATTACTTTTTGCGTATCACAGCAGTGTATATTCCTTTCTCGGAGGTCATGGCCAGCAATTCGTTTCCGGTTTTTGTGCACCAACCTGGAACATCCTTGGAGAAGCCAACATCTGATGCAATAATCTGTAAGACCTGTCCAACTTCCATTTCCTTGAGCTTCTTTGCCAGTTTCATTATTGGCCCTGGACACGGGACACCGCATGCATTGACCTCGAAGTCAGGCTTGACATCTGTGGCTATTGCTGCAGGGGCGCATTCTTCCTCGGTCTTGACTGCCATCTTTGCAGCCCCCTTGCTGATGAGTGCCATGTAAGTGCCCTTCTCTGTGGTCAGAGCGATCAATTCATTTCCTGTTTTTTTGCACCAGCCTGGTACATCCTTGCTGAAGCCCACATCCGATGCTGTTATTTTCAGCACCTGGCCATCTTGCATTTCTTTCATCTTCTTTGCCAGTTTCATTATTGGCCCTGGGCAGGGAACGCCGCAAGCATTGACCTCAAAGTCATAGTTATCAAAGCAATCCTCTGCAAATTCCACGGCTTGTTCAGGTGTGGCAGAAGAAGCCACTATCAATTTCGCTTTGGGGGCATTGTAAATTACAGTACCACCGCCCATATTTTTGACCTTGAAGCCATTGAGGAACATCATTCTATAAGCGATATATCCGCGAAGACCCATGGCACAGTAGACGATGTATTCCTTGCTCTTGTCCAGTTCTGAAAGTCTTTTTCTGAGCTGATTGAGCGGGATGTGGATGGCTCCGTCGAGGGGGCTGTGCATTTCAACTTCCTCGTCATCTCTTACATCAAGAAGCATTGTATTCTCTTTCTGTAAAAGGTCGTCAATCTCATCCCAGTAGACCATTTCCACGTCACCTCTCATGATATTACAAGCGGTAAAGCCAGCCATATTGACAGGGTCCTTTCCGGATGAGAATGGAGGTGCATAGGCCAATTCCAGTTCTTCAAGGTCATAGACAGTCATGCCTGCCCTGATGGCAGTGGCAAGAACATCCAATCTCTTGTCGGCTCCGTCCATTCCAACAATCTGTGCGCCTAGTATCTTTCCATCATCTGGAGAAAATAGAAGTTTTATGTTCATCATCTGGGCCCCAGGGTAATAAGCCGCATGTGAGCCAGATTGTGTATATGATTTTAGATATGGTATGTTAAATCTCTGTAAAAGCTTCTCATTATTGCCTGAAAGTGCCACAGTCTGATCAAATATCTTCACTATGGCAGAAGCCTGGGTGTCCTTGTATTCTGATTTCCTTCCGAATATATTATCAGCAACGATGCGCCCCATTTTATTAGCTGGGCCTGCAAGTGGGATCATGGCCGGCTGCCTGTTTATGAAATCCGTCACCTCGCAGACGTCTCCAGCAGCATAGATATTGGGGTCTGAGGTCAGCATGTTCTTGTTTGTCTTTATTCCACCACGGTCACCCATTTCAAGTCCAGAAATCTTGGCCAATTCATTGTTCGGTCTAACGCCAATTGAAAGAATTACCATGTCAGATTCCAGTTCAGCACCGCTTTTGGTCTTGACTACTGTTTTATCGCCCTTCTTGTGGAAGGAGCTGACTGCATCAGAGAGGTGCAAATGGACACCGTTCTCTATGATGTGTTGATGAACCAATGACACCATCTCAAAGTCAAGAGGAGGCAGAACCTGGTCCAGCATTTCAACCACTGTGACATCTAGACCAAGGAATTTTAGGTTCTCTGCCATCTCCAGACCTATAAATCCACCGCCGATGACCACTGCAGATTTCGGTTTATTTTCAGCAACATAGGATTTTATCTTATCAGAATCCGGAATGGTCCAGAGGGAGAAAACAGTATCAAGGTCTATGCCCTCAAGCGGCGGCTTGATGGGTGAACCTCCTGGGCATAATACCAGAACATCATAGCTTTCTCTGTATTCCTCGCCTTTCTTTAGATCCTTCACAATGATTTCCTTGTTCTCCCTGTCAATATCAATGACCTCATTGAAGATTCTAACATCTATATTGAATCTATCCTCCAGAAGATCGACAGTTGTGACCAGCAGATCATCCCTGTCCTTTATCTCGTCACCGATATAGTACGGCAATCCGCAATTGGCAAAGGAAATGTATTCACCACGCTCAAAAAGTATTATCTCTGCATCCTCGCTTAACCTTCGTGCCCTGGTGACAGTTCCTGCACCACCAGCGACGCCCCCTACTACCAATATTTTCTTTGACATGATTTACCTCCCATATTCACAATTGAATGATATTTTATGTATCTAATGATACGATGAGGCACTTGAAGTTAAACACATTATATAAATGTTTATATCATCTTTGTCAGATATAAATTTAACACTGTTATATAACATCGTTATCTTTATTTATGTGGATATAATTAGCATTCCTTATGAGACCACCATGTGAGATTGTCGTTAACACGATTCTGCCCAATGTAAGGGCGGAGCTTGTTAAGGTTCTTATTGAGGACTATGGTCTGAGGCAGGTAGATGTAGCATCATTGCTGGACATCACACAGGCATCTGTTAGCCAGTATCGCACATTAATTCGTGGAAGGGACGAATTATTATTGGAAATTTTCCCGGAAATTGAAAAATACACAAAAGAGGCAGCAAGATGCATCATGGAACAGGAGAATATAGGTGTGGATGTCGAACCATGGAACTGTATCTGTGAAATATGTGAAAAAATATTATACAATCCGAAATTCAGTGAATATCGCCTCACAAGCACCCAAATAAAGAAATGTGTAGTATGCAGGGGAGACTGAAGCCAGTACTCTTTTATTTAACGCCGTTATATAACGCCGTTATTTTTATTTAGTAAGATAGATTTATATATCAACATGCCTTCGCGTTTTTTTGTTATACATATATGATATAAAAATATAGAATATATGTGAACAACATTGTGTATAAAAGTATCATTAAAGACATAAAAGGGTGTTAATATGGGAAAAGTAGCGATAACTGTGAATGGAACAGAAAATAAGAATTTATTCCCTGCATTTATTCTTGCGTCCAGTGCAGCGGCATCAGGAGATGATGTGATAATGTACTTCACACCTGATGCAGCACCGGCCTTGAAGAAGGGAGTGCTGGAAAATATGAAGGGTAAGGGTATGCCAGAGATGGTTGATCTGCTGGAGGGTGTTATAGCCCTGGACGGCAGACTTCTCATGTGTGAACTTGGACTTCCAGCGAATGATATGACCGCAGATGAACTGATTGAAGAGGTTGAGGTATGTGGAGCGACCACTTTCGTAGTGGAGGCACATGGTGCTGACCTTTCTTTCTCATTTTGATAAATATGGAGTTGAATAAAATGGAATTTGATGAAACACTAGATTGCAAGGGACTTTCATGTCCCATGCCGATAATCAAGCTTGCCAAGACAATGAAGAAGATGCCGTCTGGCAAGGTACTGCAAATGATTGGAACAGACCCTGGTTCAAAGGAAGATATTCCCAAATGGTGTGGCAAAACTGGAAACCAGCTCCTGGGAACCGCCGAGGAAGGCGGTGCCAATGTATTCTACATACGAAAGGCATAATCAACAATCTTGAATTAAATAACTGGAGGAAATACAGTGTCAGACGAAGAAGTTGAATCCAAAGATAGTGTAATGCAGGAGGAGAAGGAGATTGTAAAGGAGGTAGAATCCGGGCCCAAACCTGAAGAAGTTACGGAACCACCTGCGAAAAAAGGCGATTCTGATGGATTATATGCCAAGTTATTCGGCAAATCATGGGAGATGTGGATAGGTTGTATCATACTCTCTGTTCTCAGCGTCTGCCTATTTCTGATAATGTCTCCATGGGGTTCCAGTGGAGGATTATTGAGCTGGGGCCAAAATATGTTCGACATTGTAGGCGTCGGCCTTTCGAACTCCGCGCCCAATGGCGTAACTGCCCTACTTGATAACAGATATGGCATGCTCTCAATCACAATGCTTATTGGCGCCATGGGGGCCGCACTTATGGCAAAGGAATTTGCCATCAGGGTACCGCCCAAGGGCGAGATGGCCAAGGGCTTGTTTGGTGGAGTGTTGATGGGCATTGGTGCCATAATTGGCATGGGATGCACCATTGGCCAATTCTACAGTGGATGGGCAGCATTGTCCGGTGGAGCCCTGGTCTTTGTGCTGGGCCTGTTCATCGGCGTGTTCATAGCTGTGAAATATCTGCTATGGGAGATGGAAAATCATCCCGGATTAAGCTCTGGAAAATCATCTACTTTACTGGCAGCAAAGACAAAGGGCGGTTCTTTACAGCCCCTTGCTGGAATCATAGTACTGGCCATTGGCGCAGCACTTATGTTTCTTTACGATGGAGCAACAGAACAGGTTCTGATTGGTTTTGTGCTCATAGGCCTGATGATTGGGTTCGTACTTCAGCGCTCACGGTTTTGCATTGTGCGGACACTAAGGGAGACCTTTTTGACAGGTGATTCAGAGCCAACCCAGGCACTAATAGGAGGCATAATAGTAGGTCTAATCGGTTTTACTATAATCAAGTACAGGGGTCTGGGAGCTCCCATGTCAATGGTGGCAGGCAATTTCTGGGTTCCAGCCATTATTGGTGGAGTAATATTCGGCCTGGGAATGACCATAGCAGGAGGCTGCACAGTTGGTTCCACATGGAGGGCCGGCGAAGGGCATGTAAAGCTCTGGCTTGCTCTTGTTGGACTTGTTATTACTCTGCCATTGGCAGCCGAATACATAAAACCAGCATTCCTGGACATGCTGCCTGCCAGTATGCAGCAACAGATATTCCTGCCTGACACATTCGGGTACGGCGGCTCAGTATGCCTCATACTATTGATTCTTCTGCTCTGGAATGTGTTTGTTAAATGGAATGAAAAGACAGGGAGGCTGACGGCTATATAGGCCGCAGGAGGTGAATAAAATGACAGAAATGAATAAGATAATGACAGTAGTACTAGTAGTTGTATTAATCATGAGTGTGGTGCTCTTTACCATGTTCGAGCCAGATAGCACTGAAAGTGAAAATGATGTGGCATCCGAGAAAGATATACTCGGAGCCACAAATGACTATCTTGCAGAAGGAAAGAACACCATGATAACAGCCGAGGCATTATACGCCAATTTGAATGACGGTTACACCGGTAATGACCCCTTCATACTCAGCGTTAGAAGTGCTGAGGCCTATGAAGCTGGCCACATACCCGGCGCAGTCAATATTGCCTGGAGAAGCGTTTTCACTTCCGAGAACCTATCCTTGTTGCCAATGAACAAGCAGATTGTCGTTTACTGCTTTACAGGGCACACGGCCAGCCAGACAACCGCCATGCTCAATACCCTGGGCTACGATGCGGTTTGCCTGAAGTGGGGAATGGCATCTTGGACATCCGACACAACAGTGGCTTCAGGCTTCTATGACAGGTCAACCATCGGCGAGTTTCCATATGTTACTGGCACCGAGCCAGGCACTTGGACCGGAGGAACAAGGTCCAGCGGCACCAGGCAATGCGGGGAAGATCCTGTACCAAGCACGTCAGCAGACACCGCTGATACAGGCACCGGAGACCTCACTGGAATCGCCAATGATTATATGGCATCCGGCAAACCACCGGCAATATCTGCGTCTTCATTGCAGGACAATCTTAACGATGGAAACACAGACAATGACCCATTCATACTCAGCATCCGGTCCTCGGCACAGTATGCTATAGGCCACATACCCGGCGCGGTAAACATTGGTTTCAGGACACTGTTCACAGAAGAGAACCTTACCAAGCTGCCAGATAATGACCGCCAGATTGTTGTGGTCTGCTATACTGGACACACAGCCAGCCAGGCTGCGGCCCTTCTCAATATGAATGGCTACAATGCCACAGTACTGAAATGGGGAATGACCGGCTGGACATCCGATGCAACAATTGCCCCATCATACTATGATAGGGCAAGCGCATGCTACAACTATCCAGTTATTATGGGCACAGATTGTGGAACCATGGACGATGGCATTATTGCAGATTCGGCCAGGGTCGTTCTGACAGCAACCAGGGGATTCCTGGCCGCCGGAAAGAACACCATGATAACCGCCGATGCTCTCTATGCCAATCTCAATGATGGCTACACGGCAAATGACCCCTTCATACTAAGCGTGAGAAGTGCAGAAGCCTATGCGGCAGGCCATATACCAGGCGCAGTAAACATTGCCTGGAGAGATGGTTTCACAGAGGCTAATCTGGACAAGCTGCCTGCAGACAAGCAGATAGTAGTTTACTGCTTCACAGGACATACAGCCAGCCAGACCACTGCCATGCTCAATACCCTGGGCTACGATGCAGTATGCCTCAAGTGGGGTATGTGCTCCTGGACAACCAATACTGACATTGCACCATCCTGTTTCACCAACCCTGAAGTTTCTTATACAACAGTATCTGGCACTGAGCCAGGCACATGGACCAGAAGCACAAGACAATGTGGTGATGATACAACCGGAGACGGCACCACAGAGGCGGTAACAGGCACGATCTATGACATAACCAGAACGGTTTGCAGCAATTACCTGGCAGAGGGAAAGCCCGCTGCTATTTCTGCAGCAAGCCTCTACGAGAACCTGAACGACGGTGACACAACCGACGATCCATTCGTCCTGACAGTACGCTCATCCACCCAGTATGCCATAGGCCACATACCAGGCGCTGTGAACATAGGGCTCAGCAGTCTCTTCGAGGACGAGAACCTTGCCCAGTTACCAGCAGATGATACCCAGATAGTGGTTGTCTGCTACACTGGACACACAGCCAGCCAGGCAACAGCTCTTCTCAACATGAATGGCTACAACGCAACTGCCTTGAAATGGGGAATGACTGGCTGGACCACCGATACAACGGTTGCTCCGTCAAGGTATGTCAGGGGAACTGCATGCAATAACTATGAGGTCGTCATGGGAACCAGTGCTGGAACAATAGCCGATGGCACAATAGCCGGCAAGACAGACGCCAAAATTCTTCAGGAAGCCTCAGCGGCCTACTTGGAAGGTGGACCAAGATACATCACTGCAACTGCACTCCAGGCACTTCTCAGCGATACAGATGCGACCAATGACCCATTCGTTCTCAGCATCCGCTCGGCAACGGACTATAAAGCAGGTCACATACCCACATCTGTCAATATGCCCTGGAGAAGCCTCTTCAGCGTAGAGAATCTTACACTTCTACCGGATGACGAGACCCAGGTTGTGGTGGTGTGCTATACTGGACAAACAGCCAGCCATGTGACATCCCTGCTCAATGTTCTCGGTTTCGATGCCGTGTCTTTGCTACACGGTATGGGCTCCTGGACCAATAATACTGGCATATCCATACACTTCAATGCTTCGGTACATCAGATGGTTAACCCGACTTGCAGCGGAACAGCTGCCGGAGACATGACAACTGCCACGCGTCAATGTGATGACGGAGATGCCGGTATAGGCATTACCTTCGAGGGCAGTTCTGATGAGTGGGAGATACTCCGCCAGGCCTGTGAGGGATATATAGCAACAGTGCCGACAATGTACATAACCAACAATGCGCTGTTCAACAATCTCAATGACAGCTACACTGCCAATGACCCGTACATAATCAGTGTGAGAAGCTCGACAGCCTATGCAGCAGGACATGTTCCAACGGCAGTCAATATAGCCGCAGGAGACCTCTTCGATGATGCCACACTGGCAACACTTCCAACAGACCGCCAGATTGTGGTGTATTGCTTTACTGGACAGAGCGCAGCACATGTGTCTGCATTGCTGAACATCAATGGCTTCGATTCCATATCTCTAAAATTCGGTATGTGCTCGTGGACCAATGATACAGCCATAACACTGAGCAAGTGCTATGACCCAGACACGGCAGGCAATTTCGACCTGATACTGAACTCTGCCAGTCCTGGGGTTTGGGCCGATGGTGTTCCGGCAGATTGAGTAATGAGCTATAACTAAGCAAAATAATACGCCCGCCTTTGGGTGGGCATCTCTTTCATTTTTAGTTTTCTTGTTTTTGAATATTCAGAGTTTATTCTTCGGCTTCCTTTTCTATCAGAGCCCATTTTCTCCCTTTTATTACGCCAAGACATACCTTTTGCTGGTCGATGGTGGCAGTTACTCTTGGTGATAGATATGTCTTTTTCATTGCCCCAAAACAGTCATCAGGGAATATTTCATGCAGATTTTCTTCCCATTTAAAATGATCTTCAACACTGGCAAAGGTACCGAAATATAACAGATTATATCGCCCAGTGTGGCCACGATAAGCGATTGGGATGCTACAGTGATTTTTTATGTGTTCATATATTCGTTCTTTACACTTATTTAGTCTGACAAAACAAAATACAAGCACGTAATCTGGTGGAACAAAGAACTTGGGAAATCGGCACAAGGGTCTTGAAATGATTCCCGCATCCATGAGTTTTTCTATTCGCCGTTCAATGGTTCTCCGGTGTGTGTTCAACTTTCCTGCTAGAAGATGTTCATTGGTTTTGATTCCTTCACCACGTAATAATTTTTTTAATATTTTGAAGCCTAGCTCTTTTATCTTATATCCATTGATTATCAGTTCATTATTTTCTTTAAATGCTTTTTCTAGACAAATAATACTTGAATTTGGGTCATATTTGATACGAAGCTTATTATCTAAAAATAGAACATCAGCCGGAAACCTGTTCTCCAATGGAGGTAAAATATTATCTTTTACTAAACGTTCCTTCCATAGATAGTAGGAAGACATATCTTTATGAAATTCCAGTAGCAATGTGTTATATCCTTCATCCCATGATCTGAAAGAAGCGAAAATGGCATCATCTTCAAGAAGGAACTTTTCTACCTGCTCTGTTTTTGGAAGGTCTGCTTTAATGACTGCAAAAAGAGGCCGCTCATTGAATACTTCAGTAAAAGGATAATAGGGGCCAACAATAATATTATTTTTATAAAGTTCGTCAACCTGGTTCTTGATGGTGTTCCTATGTTTGTTCAAACTTTTTGAAAGGGCGCTGATATTTACACTGACCCCAGTTCCTGACACTATGTTCTCCAATATCTCAAGGTTTAATTTATCGTTTAGCAAATCCGCCATAAAACAATAATCGGATTATCATTATTAATACTTTTAGGTTAAGTAAGTGCAAAAATAGTATAATCAAACAGTCTAAAAAAACACATAATTAATACCATTTTGAAATGTATTTTATATCTATAGTTTATATATTTGATATATGAAAATGAGCATTAATGATACTTTTTACACTCATTAATATGATTTTACATTAAATAACACATATTGCAATCACTATTCATGAATATGATAAACAAGAATATAATAATACCAACGGTGATAATATGTTGTCAAAGCCAAGAGTAGGATTCTTTGATTTTGCAAGTTGTGAAGGGTGTCAACTTCAAATTGCTAACCTCGAAGAGGAAATCCTGGATGTTGTAGATAGACTGGAGATTGTATCTTTTCGTGAGGTCATGAAAGAACATTCTGATGACTATGATATTGCATTTATTGAAGGTTCGATTCATAGACCAATAGACGAGGAGCGTCTGAAATACATACGCTCTAGAGCAGATATTCTCATCGCTCTTGGAGACTGTGCGTGTACTGGCAGTGTGAATAAGCTTCGCAATGATTGGTCAGTGGAAGATGTAAAAACCGAGGTATATGGAGATGCTGAGGTCGCCATGGAGAACAACGATTTCTTTGATATATTCCCAACAAAGAGGCTTGACGAAGTGGTGGATGTTGACTTTTACATTCGCGGCTGTCCTGTCAGAAAGGAACAGGTGCTGTACTACATCAAACGCCTTTCCACCATGCCGCCTCACAAGAATCTGGATTTGAGATTTGGAGTGGTGCCTAGGGACATGGAAAAGGATATGCGCTCCATAATCCAGTACGACCCGCAAAAGTGTATATTATGCAGACATTGTGAGATAATATGCAATGATATCCTGAATGTCCACGCTATAGGGATAACAAACAAAGGAAATGAATCTATAGTTTCCACTCCTTTCGATATTGGACTGGACAATAACAAGTGTATATCATGCGGTCAGTGTCTGGTAAATTGCCCTGTGGGTGCATTCTCCTCGTCCTCATCTGTGGAGAGGGTTCTGGAACTACTTGATGGTCCAGATAATTATGTGGTGTTCGTAATAGACCCAATTGCAGTGACTTCGGCCATGGAGGTTCTGCCTACAGACAATACAGAACTCCGGCCGGTGATGGGGAGCCTGATTTCTGCCCTAAGGGACATGAATGTCAAGAAAGTGATAGATTTCACTCATTTTGGCTATCTGTCCCTGGCTGCACAGGGAGAACATGTGAAAATGCACAAGGAAATGACCTTCACTTCCTGGTGCCCTAGCGCTCACATATACATAGAAAAGTTTCTTCCCGAGTTCAAGAAATACATTCACAAAGAAACTTCCCCTGAGTATTTGATGCTGAAAGCATTAAGAAAATGGTACGGTGATGAGAATCTCAAGATAGTGTTTCTTTCCCCATGCATAGTTCACAAGGGCAATCCTGATTTTGACGCGGTTCTCACTGCCAGGGAGCTTCCTAGCCTGTTGAAATCCAGGGAGATTGATTTGGATTTCTATGATCCAGAGAAGGGAGAATTCGACTGCGAGCTTGGCCTGTCCAGCGTATACGTCAAGGGAGCAAGTAGTGATTACACCTATTCATTGCCCATAATTGAGATTGCCTACATGAGCAAGTTCAATAACCTTGACGCAGGACTTGCTGTTACCACCATAGGCGATTATGCCCATGAACTGGCCTTTGACAGCGAGGAGGGCTTTTTCAATGCTCTTGTGATAGAGGACATTGCCAAGGCAAGTAAATACCTGAAAAAAGACATCAGGAAATTCAATGTTGTAGAACTTTATCCGTGTTTCCACGGCTGCTTGACCGGCGGGGGGCAGATTCCTACAACCTCAATGGACCAGATAAATAGCCGCCGAAACCTCCTGAAAAATTATAAGGGCGAGTGCAAGGCCAAGGATTTGTTTGTTTCCCAGATCATTTCTGCATACGATAAGATAAAGGAGGTGGACTGAGTGGATATCAAAGACAGGTTCATAATTGATACGATATTGGAAAAATTCAATGACATGAAGGATCCTACTATAATGATATTGCAGAATATCCAGGAGATTCTGGGATGTGTGCGAGAGGAATATCTAACATACGTGGCCGAGAGTAATGGTTTCTCTTTGACAGAATTGTATGGTATTGTATCATTTTATCCACAGTTCAGATTAAGCCCACCAGGCAAACACATAATCAAGATATGCAAGGGAACCGCATGCCATGTTCGCGGCGGTGCTGCTATTCAGAAGAACCTGCAGAATCTTCTGGGCATCAAACCGGGTGGGACGACCGAGGACGGTGTTTTTTCTCTGGAATCTGTGAGATGTCTGGGGTGTTGCGGCCTTTCCCCGGTCATAATGATAGATAATGAAACCTATGGAAGGGTGAAGGCATCCAAACTCCAGGTAATCCTGGCCAAGTACAAGGAGGTGAGTGCCAATGAAAATCAGTAATATCTCAGACCTCGACAAGATGGCCAGGGAGGGCGAGGAAAGACTTTACAATACACATGCTCAGTTGATTTTTGGTCTTGGAACATGCGGTATTGCAGCTGGTGGCCTACCTCTGAAGGAATTTGCCGAGAATTACATTGACGAGGAAAACATCAAGGCAGACATAATCTCGGTTGGCTGCATTGGTATGTGCCATGCTGAGCCCTTGGTAGATGTCAAGCTCCCTGGAAAGCCCAGGGTCACATATTCTGAAGTGGACCTAGAAAAGTTGAAGAGAATAATCGACCAGCACTTGATTGGCGGCACCCCTATACTGGATATGGCTCTGTGCCAGCTGACCAAGGAGATGTCCGAGTGCGAATATGGAATCATTGATGAACCGGAGCCCTATGACGGCATACTAACCTATGGGGAACTCCCTTTCTTTTCAAAACAGCAGAGAATAGTCCTGAGAAACTGCGGAATAGTGAACCCCGAAGAGATTACGGAATATGTGGCTAGAGGAGGATACATGTCCGCATTCAAGGCCCTTCATGATGTGGCCAGGGGAGGCATCATTGATGAGATGAAGATATCTGGAATCCGGGGGCGAGGGGGCGCTGGTTTCCCAACTGGATTGAAATGGGATTTCTGCAGCAGGGCTCCAGGGGACGTAAAGTACATGATTTGCAATGCAGATGAAGGAGATCCCGGCGCATACATGGACCGTGCGGTCCTTGAAGGTGACCCACACAGTGTAATCGAGGGAATGGTCATAGGCGCATACGCCATGGGTGCCAGTGAGGGCTATATCTATATCAGGGCAGAATATCCGCTGGCCATAGAGCGTCTAGAGAAAGCAATAGAGCAGGCTGAAAGATTTGGCATACTGGGAGAACGTATCTTTGGTGTGGATTTCAGTTTCAGAATACATATTCGTGAAGGAGCAGGCGTTTTCGTTTGTGGTGAGGAAACAGCTCTCATCCATTCCATAGAGGGAAAAAGAGGCGAGCCCAGACCTAGACCTCCATTTCCAGCGGCCAGCGGTCTGTGGGGAAGGCCCACCAACATAAACAATGTGGAAACATGGGCCAATGTGGCCATGATAATTCAGAGGGGAGGCAAATGGTTCTCCTCAATGGGGACAATGAAAAGCCCTGGCACCAAGGTTTTCTCCCTGGTTGGGAAGATTGAACGCGCAGGTCTCGTCGAGGTTCCTATGGGCATTCCAATGAAGGATATAATATACGAGATAGGAGGCGGTGTCCCGGACGGCAGAAATTTCAAGGCTGTTCAGACAGGCGGCCCATCTGGAGGCTGCATTCCAGCCGAGCATTTGGATATTGGAGTGGATTATGAGAATCTGAAAACATTGGGGTCCATAGTCGGCTCTGGCGGGATGGTGGTGCTGGATGAGGATACTTGCATGGTTGATGTTGCCAGGTATTTTCTCACGTTCACGTCGGAGGAATCATGCGGTAAGTGTACACCATGCCGTGTTGGAACCAGAAGGATGCTGGAGATCCTGGACAAAATATGCAATGGCCACGGTGAGATGTCTGACCTTGACATTCTGAAAAGCCTTTCTGTCCAGATAAGGGACAGTTCCCTGTGCGCACTGGGCGGCACTGCGCCCAACCCGGTAATGACCACCATGAAATATTTCATGAACGAGTACCTTGAGCATATTCAACAGAAAAAGTGCTTTCCCTCGGTTTGTGCCGCAATGTTCAAGTCACCGTGTCAGAACACATGCCCTGCTGAAACAAATGTTCCTGGTTATATCCAGCTCATCAATGAGGGCAGATATGTGGAAGCCTATGAGGTGAACAGGGAAAACAATCCATTCCCATCCATTTGTGGAAGGGTCTGTGAGCATCCCTGTGAACCAAGATGCCAGCGGGGCCAGCTTGATGAGGCCATTGCCATTCGCGAACTCAAGAGGTTCTGCTCAGATGAAGCAATGAAAGCAAACCAGCCAGCAAAAATAACCACACTGGACAAGGTGGATAAAACAGTGGCAATTGTGGGTGGAGGTCCATCCGGCCTTTCTGCGGCATATTTCCTTGCCAGGCTCGGCTACTCCCCAACAGTTTTTGAGTCAGCGCCCAAGGCCGGTGGGTGGCTCAGATATGGAATTCCAAAATACAGGCAGCCGCATGATGTTCTTGACAAGGAAATAGAGGACATAATTAATCTGGGTGTTGAACTCAAAACAGGAATAGCTATTGGTCGTGATGTACCCTTTTCCAAACTGAAAGATGAGTATGATGCAGTCTATCTGGCAGTTGGAGCACAGCTTGATAAGAAATTAGGTCTGGAAGGCGAAGATTTGCCCGGCGTATTACCTGGATTGCAGGTTTTGCGGGACATTAATTCTGATAAACCTGTTGCAATGGGCGAGAAAACCTTAATCATCGGCGGCGGAAACGTGGCAATCGATGTTGCCAGAACTGCGATTCGAATGGGCACTGAAGTCACCTTATGCTACAGGCGAGAAGAACAGGACATGCCTGCCTACGACGAAGAAATTCAGCACTGCAAGGAAGAAGGCGTAGTCTATCACTTTCTTGTATCTCCTGAGAAGCTTATTATAGAGAATGGCAAGGCCGTAGGTGCTGTATTCCGCAAGAATGTCATGGGCGACTTCACAAAGTGGGGTCGGAGAAAACCCGAGCCCACAGACGAGACAATAGAGGTCAGGGCAGATAGCATAGTTGTAGCCATTGGTCAGAACCTTGATGGAGAATTTGCAAAGGATTTTGAGCTTAAACTTCTCAGCGAGTCCAATCTGATAATTGCAGATGACGGTCTTGTAACCGGCGATCCAAAAATATTCGCAGGTGGAGATGCTGTTTTGGGGCCGGCCAGTGTTATTGAGGCAATTGGCCATGGAAGAAAGGCTGCAAGGAGCATTGACATGATGCTTAGCGGTGAAGACCGCCTTGCAGAACTTGAAAAACAAAACTTCAAGGATTATGGAATGGAAGAACCAAAGAACGAGGAAATCCTGATGCGCCAGTCATCCAAGGAGCTTGATGCACAGGACAGAACCTGTGGATTTGAGGAAGTGGTCATGTGCCTGGACGAAGAATGCGCCAAGAAAGAAGCATTCAGATGTCTCAGGTGTGATCTCAGTGCGAACACCGGAGGTGATGAGTGATGCCGTCAAGTTCATTCAAGATAATAATTACTATAGATGGAAAAGAAATTGCATGTAAGCCTAACCAGACTGTTCTGGATGTGGCCATAAAGAACAATATAGATATTCCAACGCTGTGCTACAATCCATTATTCTCAGAACACAGAATAGGCGCATGCCGGATGTGTCTCGTGGAGATAATGGCCGGAGGCAGACCAGGATTGGAGCCAAGCTGCACATTGCCTGTTTCCTCCGGGTTATCTGTCTCAACCACCAGCGAGGCAGTATATCAGGCCAGAAGGACGGTTGTGGAACTTCTGCTTTCCGAACATGTTCAGGACTGCCGAAATTGCATGAAAAGTGGTGATTGCAGCTTTGCCGAACTGTGCAGGGATTATGATATCAATGGAGTGTCAGTGTGTGCGGAGTGCCCGAATCAGGAGGAGGGGTGCCTGCTTTCCAGGAATGTGTTGTGCCTTGGTCCTATTACTTACGCTGGCTGTAATGCTTACTGCACCAGAAAAGGGTACAGATGCGAGGGGTGCCACACGGTCATGGCCAATGAGGACATCCTGCGTTTTGGACTGAAGGCCTATAAGGATCAGGGATTCAGCAAGGATGAAATCTTGGAAGCTGCAAAGGTGTTCTCTTTTGACTCCGTGATTAAGCTTGAAAAATTGATGATAGAGGAGGGATTTGTATGAGTGAGATAAACATTAATGTAGAGCATCTGACCAGGGTTGAGGGTCATGGTAACATAGTCCTAAATGCCAAGGATGGAACCGTGGAGAATGTACAATGGCAGGTATCCGAGGCCCCTAGGCTATTTGAGGCCTTTGTCAGGGACAAGCCATATCATCAACTGGCCCAGATAACTGCCAGGATATGCGGCATTTGTTCAATAGGCCACGCCCTTGCCTCATTGAAGGCAACCGAGGCCGCAATGGACATCGAGATATCAGAGCAGAGCCAAAAATTGCGAAGATTGGCAGTACATGGCGAGAACATGCAGAGCCACATCCTTCATGTGGGCTATCTGGTGGCACCGGATATGTTCGGTGCTGGAAGTGTTATTCCCATGGTGGAAACTCACACTGATGCGGTACTGGCTATTGTCAAACTTCATAGACTGGCCAATGAATTCTCAGACATAATCTGCGGCAGGACAACCCATCCAATAAACCTTGTGCCAGGGGGGCTTTTCAGG
>JAUWNU010000115.1 GCA_030612505.1 Methanomassiliicoccales archaeon
ATCATCGGTATCTTGCACTTGTGTGATACTGGGTGCACAAAGCTCTTTTTCGAACCGTCAAAAATACTTACTCCTTCAACTCGAGATTTAGCTTCACCGTGCTTGCCTGGCTTGGACACATTAATCTTGTTAATCTTGCAAGGCTCATCGTCAATCAGCACATAGCGTCCCTCTCTGAGGCTCCTAATCTCTGCTTGTTCCCATGCCATAATAATCAAACATGGTATTTCTCCATAATATTAAAAAGGTTGCGAGAGAAGAGCAGAGACACAAAAACCTTTATGTATACCATTCAATCCCGAATTGATGCGCGGATACATCGAACTACTCAGAATCAAGAACTGCTTCATGGCAGTTCTGTCAATCATAATCGTGGCACTGGTTGCTGCAAAACTGGACATAACCAGCATGCCCTTCATTGAGATTCTAGCTGCATCAATTGTGGTGTTCATGTTCATTGGCGCAGGCAATACCCTCAATGATTATCTTGACCGGGACATTGACCGGAAGAATCATCCAAACCGCCCCATACCCAGGGGAACAGTCAGCCCCAGGGCGGCATTATGGTACTCAATAATTCTGTTCATAATCTCCATCATCGGCGGACTCTGGCTAAGCCTGGAATGTATGTTTATTATTCTTATCAATCTGGGAATCATACTTGGATACGAGTTCAAAGCAAAATCCATGGGATTCATTGGCAATCTTTCTATTGGATGGTTAACAGCATCAATATTCCTGTTTGGCGGCTTTGCAATCATTGATATCTACCCGAATATCATGGAGCCAGTTATCTTCATGTTCCTGCTTTCTTTCCTGGCTACCATTGGCCGTGAGGTAGCTAAAGATATCCAAGATATCAAGGGCGATGAAGGCCGTAATACCCTTCCAATGCGCATTGGAATTGACAAGGCCAGACAGGTTGCGGCAATGGCATTCATATTCGCTATTGGGCTGAGTCCATTTCCATATTATTACGGAATATTCGGGTTCTGGTATTTGATAACAGTAATGTTCGCAGATGCGATATTTATTTATGCGGCATATGTGCTTGCCAGTGTGCCTGAAAAAAGCCAGGAAAGTGCCAAGCTGGGAATGATGCTCTCGCTTGTAGCTTTTCTTGCAGGAGTGATATGATGGATGCAATGAATTACATATCAGAGAAGCTGAAAACCCAGAAACTGCACATGACATTACTTGACCCTGACGAGCAATCACCAGAGCAGGCAGCCAGCATTTCCCTTCAGGCAGTAAATGCAGGCTCTGACGCAATAATGCTGGGTGGCTCCACCGGACTGACCCAGGAGCTTGTGGACGCAACAGTCAAGGCAATTAAAGGCGCAGTTGATGTTCCAGTTATACTTTTTCCAACAACAGCCAGCGCAGTTTCACTCCACGCGGATGCTATATATTTCATGAGCCTTCTGAACTCTAAAAATCCAAGATTCCTTCTGGGAGAGCAGATGAAGGTTGCCGCACTGATTAAAAAAAGCGGTCTAGAACCAATCTCCATGGGCTACATAATCGTGGAGCCAGGCATGGAAGCCGGCATGGTAGGCGAGGCAGAATGCATCGCCCGGGACGATGTTAAATCCGCCATAGGTTACTCTGTTGCAGGCGAACTTCTTGGCATGAAATTGATTTACCTGGAAGCAGGCAGTGGAGCGCCGGAGCCAGTACCTCAAAATCTTATTGCCGGGGTAAAGGAAGCAATCGACATACCACTAATAGTAGGCGGCGGAATAAGAAAGCCTGAACACGCCAAAACAGCAGTGGAAGCAGGCGCAGACATAATTGTCACTGGGACTGTTGTTGAGGAAGAAGGAATAAGCCAGGCATTCAAAGATATTATCAAAGCAATCAAGAGGGTCTAGGGTACACTGCTTTCGAGTTGGCTCGAAAGCAGAAGGGTCTAGGGTGTTTGCAATATGTTTGGATTATGTTTCATTCCAGGGTGTTAGGAAAATAGAAAGATGCTGGCAACTTTATTGCCAGCATATTCTAGACCCTCTTTAGCATTAATTAAACAAAGACCCTAAATAACGTTAATCAAGCGAAGACCCTCTTTAGTGTTAATTAAACAAAGACCCTCAATAACGATAACCAAGCATAGACCCTATAATTCAAATCATCTTTAGGAAAAACTTCCTAAAAATCATTATATCATTTTTAGGAAGAACGCATGTACCCGGCTGTCAAGCACAAGTTCCGGGTGGAATGTTAAGGCTAGAATATTCTTCTGCCGAACCATGACAGGCTCTTTATCCAGGGTGGCCAGCACTTCCACATTCTCTCCAACTTCCACTATTGAAGGCGCCCTGATAAATATTCCTTTGAAAGTATGGCCAAAGCCAGGTATTTTTAATGGACGCTCGAAGGACTCTTTCTGCCTGCCATATGCATTCCGATTAACAGCAATATCCATGAGAGCCAGTGGTTCAACTTCCCTGGGCCCGACCTGGTCAACCAATTTGCTGGCAAGGACAATGCAGCCTGCACAGGTTCCCATGATTGGCTTTCCGGCCTTGGCCATTTCCTTGATAGGTTCAAAAAGCCCAAAACGTTTCAGCTGTTTGGCAATAGTGGTGCTCTCGCCTCCGGGAATCAGCAATGCAGAAAGTGAGACTAATTGTTCAGGCCGCCGGACCTCAATTACTTCGGCATCCAGCCCGACATTTTCAATTGCAAAATTTAATGAGGAGACATGCTCGCTGACATCTCCCTGGAGCGCTAGAATTCCAATTTCCATTGATTCAGCAATAAAAATGGTGGATAAAAAACTTGCTTACGAAGAGAAGTCGATTTCCTCTAAGCCGCGAAGTGCTACATTATCAGAAGGGTCAATGCCCAGGACTTCCACGTAATAGCTTCTGGCTTCTTGCATTAAATCTGGGTTCTGGACCTTCCAGCCTACTCGGTAAAGGGATTCGGCCTTAAAATTCAAAATTACATTTTTTATTTTGGGTTCAGGACCATGTTCCAGAGCTAGATTGCATAGCTGGACAGCCCTTCCGAACTTCTTGTTGTCCCTCATGTCACCTATTCTTTTAATGTACATAGCAATCTCTGGCGCAAGGCCCTCATAATTTTCAGCTGACATATGCCTCCCTCTGTACCTCTAATGTGGATATGGATAATAAGCTTTTTGACACATATAGAAAAATAATTATGCGGTTGGCCGGACTTGAACCAGCGACCACCACGTCTTCAGCGTGGCACTCTCCCAACTGAGTTACAACCGCATGGGAACATTGGCGCAACAGATAACCGCATAATAATGTTTTCTATCGTTTACGCCATCTGTGATATAGCACAACTATTGTTATTGGAATCATTAACAGCACAATAATAACAGTATATATCATGATGTAAGCGAAATCTGACAAATCAGCTTCCACCACGCTGGA
Organism: Methanomassiliicoccales archaeon; assembly: GCA_030612505.1. Taxonomy (GTDB): domain Archaea; phylum Thermoplasmatota; class Thermoplasmata; order SG8-5; family SG8-5; genus JAGLQM01. Next base: position 3,408 of record JAUWNU010000115.1, read on the forward strand.
ACTGACACCAACCCCAACAGTGCTGTAGGGAATAATTTGATAATAATGCGATTCATCTTTGTCTATATCGGTGTCCACATAACTGTTTATTTCACCCACAGTATCCAGCAGAATCATATCATTTGAATTTGTTCTTTTGTAGATAAGATATCCGATTAACTCAGAATCCCCTTCGCTTAATGGCGAATCCCATGTTAGAACAATATCCTGACCGCGTATTGTTGCCCTGAAATTTTCAGGGATTGACGGGATTATGTGTGGTAATAAAAGGGGGTAATGGTCAACACCTCCTCCATCTATGTTGTGCACTGTATCCCAAACATATTCTAATTTTTCAGCATCCGGTGGATTGTACTCATACTGGCTCCAGTAATTTCCTCTGGAAACGCCGTCATCCCAGTAATTATTTGAACCACGATCGTATGCTTTATTACTTGAATAATCTACAAATGAATTGTTGAAAATTCTATTGTGTTGAGAGGGCAACTCTATTCTGATATTGCACTGGTTTTCCATGAAAACATTTCTTTCAATGATATTTCTGAATGATTTCCGTAGTTCAATGCCATCAAAAGTGTTATTTGTAATCATATTGTTGGATACCAGATTGTCATTGGATGACTCCCATAAACAAATACCATTATAACGAATTCTTGTGATTTTGTTATTGAGAATAGTATTGTTACTAGAATTAGAATATAAATGGACTCCCATGTGCCGAATATCAATAACTGTATTATCTTCAATTAGATTGTTTGAGGAGTCAACTGAAAAAATACCAGAGTATGAATTGGCAATCCAGTTGCCTTTTATTGTGCAATAGTGGGCGTCGTTCAGATAAACTCCTTTTGCATAATTTCCTACTCCAGATATATTGAAGCCAGTGATGTTTACATATTCCCCCATGACCTGTATGCCGTAGGTTCTTGTGTCCTGGGTACTGGACCCAACTAAAGTAACTGGCTTGTCCACCGTGATATTTTCATTGTATATGCCACTCTGAACATGAATTTCCTGGCCAGGGTTTGAATTGTCTATTGCATCCTGTATGGATAAATAATCAGCATCAGATCCCTTCCCCACCACAATTATTGAATCCTGAGCCAGACTATTGTCCGAAACACATATTGAACAAAGAGACAGGGCCATAAAGATAATTATTACCGAAATCCGTTTCATGCTCTCCTACCGTATATGAAATTGCACATCTGGCTTAAAACCCTTTCGTGGGAATTCCCATTACTTCCCCCAAAGCTCCTTCCGCCGAGCCTCCAACAGATCATCTTCCTTGCCCAGATAACCTGCGAAGGTTGTCACATTACAGCCATGTTCTTCCCCGGCAGCGAACACCGGCTCTATTTTTTCCCGCCATTTTATGTCTCTTGTCAAATGATGGTCCAGCATCATGGTTTTGATGCCAGTATCAGTGATAATTTTCTGCAGGTTCTCAAGACTTTTCTCCATAGCTTTCAGGCCGTATCTGTACATCATATAGGTCATTGGCCCGTCGCAGGCAAGAATGTCTGGCTCATGCTCCAGAATGAACTCAAGCTGAGAATCAAGGCTTGGCCCTTCCACATCTGAAGTGTGCAGAAAAGTTGTCTGGCCGTCATAAATAGCCAGCTGTATTACGTAACCCAGTTTCGTATTTGTCCCATGGGGCACTGGCTTGGAGAATGTTAAGGTGGTGTTACCAAATTCGAAGGTGCGGTGGTCGGCAAATTCCATGGATTCTGGTAAATCTCCCAGGGCGTTCTTGAACTTGCTGGAACGGCTCATCTGGCTTTTATTGATGTTCTTCTTGGGATGTTTGACCAGGAGTTTTTTATTTTCAAAAATGCCTGGCTGCTCCGGATCATGATGGTCAAAATGGTAATGGGAAATGGTCATGATGTCTGCTTTTTTCACCCACCTTCGCAAATTATTCCACAGCTCTTTTTGCCTGTTTAATTCAATTTCATGGGGTTCAAGACCGTACCTTTTCGGAGCCAATGCAATACTTGGATCAACAATAATTATGCAATCCTTGGTTTTTACGGCAATAGCCATGCTTCTGACACCGAGAGTTTCCGAGGCCAGTGGGATGATTTCCATGCAATAGATAATAACAAAATGGCATAAAATGTTACCGGATATATTTTTATATACCCTCTGGTATAGTATCGAATTCCAGGCCATCTCCATGGAGATAGATATTAATTCGCTAATTCTGATATTTGCCATAGCCAGTATCGTGGCTATAATTGCAAAGCAAATAAGATTCCCATACACCATCACTCTGGTCATTGCAGGAATAGCGGTAGCAATTTTCGGCCTTGAAGCTCCTTTTGAGCTTGGTTATGACTTGATTTTCCATATTTTATTGCCGCCTCTACTCTTTGAGGGTGCCCTTCACATGCGGCTTTCCCATCTGAAGGAAAATATGAAATTAATCCTGCTTCTGATACTGCCTGGCCTGCTGGGTTCAGTGTTCCTTGTGGCTTTTCTTTTGAGCCTAATATTCCCTACTATTCCTTTCATATTCATGCTCTTGCTGGCAGCAATTGTTATTCCAACGGACCCTGCTACCATTCTGGCTTTCTACAAGGATATGAAAGTTCCTGTCAAATTGAGAAGCATTGTTGAGGGCGAGAGTGTCTTTGACGATGGACTGGCCATTGTTTTCTGGAATGTGATTGTGGTGATAATTCTTGCCTCGGCATTTGGCGGTTCTGGAACTGTTCTGGTTCAGGGGCAAGATATACTTGTGGGGATAGGCCAGTTCCTGAAACTTTCATTCCTTGGAATAGTCATAGGTGGTGTCTTTGGCTATCTTGTATATATGATTATTAAGAAAATCAATGACAAATTTACTGAAATAATGATCACTGTTATTCTGGCATTTGGCATATTTGCATTTGCAGAAGCCATGGGAGGTTCTGGCGTATTTGCTGTTGTCATAGCTGGTCTCATTCTGGGTAATTATGGAACACGGTTTGCCATGGCCCCTTCAACCAGGATGTCGCTTATCAGCTTCTGGTCATTCCTGGCTTTTGCAGTTAACTCATTCCTGTTCATACTCATCGGTATGAGTGTTAACTGGTCAGATATATGGACTAATATAAGCATCATCATCATCACCATTCTATTACTCTGGATGGCCAGGGCATTGATGATATTCCTTACTGGTAAGATTGTCAACCACAAGAGGAAAGAGATCAGCATAAAATGGCAAATAATAATGTGGTGGGGCGGCCTCAGAGGGGCAATCCCAATTGCAATGGCCCTGTCCATACCCACATACTTGGTCTTCGTTGCAACAGGCGACCCTGGCAATGTACTGTTCCCTCACCGGGATACAATATTAGCAGTAACCTTCGGAGTTGTGCTGGGAACCTTGCTTATTCAGGGCCTGACTTTGAGACCTCTGCTGAAGAGCCTGGGATTCTATGGTAGCACTCAAAAGGAGGCTGAACAGGAGGAGAAAGAGATTTCAGTCCTGCTCAGGGACTCCATGGACGAACTTACCACCCTGCGTGATGACGAGGAGCTGACCAATAAGGGTTATGAGGTTCTGATTTCCAGATATGGCCAGGCCAATTCTCAATTACTCACCGAACTGGGCATGTTGATAAATGAGCATGGTTTCATTCCCAAGGATGAGTATTCCTTTGCAGTAAAAGAGGCACTGGAAGCCAAAAAGGATGCAATTAAGGACACCTGGGAGAAAGGCATTATTCCCGGAGCCACAGGTGAAAAATTAATATCTGAATTGGATGAGCAGATAAATCATCTCAGTGTTGATGATGTGGATACTCTGAAATCTGCAGTGGAGGTGCTTAGAAGTGTTGCCAGGCCTGCATCAAATGGTTATGTAGCTACCATGGAAAGAACATGCGGAATATGCCTTCAGCCAATGGAGCCAGATGAGCCACATTGTAGTTGCAGATGCGGTACGGTTTTTCATAATTCGTGTATCAGTGATATTGAACGCTGCCCAATATGCATAGCTGTGCTTGATGATAATTGTCAAGTGCCTGCTGGTTCTGGGCCAA
>JAUWNU010000151.1 GCA_030612505.1 Methanomassiliicoccales archaeon
GGGAGGCTGATTGTCTGGTTATTGATTGGGAGGGGGCAGTTTTGGGTATTCGTGACTGAGGGTCTCTGTTTGGTTATCGGTAGTGAGGGTCTATGTTTGGTTATTGTTAGTGAGGGTCTATACTTGATTAACGCTAATAAAGGGTCTAGGGTCTAGTTATGCCGCGAGCAGGTGACAGGGGGTTGGGTGGAGCCAGCGGAGCGGCACAGGGTGGGGGGCAATCCTACTGTCTGGGGCGGGTTGATATAATTTTGAATCCCCAGCCTCATTAATTTTCCCTAGACCCTAGACCCTTCTGCTTTCGAGCTAACTCGAAAGCGGCGAACCCTAGACCCTATTTCAGAATATTCGACTTGGCCAAACCCTGAATAATATCTGCCCTTGAGACAATGCCTATGACCTTTCCACCGTCCATTACAGGAATACGGTTCACTCCCTTGAGGATGATGAGATTGACAATCAGGGCCAGCTTGCTTCCTGACTGCACTGTTGTAACTCCCTTGGTCATTATCTTGTTGACCTTGGTGTTGGCAATTTCCTTGAATGCCTCTATTGTCTCTTTCTCTTCCATGGTTTCAATGAAAGTAACACTGACCATTGACAGGGAGGGGTAAACCATCTCCAGCTTCTTGCCAGTATTTTTTACAGCATTGAGAATATCCTTCTCTGTTATTATTCCCACAAGTTGACCGCTTTTATCCACAACAGGCGCGCCAGATATGCCATGCTTGGCTAGTTCCAAGACAGCATCTGAGATGGTCTGGTCAGGATTGAGAAACTTAACTTCTCCGGTCATTACTTCGTCAACTAACATCTACTGTTTCCTCAGGTCGATTACTCTTTTGGCCTTTCCCTCGGTCCTTGGAATTGTGCCAGGATCCATAAGTTCTATCTTGGCTCTGACAGTCATAACTGCAGTCAGCTCTTCGCTCAATGCCTTGGCAAATGCCTCTGGATTGTACTCAGATGAACGGAAGAAGCTTTCTTCAACTTCAACCTTGATATGCAGCTTGTCTAGAATATCCCGGTCCACGATAATCTGATAATGGTCGCTGACGCCGTCCATTTTCATGAGCACAGTCTCGACCTGGCTTGGGAACACATTCACGCCGCCAATGATGAGCATGTCATCGGAACGGCCCTTAACACGCATAATACGCGGGTGATATCGTCCGCACTCGCATTCCTCCCAGTTGACTGTGGCTAGGTCTCTTGATCTGTATCGCAAAAGCGGCATTGCCTCTCTTGTGAGCATTGTGAACACAAGTTCACCGTGACTGCCTTCGGGTAAAACTTCACCAGTATCTGTGTCAATAACCTCAACCAGGAACTCGTCACCCCAGATATGCAGGCCATTCTGATGAACGCACTCAACAGCCACGCCAGGCCCATAAAGTTCGCTCATTCCATAAACATCATTGGCGCGTATGCCAAATGCACTTTCAATGCGCTGGCGGGCTTCCTCGGACCATGGTTCTGCGCCAAACATTCCTATTCTGAATTTAAAGTCCTTCTTCAGGTCATACCCTTCCTTTGGGGCTGCCTCGGCAAGGAACAGTGCATAGGATGGAGTTGCAGCCAGTACTGTGGAGCCCATGTCCTTTGCCATCATTAGCTGGCGTTTGGTATTGCCTGTGGCTGTTGGAATGACTGTGCAACCCAAAACTTCAGCGCCATAATGGAAACCAAGTCCGCCGGTGAATAATCCGTAGCCGTAGGTATTTTGCACGATATCGCCCTTCTCAACACCTGCGGCAGCATAGGTCCTGGCCATGAGTCGGTGCCATGTGTTTAAATCATTTGTGGTGTAACTTACCACAGTTGGCTTTCCTGTGGTGCCAGATGATGCATGGAGCCTGTTAATCTGCTCCAGAGGGACTGCACGAATTCCATAGGGATAGTGATCCCTGAGATCATCCTTGACAGTGAATGGTATAGATGCATAATCTTCCAGGTTGGCAATCTTTGTGGGATCCACGCTGGCTTCATTCATGCGCTTCTTGTACATTGGTACATTGTCATAGGCATACTTTACCATTTTTTTCAAGCGTTCAAGCTGCAAATTCTGTAAATCTTCTTTATTAAGTTTCTCCATAGCTGGGTCAAACATAATTTAGTCCCCCCTGGGCTTCTTACACTGCCCCGAAAGTATTCCATAATTATAATATCATTGGTTGCCATTGCCTTCAGTATGGAACTCAGACTACTGGGTGGCGCAAGTGAGGTAGGTTCTTTATCTGCCTATCTTGAGGAAAAAGGTGCAAGATTATTATTCGATTGCGGCCTTACCCCATCAAAGCCTCCCAAGTACCCTATGAAGCCTCCTGCTGTGGACCTTGCATTTCTCACCCACGCGCATATTGACCATTCTGGAATGATACCCTGGCTATGTGCGACCTATGGCATGGACGTTGTGGCAACCCAGCCATCAATAACCATCGGCACAATGCTTCTGGAAGACAGTGTGAAGGTTTCGGCTTCCGAAGGATTTCCAGCTCCCTATGATAAAGGAGACGTTAGGGCACTGAAGAAGCATTTTCAGAGGGCAACATTCGGCGAATCTGTGGAAATTGGAGATATTGAGGTTGTTCTACATTCAGCAGGCCATATACCCGGAGCAGCAATGTTCGAAGTAAGAAGCGACAGGAGTCTGTTATTCACAGGCGATATAAATACACTGGATACCTATCTTGTCAACGGGGCAAAGCCAGTGGATTGTGACGTGCTTGTTATTGAGAGCACATATTCTGGCAGAGATCATCCACCAAGAGCGGAAACCGAGAGAGCATTCCTGGATAAGACCAAAGAAGTTGTGGAGCGCGGCGGTTTGGCCATTGTTCCGGCTTTTGCTGTGGGAAGAACCCAGGAGATGATGCTGACTCTTGCAGATTCTGGCCATGAAGTATGGCTTGATGGAATGGGATGGTCTGTGAACCGCCATTATGCAAAAATGCCTGGATATTTACGGGATCCTGAAACGCTGAGAAACGCAATGAATAAAATTCAATCAATCAAGCATCCAGGAGATAGAAAATCAGTGGTGGAAAGGGCAGATGTAATAATCACAACTAGCGGAATGCTGGACGGTGGACCGGTGCTGAACTACATTTCAGAAAAGAAAGACGACAGGAACAGCGCAGTCTTGCTTACTGGATACCAGGTGGAAAACACAAATGGAAGAATGCTCTTAGATAATGGCCACATAAAGTTAAATGGCAATATAACTCCAGTTGACTGCGAGCTTGGTTTTTATGACTTTTCTGCTCATGCAGACCACCTAGAACTAATGCGATTCATTAAAGATTGTAATCCAGAAGATGTTATTCTGTGCCATGGCGATAATCGAGATGTACTGGCCGATGACCTTAAAGAAGAAGGTTTTGAAATTCACATGCCTACTGAAGGCGAAAAAGTAGAATTATGATGTTTTAAGACCAGAAAAAAATTGATTTATAGAACCGAATCATAGATTCGTATCTAATCTTGATAGTTTGAAAAAATATACTGGCTATGCTCTTCTGGCTCATACCATAAACTTTTATAAAACCCTCACATGCCACAGGACTATGGCCACATTGATTATCTGTGAGAAAAACAACGCGGCCCAACGGGTAGCCAGTATTTTAGCCAAAGGCAAATACAACAAGACCTTCATTAATCGTGTTCCTGTGTTCAGATTCCCCTGGAATGACACCGAGGGCATAGTTGTGGGGCTGAGAGGTCATATTCTTAATTTTGATTATCCTAAAGAGTTCAAGAGCTGGAATATTGACGATCTGGAAAAATTAGTTGCCACTCCGCCAATTAAACACACAACAGCCAGCTGGATTATGAATGCTCTCCAAGATCTAGCCAAGCAGGTTGATACTGTTATAGTGGCTACTGATTTTGATAGGGAAGGCGAGCTTATTGGCGCAGAAGCAATTTCAGTAATGAATCTTAAGCCAGACATCAGGGTCCTCAGGGCAAGGTTCAGTGCATTAACAGGTCCTGAAATAAATGGCGCATTTGAAAATTTAATCGAGTTAGACCATAATCTGGCCAAGGCCGCAGAAGCAAGGCAAATTGTGGATTTGGCCTCGGGCGCAGTTTTAACAAGATTCATGTCAACCTCCCGTGGAAAGTTAGGGGCTGATTTCCTGTGGGTGGGTAGAGTACAGAGTCCTTCACTGGCAATCATAGTTAATCGTGAGATAGAGATAGAAAATTTTGAACCTCA
>JAUWNU010000165.1 GCA_030612505.1 Methanomassiliicoccales archaeon
TCTGGTGTCTTATTTTTGAGCGCGACGTCCTCTGAATAAAAACGAGTATTTTCAAGAAGTAGAATATCACTGGATCTCATGTCCCTGATGGCCGCTAACGCTTTATTATCAAATAATGAATCAATATACTTCACCTTCCGACCCAGTACCCCTGAAAGCTTCTTTGCATGCTTTAGAAGTGTGGTAAAATCAGCCTTTCCAGGCTTGCTCTGATGCGCCAAAATTATAAGCTTCGAGCCCTCAAGAGACTCAATGGACGGAATAATAGCCTTCATACGTGTATCGTCAAGAATATCATGGGTAGTAGGGTCAATTGGGGAGTTAATATCCACCCTGAGAAGGACCCGTTTGTCCCGAAAATCAAAATCGTCCAGTGTGTAGAACGGTTTTCCGGTCATTGCTTGGGCATATCCCCCGGCTATTAATATTTTCGTGAAGATTACTCCCAATCAAATCAAGCTCCAAGCTAATATAATTAAAAAAAAAAGGGGGAGTAATCCTGAGTTAGTAATTACTGATTAGTTGATTTCGACCCTGTTCCGGTCCCTCAATTCCCCAACCTTGCCCTTGTTCCAGGATGAAACTTTTGAGAAAAACCCAGTTACCCTGGTTATGCCCTCGATATTGGTGGAATTGCACTTGTGGCAACTCTCTTCCAGGCCACGGTGGGTCTTTCCGCAGTCCAGACAGCTTGTGAATTCCGGGCTGAAGGCTATCTGGGCGTTCTGAGTATTTTGCATGGTCTTTTTCACGAAGTTCGCTAGACTTTCCGGCGAAGGCTTGCTCTCTCCAAGCCATACATGGGACAGTGCGCCAGCCTCGATAAGTGGGTGATATTTTCCCTCGGTCTTTACCCTCTCAATGGGACTCATTTCGGCTGAAATATTCAGGTATGTTGAATTGGTGTAGTACAGCTCGCCAGCACTCTTATTGCCCTTTATGACTGTTGGGGCCTGCATTGGATAATGCTTCATGTCCAGCTTTGCCATTCTGTAGGCCGTGGATTCTGCCGGTGTCTGCTCAAGTGGAATTTTTATTCCCATTTCCTTGCCAATTCTTTCTGCTTCCTTGTTCATGTGGGCCATGACCTTGAACCCAAACATTACTGCGTCCTTTGACTCGTGAAGTTCTTCGCCGGTATGATACTGGACCATCTCATTGAGCCCAAGCATTCCAATAAGGAAGCTTGCCTTGTGCAGTCTGTAATATGGTTCGCCATCCAGTTCCATTGTCAGCAGGGAAAGTGGGCCGTATTTGCCTATTTTCAGAAGTTTGGTTATGAATTCTTTCTTTTGTACATGGGCCTTGGCAGCAAGCTGAATTCTATCGGTTATTAGTTCGAAAAGGTGTTCATCATTCATGTTTGCCTTATATGCTATCCTGGGCAGGTTCAGTGTGACATTCTGCATTGCAGAATACCTCATTTTCCAGGGAGTTTTTGCGTCGTCCAGGTCTGTATCATCCAGCTTGAAAGAAAGTCGGCAGCATTCGGAAATCTTTGCTGTATCCCCGCGGTCAAAGACAAAGTAGGTGTTTCCTTTCTCCGAGGCCACAGCACAAATCTTGTTCAAGAATTCCTCGTGCCCATCTGTCTTGAAGAACTTCTCTGTCATGTGAACATTTGGCTTTGGGAAGAAGAATGGCCTGCCAAGTGCATCTCCTTCCATGTAAACATCAAACAGTGCACTGACGAATCTTTGAGACTCAGGTAAGAAATCGTTGTAGTTCTGCCCCAAGTCTTCACCGCCTGGCCCAATAGCTGGTACATCCATGAAATGCTTTGGAACTTCCCAGTACAAATTCAGATCGCTAAAGATTGACTGGCCGCCCCGGGCAACAGCCTGCTGTGCAAATTCATAGATCAGAATCTGAGCAAGCTGCTTCATCTGGCGGTCATCAACATTCTCCAGGTATGGAGCAAGGAACAGGTTCACTGCATCCCAGCCGATTGCCCCTGCAAAATGCCCCTGTAATGCAGCAGAAAATTTGATAATATGCTCAATAAGAACATCTGGGTGCTTTGCTGGTTTGGCAATTGAAATTGCATTTGGCAAATTCAATCCAAACTTCTTCACATATTCCATGGACTGGCCGCAGCAATAAGGTCTGTCAACCATTCCCAGGTCATGGAGATGAATATCTCCTGCCATATGTGCGTCTGCTATGGACTCGTCAAACACTTCAAGCAATGCAAATTCTTTCTTGATGTTCTCAGCCAAGGTGAGATTTGTTGCTTCCGGACCGTGAGGCACGTTTGCATTCTCCTTATTAGGGCTGATTATTATCTCTCTAGCATCATACAGGGGCACACCTAGTCTTGTATGCTGTTTTCTTATTCTGGCTAGGCCATATTCCACGAGCTTGGCATTTGTCAGCTCGCGAATCAAGGGTGCGGTAATATAGTCTATATCTAATGATAATATGAGTTTCTCTACTTCTTTAGATACTATAGACGCAGCGTCTTCGCTGATATTTGTCTCGCGTATCAGAGCATCGTGGATCCTCTGCTTATCCCATTCTTTGATATCCTCATCCGAGGTTCTCACGAATAGAGAGTACTCTGTCGATTCCGGAGTTCCCATCCCTAAATTCGACACTGAATCTGCATTTTCTTTCAA
>JAUWNU010000163.1 GCA_030612505.1 Methanomassiliicoccales archaeon
GGCGCAATTTCATTTCTGTACGCCTTGCCGATTATTGTGAGCCCTAACGGCAATTTCCTGCGCATTATTTCAAAGTGCCTTTTGAAATTCAAATATGCACCCTGGGCAGTCTCCGGCCGCAAAAATGCAGTATCCTTTCCAGTGGTACCTATTGGCACCGGAAACATCATATTGAAAGTTCTAGCTTCTAAAAATGTGCCCTTGCATCTGTGACATTTCAGGTCTAATTCTTTCACCTTCTCATCAATATCTGCAAGAGTCAAATCTTCAGCAGGCTCATTGGTAATATCCTCTATTAGCTGATCAGCACGGAACGCATGGCCGCATTTGGAGCATTCAACCAGTGGGTCGGTAAACCCATCAACATGGCCAGATGCCTTCAATGCAGCATATGGCAGTATATTTGTAGTATCAATAAGATGATAATTATCATTTAAGCCCGTGAAGTACTTGAGCCAGGCATCCTCCCACTTACGTTTGAGACGGGCGCCCATTGCCCCATAATCATAAAAACCAGCCATTGCGCCATATAGCTCGGCGGACTGCCAGATAAAACCTCTGCGCTTGGCAAGGGACTGGACATCTACAGGCATAGCATCACCTGGATATTGCAGCCAATAGGTCTAACTCGTATATCATTGCAATCAATCTATCTTCTGAATTGCGGATAGGAAGCTGACCGAAATCATGCTTTCTCATGAGTCTGGCTGCCTCACTTACGCTTGTCTTTCTGAATATGGTGATTGGATTCTTAACCATTACATCTGTGACTGGAATTTTTGGCAATTTTATCTGCTTCACTTCGTAATAAAGCTTCATGATATTTCTGATACCTTCCCAGGTCCAGGCATCTTCATCCTCGCCGATACCCAGGTCAGCAACAGCAGTGTGGGCATCAACATTGGAATGTTTGAACAGGTCACGGTCAGTAACAATACCAGTTAATCTTCCGTCATCATCCAGTACAGGTGCGGCAACAACTCCACCCACCCTGAAAAGTGTATCAACAACAGTTAGCGGTGAACCCTCATAGACCGGAACGCAGGGTGTGCGCACAAAGTCCTCTACCGGATCCTCCAGGTCCATTTTCTCAATAACTGCCAGATAGTCCGCAGGCGTAACAATTCCCACCAGCTTTCCCTTCTGAACTATTGGCAAATGGTGAAGGTTATTATCCAGCATGAGCTTGGCCCCTGCTTCTAGCGAGTCCTTTGGCTCCAGGGTGGGATAATCTTTCCTCATGACCAGGGCTAATTGCTCTTCATCCGGCTTGGCATAGATATCCTGCCTTGTGACAAAACCGTCCAGTTTTCCATTATCACTTACCACTGGTACGCCAGTCAAATTGTTCTTGACCAGAAGCTTCAGCAGATCAGTACGATTGCCTGGCAGCTTCACGCTCACTGCATCTTTAATCATTATGTCCTTGAGTTTCATTGTATCACTCTTGGGTATCAAACAGACGGATATTTTCCGATGCAGCTTCAAGAACGCTCCCCCAGGGGTCGCCCAATGAAACCTCCAACACCAGATAATCCTGACTGTCTGCCGCCCATAATCCAGGCAGTGAATTTAATACTTTTCTACCATTTTCGAATGCAATAGAAAATACTTCTTCTTTTGTCAAGCCAAAATTGCTGGCCAGCAGCCTCATTTCAGCAAATATATCAGGGGATGCAAGCATGGCATTGTCGGTGCCCAGGCAGACGGTGATGTCAGTGTCCAGCATCTTTTTGATTTCAGGTTTCAGTCCAAAGAAAGCATTGGCCCTGGGGCATATTGCAATGGGAATATTGGCAGCAGAGCAAGCAATTAAATCATCAGAATCAGCTTTAACCATGTGCACTAATAAATCCGGCTTCAGTTCAAGATATTCATCAGAATTCTCTTGTACAGCCTCGCTGGCATGAATGGCAAAACCTTTTCCAGCTTTTTTTGTCAGGTGGGAAATTGCAGCCAGCTCTTCAAAATCCATATCAGAAACCGCACTCATTCCTATGCCATCCACAACAGTCAATAAAGATTCCAGCTCATCAATTCCTTCCGGCCGCCCGAAAATTACCGGCCTGGCTCTGGAACCAATGGAGGCCAATAATAATCGTCTTGTGCCTTCCAGCCCGCCTTCCCGGAAGTCAATGAAATGTGATATGCCAGTGTTGCCCATAAGCTCAATTGCTGCTTTCATTGCTGCAATCTGTTCTTCTGGTTCAACAGCAGCCAGCATTCGGTGTTTCAGGCCGTCCGGTGGAGCAACCAGTTCCTCAACTGTTGCCTTATCCGGTTTCTCAATGAAAGCATCGCCAAGATGGGTATGGCAATTTACTGGCATTGGCAGGATTATACCAGATACTTCAGCATTCTCCGAGGGTTCCTCACGAATCACTAACTTACCATTTTCAATTATGGCATGGGCTTCTATGAACTCGCCATTCCGGTAAAGAAGGCCAGATGCACTTATCATGGGCAGTTGTATGCAATTTACTGATAAAATAATTTGTCTCAGTAAAGAAGGGGCTATGTTTGGTTATCGTTAGTGAGGGGCTGTGTTTAGTTATTGTTAATAAGGGCCTATGTTTAATTACCGTTAACAGAGGGTCTAACTCAATTATCGCTGATAAAGGGTCTAGGAAAATGCTGGCGATTCATAGCTAGAATAGTTCTGTTTTCCAAACACCCTGGAATCAAACATAATCCAAACATATTTCAAACACCCTAGCCCCTATCTATTTTGTATACAAACACAGACCCTAGTCCCTAGACCCAAACGTATTCCAAGCATCCTAGACCCTTCTGCTTTCGAGCCGACTCGGAAGCAGCGTACCCTATAACAAAGTTTAATACCAAATGCAGATTGCTGGCTGTATTATTATGGCAAGAAAGAAAGAAAGCAAACTCAGAAGCGTTGTTTACGACTTATCAA
>JAUWNU010000157.1 GCA_030612505.1 Methanomassiliicoccales archaeon
GGCGATTTTACTGCATCTTCATGATTATTCAAGATATGGGCCAGACGATACCGTGCCAATGGAGCTGGCACAGGCAGGTATTTCCCAAAGCCTGGGTGTCCGCAGAAGCCATGTTTCAATATCACTAGATACTGCCAAGACCAGGGAAGTTGTGAAAGAGTATCTTGCCCGGGTGAAAGGAGAAAACCGCCGCAGAAAATGCTATTTTCTCACTGATTCGGGAAAGGAACTAGCCAAATCATTGAGAGAGAGAGTTGGTTCCACAATTATTTCAGCAAAACTTCCTGATGGAACTGATTTTGAAGGCGAACTTATTGAGCTCATGGAGAAAATTCATGGGTTTAGCTTGCCCAAAATAGCATTGCTGGCCACCGATGGTATTGTGAAACTACCCCTTACCAAATCTCATGTCGCAGTTGCAGCCTCACAGGTTCCAGAAATCGAGAATTTTGTTGGCCGAAAAATAATGCTGGATAATCTTGAAAATTTTTTTAATGGAGATGCAAAAATCCTCATGCTCAGTGGTATGCCAGGCATAGGAAAGACTGCTTTGGCTGCAAAGGCAGCCCCAAGCCATGATGTGTTCTGGTTCGAAATAAATGAGTGGAGCGGCCCTAGGAATTTGGCAAATAATTTATCCCGGTTTCTTTCTGACAAAAATGCACCAAGAATGGAAAGGTATCTTGAGGCCCATGAAGTGCCAGACATAGCTGATTTGCAGGACATTCTTCTGGATATTGAATTTCCTTTGACCATGGTTTATGATGATTGCCAGAACGCAAGCAATAGCATGACCAACTTCCTGAAGATGCTTGTATCTGCCTGCGGGAACTCTCAGCACCTGAAGGTTGGTTTCCTGGCCAGGGATATGCCGGACATATTGGATATCAAGCAAAAAATAACCAGCGATCGAATTGTTCAAATTGTGTTGAATCCCCTGGAAAAGGATGAGAGCATTGAGCTATTGCGGAACCGCGGCATTGAAGGTCTGGCAGCGGAAAATATTAGCAAACAATCTGGCGGTCACCCACTTTATCTTGTTCTTGCCAAATCTGATGATAATTCCCATGAGCAAAATATCGAAGATATGCTGGCCCGGATGATTTATCAGAACCTTTCAGACCAGGAAAATCAGATGCTGCATCTACTAGCCGTTTACCGACAGTTAGTTGGTTCAGATGCCTTAGTCGAAGACTCGGAAGACATAATTATGCTTGAGAATTTGGAGAAAAAATGCATAATATTCAATGCTGGAGGGTGGGGCATGCATAATCTGATCAGAGATTTCTATTATTCCAGACAATCAATTTCAGAAAGGGAAGCCAGACATGAGCAGGCTGCAGAATTCTACAATGCTTATTCTGATGACCTAGATGGTCAAATTGAGGAAACATATCATCTTCTGAAAGCCAGGGACTTTGAATCTGGCATTTTGAGCCTATGTTCCAGGGGCCAGGACTGGCTTGGCATGGGATTTGTTGATGAGATTTTGTATCTGGCAGATTTAGTCCCTGACAAATGGCAAAATCCTGATGATGAATACAATATCAATTTCCTTGTGGCTTCTGCGCTTGACCTTGTTGGAGACTGGGATAGGGCGTCTGAACATTATGGGATATGTTATGAACTGGCCTGTGAATTGGAAGATCTAGTTCGTGAGGCAAGAACCCTTCGCAGAGAAGGTGCAATACTCTATCGCAAAGGTGAGCTGGCAGATGCTAGAAAAACTTTTGAAAATGCCTTGAAAATCCTAGAAAAAACCAGCAAACCAGAATTACTAGCAAGGGTCCACGGCAGCCTGGGGGTGGTTCATTGGAGAATGGGCAAGAAGGATAAAGCCAAAATTTCTCATGAAACCGACCTTGAGATCTCGCAAGCTAGCAAGGACAAGGAGGGCATAGCTAGGGCTCAAAACAACCTTGGAATTTTGGACTGGGAGGCCGGCGATTATGGAACTGCCTTGGAGAGATATTCTAAAGCTCTGGAAATTGCTGGAAAGCTTGATGATAAAAAGCTGGTGTCGATACTATACAGCAATATTGCGGATGTTCATAGTTCAAAGAATGAACCGGCAGAGGCAAAGCGGTATTATGAACGGTGCTTAGAATTGGCTGAGGACCTGAAGTTCAACTGGCAGGTTGCTGAAGCTTATCGGGGACTGGCTCAGGTTAGCGATAATAAAGAAAAACATCTTCAAAGAGCGCTGGCTATCTTTCAGCGGCTAGGTGCAGAAGAGGATGTCAATTCGGTAAAGGAATTGATGCGAAATCCGTAAAAGAGATGATGTGATAGGTGGCGGTATGTTATTCGAGGAGATGACAAGTAAAGAAGTAGGCGAGAAGATTAATAGCCAGTCTGTGGCAATTTTTCCAATTGGAGCTGTGGAAGAGCATGGCCCACACTTGCCATTATCAACAGATTGCCTGCAGCCAGAATATGTGGCTGAAGAGGTGGCAAAAAAGCTTGATAATGTTTACATTCTGCCAATAATGAAATATGGCCAGTGCTCCAGCACACGAAATTTTCCCGGCACTATAACTTTAAGATTCGAGACACTGGAAATGATTGTTGATGATGTTCTTCGGGAACTTTATCGCACCGGCTTCAGAAATATTGTGGTATTATCGGGCCATGCCGGAAGGCTTCATATGGCGGCAATAAAGCTTGCAGCCAGCAAGGTCGTAAAAGATTTGGACATGAAGCTTATGGTTCTTTCTGATTATGATATTGCATATGCCATGGAAGAAATTGAGATTCCAAAGGACGATGGACATGCTGGCATGATTGAAACTTCTCGAGTTATGGCGATCCGGCCGGACCTGGTGAAGGGCAGTGCTGAGCCCTGTCATCCTGAATTTCCACCGTACCGGGTTGAAAAGGATTCCGAGAAATACTTTCCTGACGGAGTAATGGGCGACCCGCAGCTGGCCAATAAGGAGTTTGGGGAGAAGGCCAATAAGATTATTGTGGATGAGCTTGCCCAGCTTATTGAAAATATGGTTGGGGAGTAGATAGCTGGCCGCTAGACTCGGGGGCTTAGCCAATCATGCCCCGCCTGTGAGGGCGGGGTTGTACCGCCAGATAGTTTGAATCTGGCGATATGACACGATTCTTTTTCTTTCAAACTTTGGGTAGCCCTGTGCGTAAGCGCAGGGGGGTGGTCGCCACCGGCATACAACCTGGCTAAACACTGGCTAAAATCTAGTTCATACGTGAATTAAAATCTTGGTATGCGGGAATGTCATCCCTTTTTTCTTCTTTTTTTGTTGTTCACAAAAGGTGTACCAATTTGTTTATATACAAATCAAAACTATTTCGATTTGATGATTGGGAAGAAAATAATTGTAATTACAATAGTAATAGTTCTCATTATTAGTGGAATTTCGCTTATGTTATTATTACCGGATAACAATGTAATCACCACTGGAGGAGGATATATAAATAATTTCAACGTAAACTACCAGCCCCTAAAGGAGCTGGCGTTTCTGGTTGATGATATAGATGCCAGTTCCTTTGTGACTGTATGTTTACCTACGTTAGCCGCACACCTAATTATCAAAGCCATATGGCTTTGATTTGATATGCTAGAAAA
>JAUWNU010000006.1 GCA_030612505.1 Methanomassiliicoccales archaeon
CCCGAAGGTCTTCACAATGGCCGAGCAGGTGGTTGAGAAATCAATAGAGCTCTTCGGGGGCATGATTGGGGCCTTCTGCCTGGAAACTATTGTTAATGACAAATTAGAATTCTATGTTTTTGAAATATCTGGCAGGATTGTGGCAGGCACAAATATCAATATTTCTGGCTCACCATATTCGGACCTCATTGAACCTGGTGTTTCCACGGGCCAGAGAATTGCCCAGGAAATCAAATATGCGGTTGAGCAGGGTAGGCTGGATGAGATTTGTACTTAATCCAATAAGGCCACACCATAAGTTCTAATAATCAAATTTAACAAATGAAATTCACTTCATGAGCCATATCAAGTTAATTATAAGTATCACAATAATGATGGCCTCTTAAGGGGATAACATGGAAATTAAAGAGTGTTTGGAGAAAGCTACATCTCTAACTGTCATAAGGAGATATGCAAATAAAATTGTGGATAATCGCAATGAAAAAGAAGTAAAGGAAATCCAAGAAGAATTTTTAAGACAACTGGATATAGTTTTAGCAAGTGTTCCAAATAATTTACATATTCTGGAAAAAAATAGAAGCAAAAGGCTTTTAAAACCAATAATATTGAAAATATTGCTAGAACAGAGGAATTACCAAATCAAATCAAAAGACTTAACGGACAAAATAAAACAATTTGAGGAAGAAATTATTAATGAAGCAAAGACAAGAGATTTCTTCGGAAAAAAAGAACTGAAGGCTCATCATTTTGATATTTATTATACAATTTTGGAAGGTGCTTGGGAAAAAGATAAGGATATCACAGAAGACGAAGAAAACCTATTAGTAAAACTAAGATCCAAAATGAATATTACTTTGGAAGAACGCTGGATGCTTCAGGCCAAATTGGGTATATTTCCAAAACCGTATGGTGAATGTGAAGCAGACTTTTGTCATAATGGAGATGAAGTCCAGGCTATAGCAAAAAGTCTCCACTCAGAACATTTACTCATTCAAATTATTGGAGAAAATAAAGAAAAATACTATATCATCCCTGAAGAAATCGCAACAATAATTAAAAAAGAATGGGATATTCAATTATCTGGAAAAAGTTACCAAACTTTGCTTAGTAATAAAAAAATATTTAACAAAGATAGATATATTAATATTTTAAATTCAGCGGAGATTAAACCATTGGGTTGGACAAATAATGAACTTATAGATACAATAAAAAATAATATCAAACCAACAGATGCATTATCAACATTTGTTCCAAAAAATGAATTAGCCAAAGAGCTGGAAAAAGCTTGTTTTGAAATTACTGGAGTAAAGGGTAGTTCTAAAAATAATAGAATCAATAGAATTTTTGGACATTTAGATGAAATAAGCCATAAAGCACCTTTATTTGAAGATGATATAAGAGAAAGATATTACGAATATTTTGAACAATTGGCTGCAAGAAAACGTAAAGAACTTAGAGATTTAACAATAATAGAAAAGGATTTAGATATTGAAAAAGCCTTTGAAGAAGGAACTAGATATTTATTTGAGAAGAAGTTAAATCTTACTTTGGAACATATGCCAGGAACAGACCACCCAGATGGTAAAATAAAAATGGATGAAAGTTCAGTAATGTTATGGGATAACAAAAGCAAAGAAACCGCTTGTAAACTTAATTCTCATCTGGATCAATTTCACAGATACATTAGGAGTGAAGAAAATGTCCAAACATTTGTAGTAATTGCTCCTGAATTTGATTCCAAATCTGATGAAGATGCTCATATTCAAAGAGCAAAAAATAATGTTACTTTTGCTTTGGTAACGGCAAAAGATTTGAAAAATATTGCTGATGAATGGGCCGCCTCTCAACATAAAAATAAGGTATTTCCAATATCTGTTTTTAATAAGGCTGGCGAACTCGAATTTAATTTGCTGAAAAATGCTTTCAAAATTGTATAATTAAAGTAATCAACTAAATCCTAGTTGATTTAATTTTGCCAGGTGGTACCGACAGGTCTTTGGACCAATTATTATGCCGATGGCGACCACCCCCCAGGCCTCACGGCCAGGGTGCCCAAAGTTTGAAAAACGGAATCGTGTCACTTACTTAGTTAACAATTCCAGTACCCCGCCCTCTCGCCAAAACAAGTTTTGATCTCGCTCGCAAACATTCAGTTTGCTCACACAGACGAGGCATGTTTACATACTTTCAAAGCATACGCTACGCTATGTTTGAGGAATGGTTTGGGAAAGTAGTGGTGTACTACTTTCCCATGTCTCCCCAAACTTCCGCGAAGCGGTCAACCACACTGTCAAGAAAGCTGGCCTTATATGTGAGAATTACTCTGGCAGTATTGTCCACATCTATAACATGATAGAATGTGCTCCTGCCCTCCTTCTCGCCTTCTACAATGTTGGCCTCGGTTAGCTTCTTCATGTGAAATGATAGAGTTGATTTTGATATAGTGAATTGAGCCAGCACATCCTGGAAACTGGCTTTTGGATTCAGCATTAGATGGAGAACAATTCGTCTGGGAATCTCCTGGCGGAGTATTCCGATGGTTGCCTTATCGCCGAAGCTGATATCATCTCCGACAAAGTATCGCTTACGGTTTCCTTCCCGCTCGACAGTGAGTATTTCCCTTTTTTCCAGATAACTTATATTGTACTCCAGAACACCCATGGCCAGCCCTAATTTTTTCTCGATTTCTCTGAGATACATGCCAGGGAATTTTGAGACCAACTGGTATATCCTCCTGCGGTTCTCCAGCTCCAGGACGTCCTCATCCATCTGCTCTCTTCCATTATTTTTTGACTACGCTGAAATACAAAAATACCATGATTCCGAAATCCAGCATGGTCGCCAGCACAGAGGCATGGAATACATCCCCAATACTGTCAATGAAGAGTCCCAGTGATAGCATAAGCCCCTTGATAAAAAACAGGGCAAAGGCAAGGCTCACAAGCAGAAGTCTGGTTCTCTGGACTCTTCGGTAGGTTATCGCCGAAATGACAAAAAGAATCAGCGAGAAACCCATCAAAGCAACGCTAAAGAATATCTCTAGATTGTTCATAAGGCCACCGAGTGCGGATAGGCAACTATTGACTTAATGATTTCTTTAAAAATACTGGACGCAGAGATGATTTTTCAACCATTATCTTCCATGCGTTCCTTATTGGCAGCTTCCACAACACTGTCCACCATTTCTCTTTGCTGGCGGGACCATACTTTGTTGGGAGTGCGCTTAACCCATTGAGCATACCATGTAACAAACTCCAATCTCTGCGCCCGGTTGCGCTGAATATCCTCTTCGATTTCCTTACGGTTCATGCTGCCACCCGAGTTTTTCCTTTGCTGTTTCCAGGGGTATTTCAAGATATGCCAGTTCGTCTATAAGGGCTTTCTGGTTCAGGCGTTCTTTGAAAAGCTCGAAGAGATAGCGTGCGTCCTCAATATCCTTGTCAGAACCCAGGAACAGCTTGAAAGCAATCTGTATTTCCAGTGATGAGACAACAATACTGCCGCCGGGAATATGAACCTCAAGGTTATTTGCAAGTGCCCTTTCATGCTGTTCATTGCTGGCCCACTTGAACTCCACATTCGGTATCACCCGGTCATTTTCGGAAAATCTTATTGCTATCTTCTTGTCTAGATACTCCTGGTATGCGGTGTAACAATCCTTGGTGTTGTGGCAATAGAAACCACTGGAATAGAGAGATGACCACAGGGCCTGAAATTCCCCAATAGGCATTTGTTCCACCAGCATGTCGATGTCCTCACTGATCCGGCTTCTCCCGAATATCAAAGCCACGTAACCAGAAACATAAACATGGTTCACATCATGCTTTTTCAGAACATCAGAGAAATTCAATGCAAGTTTATCGTACAGTGTCAATTCTTTGTCCAGATAAACATCCCTGCCCTTGAATTCGATTTCCATGCCTGTCCCTCTGAGATATTATTCATTGTATCTTACATATAACTTTCCATATTGTTTTGGCTTCTGCTTCTTAAGAATGAAAATGTTCATAAGGCCACCGAGTGCGGGTAGAATTATTGGGCATCATACCTTTGGATAAGCATAATCAACTGGAAGTCGTTTTTTGCGCCATATCAAAATAATAGCCAGTAAGATTGCAACTGCAATAGTGAGAATGACTGCAATGCGTATGAAATAGAACATAAATAAGTCCTTCTGGATGTCAATCATAATACTAATGCCACCATCTTCTAAATCATTAGATTCTGTTAAATTGACTCCCCATCTAATATTTATTTGCTCTCCTACATTGACGCATCCAGATGGACAATTTTGAGCTGTAATTGAATAAACAACTGTTTTTTCTTCATCAGGAGCTAATTGAAAAAAACCTTCAGTAACATTGTTTGTTGTATATGTAATACAATCAACTCCTGCCCAATGATAGCCAAAATGGAAATTAAGAGTGTTATTTGACAGGTTTTTTATGGTGACATCAACTTGTTTTTGTTCACCTGGCTTTATCTTAACAATATTTGTATTCCAGATTATGAAAACTTCATCATTGGCGAAAGCACTTGCATAAGCTTGAGATGCAAAGAGAGGTGATAATATAAGGGCAAATATCATAAATGCTAGTACCTTATTTTTCATGAATCCAACCTAATCAGTAATTGATTTTCAAGTTATTTAACTGTGTTGGCACAATCATCCAACCTTTTGCTAATGCTCATTCAAGTACTGAGGGGCTTAGTCTATGTTCACAAATATTATTCCTCTTACAACTGCTAAATCACGCCAGCTTTCATGCAAAATTATAGGGCCCATATCCCGAAATATCTCTTCGTCCAAGTAATCAATATTGATGGTGGTGCCATTTGTAATGACTGGCGTACTTGATGCATATTCGAAATATGCCTTTTTTATGTTATGATCATTGGTTGTTTCTGTCAACATTATAACGGATACATATGATATAGTTACGTTTGACGGCATGGTTGGATAGGTAATACTTTCACTTGTATAATCAGGATAACTTACATCAATGTCATCAATAACAAAGTAACGTAAGATTAATTGTATTGATTTGGACGTGTTTATCTCAATCCATGAAATATTACTTTGTTTATATATCCAAAATTCATTTGAATTGTGTACTACCCAATTTGAGAGATTGCCATCATTGTCTATATCACGAATTTCAATATGAATTTCTTTTCCTGAATCAATGGCTACTGCTGGTAATGAAATACTTGTTAATTGGTTTGTTTCTATTGTTGCCCTGTATTCCATATGAATATACTTATCGTAATCGGATGTATAAATGAACGAGAAATAACTCACAATAATTACTAATATGATTACAAAGACAATGAATTGATGTTTTTTATTGATTTCAACCATGGGTCTTTTCTCCTTATCATATGCCCTTTTTCATAACCTAACTATCCTTCTCTTCCATTTGGGTATTTGATTACTATTTCTAATACTTTCGGGAGTTTTTGGACCTCACTGCCGAGTGTCCGGAACGGTCTCATATAACAATCGGAGCATTTCTTTTTAACACCTTCAAGTTGATTTTTTGTGATATATCATACAATAAATCAGGTTCAATAAAGAAATTCGGAAGAGAATCTGGATTGCTGTGATAATGCATGGGAATGCATATGCTTTCACCGGCAAGTTTTAAGAAATTATTCAGGTCCGCTTCTTCACCTTCAACTGCCCAAATTGGAAAAATTATAATATCTGGCTTTTCCTCAATCATTCTTCCCATTGCTATCGAATCACCCATAAAAAGTATTTTCTTCTGATTGAATTCTATCAAATAGGAAATGCCTTCTGTTGCTTCCAGACATTTAACAGAAATGCCATCAATATCAATATTTTCATTTATTTCTACTGGATGTAATGATTTCAGTATCTCCTGGAAAGTTCCCATGTCTTTCGCTTCAAAAGACAATCGACATGAATACAAACCGGCAACCAGAGATGGACAATAGATTTTTGTATCGGACGAAGTAAGCGAAATAACAGTGTCAGCATCATAATGATCCCAGTGCTCATGAGAAATCAAGATGGCAGATGCATTCTTTTCAATTGCTGGCTCTAATGTGGTTTCTAACATTTTGTTCTTTCTAATAGGGTCAAAAAACAATGTTTTATCATTTATTTGCATCTTGATTACTGAGTGGCCAAACCATTCCAATGTAATATTTTTCTTGCTCACCGTTTCCACCTACAATATTCAGACCATTCCAATGCTGGCTAATACATTTTTGGGCATTCCTCCACTAGTCTTAAGTGAATGCGCAACCGCCCTATTATCACTTTCGCCCACCCCCAATAAGACTATTTAAACCCCTGAATTCATATTAGGTACGGGATGTCAGCTAGCAGTAGTGGAATCAATCAATTCGAGGTCATGTCAACCGAGGTAAAGGGTGGGCCAGATACGAATCTTTGTTATGTTTGCAAGGGCTCCAGAATGCTCTGCGGCAAATCTAGTTGTCCAGTTGTGACAAAATATCATGCTCACATGAAAGCAAAGCGAAGCTTTTCAGAGCATATTGCTGGCTCAAGTCCTCCAAGTGTTTTTGTTGGCCGGGCGAATTATCCAAAGGTCTTCATCGGCCCAATGGTGCCGCCGATAATGGGCGATACCGAGATAATGGACACACCGGAACAATGGGTGGGCAAGACAATAGATGATATTGTTGGTTACCGCATGAACCTAGTTCGGGGAATGCACAAGGTGGAAGTACATAATGTCGAGAACGGCGGCAAAATAGTTGATGAGACCAGGGAACTGGCCATGGGCCATGGAACTGCGGACATGGAAGCCGTGTTCCACCGAAAACCTGTGGGAAGATTGACATTTGATGATAATTCCCAGCCATTCGGCCCCTCTGCGCCATTGAAGAAGTTTGATATTAACTCACTAAAAATTGACCAGCGTATAGAAAAGGCATATTCTGACACTGATCTAAAAGCTGCAGACGCAGTAATCGACCTTTACGGGAATGGGCAGATGGTGTCCCGGCTCCAGCGGGCCTTCAGTGTTGGTGCTTTCGGCGTCGGAAAACGAAGAAAGTTCGTGCCAACCAGATGGTGTATTACCGCAATCGATGACACACTGGGGAAAAATTTACTTCAAAGAACCAGGGACGCTCCTTACATCACTGATTTTGAAGTTTACGAAACCGAGGAACTGGACAATCGCTGGGCTGTGCTGATGATGCCAACTTCCTGGCGCTACGAGTTGATTGAAGCATGGTATCCGAAAAGTGTGTGGAACCCATACGGCCAGGGTATCAGCATAATCTCGGATTGGGAGTTCTACAAGCCAAGAAAAACTTATGCAAGAATCGGGGGCTGCTATTACGCGGCCAGGCTGGCTGTCAATGAGAATTTAACTGCAAGGAATCGGCAGGCTGGAGTTGTTATTTTCAGGGAGGCCCATGCAGGCTATATCATGCCTATTGGCGTGTGGAACGTTCGGGAAAATGTTCGGGTTGCTGTCCGAAAAAAGCCCAAAAAGTTTAGCACGCTAAAGCAGGCGCTGGACCATATCCAGAACAAGATGGACATACCAATGAAAAGGTGGATTAATTCCTCGGGAATCTTGAAGGACACGCTGCATCAAAAACGGCTGGAAGATTTTCTGGCTGGAAATGAGGATGCGGAGCCGGACATGGAGGTGAAAGATGAAGCTCACGGAAGTGAAGGCCAGCACAGCCTTGAATCCATCGAAATTGCCGGGACTTGATTATGCCCTTAACCCATATCGGGGATGCAGTCATGGATGCGTTTACTGTTATTCTTCGGATGTTCTGCGAATGGATAATTGGCAGGACTGGGGTAACTTTGTGGAGGTTCGGAAGAACATTCCGGTGCTGCTAGCAAAGCAGAAAAAGAAAATATCAGGAGTTATAGGCATGGGAACTGTTACAGACCCCTATCAGCAAGCCGAGGATAAATCCAGAATAACAAGGTACTGTCTGGAACAGCTGGCAACCAGCAAAAGTTCGACTACCGTGCAGACTAAATCCGATTTAATAATCCGGGATATTGATATTCTCCAGCGCATGAAGAATGTTGAAGTTATTTTCACAATCAATACCATGGACGAGATTATTGCCAGAAAAATAGAACCAGGCGCTCCAAGCCCTCAAAGGCGGCTAGAGGCATTGCGACAGCTGTCGGAGGCAGGAATAAAAACCTGGGTCTTCCTAGGGCCGATTATTCCGCAAATTAATGATTCATCAGACTCGCTGAAAAAAGTTGTTCGGCAGGTGAAGGATGCTGGGGCTGGCAAGATTATGTATGACCGTTTAAGGCTGAAACCGAATCTTGAAGAAAGATTAAGAATGCTGTTTGGTTATGAGAAGGCCAATCAAATTTTCAGATTGGCAAATGATAAGGAATGGTATGATAATATCAGCATTGAAATGAAAATTCTTTGTGATGATGCTGGGTTGGGGGTTGAGAGGGCTTTTTAGTCTAATTTCTTTACTCCTTTTAAAATATTATATGAAAGTGTTATCTTTGATATTTCAGGACTGTCAATAAATGTCACCTTTTTGGTATATTTACTAGCTAAATCCAAAGCCATATCGCGTAGTTCATAATCAATATTTCCATTTGATATTATCATAATATTTTGAACGGTTCCAGTATTCATTCCTTTTAAGATTTGCGCAAGAAGTCCATGATTATTCGCTAACGTTATTCCTTGTTTATAATTCTTCTTCACACCTTTTGCAAGACCCTGAAACTTAATAGCATTCCTATTTATCGTTCCTTCAAATGTAAAATCACCATATTCTGTAGGTGAATGTGGACGTAGCTGGCCGTATGTTGAATGAGCAACAGCTAGTTTTTGGAGACAAATTTCATCATCTTTGATTTTACATTTCCTACATGATTTCTTACCGTATTCTTTACATTTTTCTCCAATTTCATTTGTTGCTTTCACATAACAATTATAATCCTTCTCTTCATATGCTGATATTCCTTTAAAAGAGTCAATATCCAGATATTTTATTTCACTTTCTTGTTTATTTGAAAACAAAGTGATCATTTCACCAGTAAGGTGAATTGCATAATTATTTAGATCAGGAAGGGTCAAATCCATGCCTGCTGAAATATTACAAATGATTTTTTTTGCCTCATGATTAAGAAGCATGAATACATTTCCTTCTATTCCTTCAGATAATGAATGATTTTCTGAGCAAGAAGCTGCATCTTGAACTGTATCTTTATGAGCTCCGCATTCAACACAAAGTAATGATTTATCATTGTTGAGTATAATGCTATTTATTGTTTCACATGATTTGCACTTATATAGAGTGCCAGAACAAACGGGGCATGAAGGAGAAAAAACTAATAGGCCAAACTTTTTCATTTTATTTGAGGTTATATTAATAGAAAAAAAGCCAGAATGGGTTTTTTTGTCAATGAAATTATTTATTATGGAAGTAATTCTGACAAAATCTTTTTTCAGATGTGTTCCATGCAATCCCTTAAGGCTTTTTTCAATATTTTCTAGTGAAATTGATTGTATATATCCGGCTAAATCATCTGATTTTAGTTTGGATTGTTCTTCCTCAAGCTTCGAAATTATATATGTTGAGAGTTCTAGTGCATCAGTTTTTCGAATTCTAGTAGTAATGGAAATTTTTGAATGTCTTTGGTCAATTTTGACATTTACTGGAAAGTTAAAGTCTGGTAAATCCTCAAGATTATGAAATGATATTCTTCTTTCACATCTTCTTTCAGCATCTATTGCATCCGCTTTTTGATACATACTTTGATCCATCATTATCATAGAATCAACATGCTCATTGCCTGGGTTATGGTCAATATAAGATGCTTTTATCATTGACTCTCTAGGAAAAATTCTATTTACTATTTCTTTAGATAGGTTATAACCATCCAATTTACATCCAATAATATCTTTCATACTTTTTTTCAAGTAGCCCACAATGCTGTTATCATCTACTTGAAATATCAAGAAGTTGTTAGTATAGGATAGCCAGATAAGTCCTTTCCAAAACCCAAAGGTATGTGTAGGTGTCTCTGATTCTGGATCAATAAAATCAATTCTGTGTTCACATGAATATTCAATTTCATACGTATCAAAATCCAAATCACATCTACGATACTTAAAATTTCTAAATGATGATTCTTTCTTTTCTATTTCTGAGTTCATTTTTATAAATACTTTTTTGATTTGCGAAATGGTCTCTTCTTTTGATAATTCTTGTGGAAAATAAAATTTGTACAAAAATAAATTGTATGTTTTACCCCAGCCATATTCAATAAATAGTTTGTTTATTAAATCTTCAGGAATTGGATCCATTTCTAATATTATTTGAACTAAATGGTCAACTTTCATATTTTCAATTTTTTTAAGGGGATGACGAACTTTTTGTTCAGTAATGGAATAAATTATCTCTCTTAAGGATTGAGGATTATCGTAAAAATGGTTATGAATTAAGACAGATAATTCTTTTTGAGGAATTCGCCTTAGCTTTTCCAATAATGAATCGTTATTATCTTTAATTATTGTGTCCTCTAATCCAACCATATACATAGTCTAAAAAAGTACTCAGATAAATACCTTGTTAATAAAAAGTAACATCCTAATTTTTAGTATAATCAACCAAATCCTTTCTAAATCATTTCAAGTACGTTTTCTGTGCAAGTATATAAAATCAAAAAAAACGGATAAACGAATTTATCATATAACACCTAAATAAACAAGAAAGATTTGAACGCCAATCACTATGAACGGCAGTAGAATTGTAATTAAAAATTTAGTTACAATGGTCATGTCAAATGGCCAGACCGCCATTTTTTCTACATGGAGATATAGGGAACCTACCTTGTCCATGTAGTCTGCAGCCATTGTCATTTCTGTGGTTACTGCTGCCGAGTCCTTAGATGTTTCTGTCTCTTTTTTGAATTGATCATATGCCCTGTTAAATTCCCCACTCAACATCTGGAACTCACGTTCCTTGGCCTTGGCCATTACTCCATGAGCGGTACTTAAAGGCAAGAAGAAAATTATGACTACCACTGAAACATAGATTGGAATTATTATGTAAAACCGTGTTCCAATATCCACAAAGAAAAATGAACTTACAACTGTAATCATGGGAACCACAATTATGTAAATCATGCTCAATGTCAGATCACCCAACGGCCTTAGTCCTGCAACACCATCTGGAGCTAATGGCCTGAGCTTGAAGGCATTTGCATCAGACAATTTTGTGATTATTCTCCTAAGGCACAATATTGTTGCCATGAAATGCCAAAGGCCAGTAGGAATTAAATAACCCCACATAAGAAAAATTGCAAAATAATGCCAGACCAGTGTTATCCAGTGTCCAGGATAGCCCCAGGTATCCAAATATGGCAAATCGGTTGCTATCCAAGGATTAATACAGATATATATGCAAGCAACTACCCCCAAAAAGTAGAACATTCCCAGACCCTTAAATCCCATACTTCTTTTTCCAGAAAACAAGAGCTTATATCTTCGCCCTCGGTCTTTACCACTAATAAATTTCTCGGACTCATCCACGATTTCAATATATTCTTCAAAAGAAAATTTGGACTCATCAATTATATCATTTCTACACAATTTGATGAATACTGACGATAACCTATTGTAGAAAATTCTAAGGGTGGGAAGCATAAGCAACATTGAGATTAAAAGAGTTATCATTGTAGTATCTTCAAAAAATCCTAATCTATCATCACCTGGGATTATCCATGTCCCGTCTAAATATGTGGTTATTACATACCCAGACACCATTATAATAATAAAAATCATTGAACCAATAAGCCAACCATTGCGCCTTTTTATGCTGTTAAAGATTGTTCTATAACCTATATTATGTTGATAAACATCAATGGTAAGTTTATCGATTGTTTCTTTGTCTAACTTTTCAAAGTCATCAGAGGTCAAATCTCTACCCATTCCCCTTTCGCCAACCACGACACAGAAAAGTATTATTTTAATATAAACTTATTGGGAGAATGCTCAATTATTTATCCAAATCCTTCATGAACCACTTGGCGTCAACAGTTTTAATCCCCTCAACCGGGTCAAAATCATCAACAAACCCGAACCAGTAAACTATGATACCAGGCCCGAAGATTTCCGTGTATGGAATTATTTGTTTCTTATTATTACGGCGCATCTCCTGGGCATTGCCAAAGTTTGCCTTTGACTCGAACCAGTGGACCATCTGGCCGTCTATTTCCATGGGGGTTTTTAACAAATTGTCCGGCGTTTTCTTGTATTCGCCTCTTATCTCATCCTCAGTGCGGTATTCGATATTATTCCTGTCAAGCCATTCATTGAGCCGCGCTTCTCCTTTCTTGCCTCGGAGATATTGAACGTCCATGCCTGCCGGTGAGTAGATTATGTCCTCGCGAACAACCTCCAGTATTTCTCTTCTCAATCTTTTATCTGGCGCACTCTTGGGGTCTCTGACATATTTCCAGAACTCCTTGCGGTTCATGCCGTTTTCACGCATAAGAATGAGGCTTAGAAGAACTGGTGGGAACTTCTCCCTTCTGGCCAGCTGGGTTAGGGTGGTCCCTCTTCTCCAATCAGCCAGAAGATGCCTTGAACGGTTCTGAATCTGATAATAACGGCGGGTTGCGTCCCTGGTAACCCTCTGGGTGTGAATAATCAGCAATAACTCGCGGCCAATACTGCTGTCCCTGGCAATCTTGCCGATGTCAGATGGAAAAATTAGCTTGTTAGCCAGTTCCTTGTACTCTTTGGTGTTCATGCGCACTCTCTCGATTATATATGACGAGTGTATATAAAAAACTTATTTAAGGTTTTGTATTTAAACGTTTTGAATATCGCTATTTAAAGATTTCTATTTATTCATATATAAATCTTTTGCTTTTCATTCAAAAAGACATTTATCCAAGTGCTGTTATGCCTGTTGCATGTGCCCTGCACCTGCTCAAGAACTGAGCGTCACCGAGAAACGGGTTCTCATTGCCCTGAAAAAACTCAAGGGTTTTGGAACTCCCGAGCAACTTCAGGAGGCAATGCTTCCAGAAGAAATCGCACAGCTTTCCTCTGGTCTAATAAATTGCCTGGACAAGGCATTTTC
This sequence comes from Methanomassiliicoccales archaeon, assembly GCA_030612505.1. Taxonomy (GTDB): domain Archaea; phylum Thermoplasmatota; class Thermoplasmata; order SG8-5; family SG8-5; genus JAGLQM01. The sequence continues at coordinate 13,108 of JAUWNU010000006.1, forward strand.
TGATGCCGGCATAGGCATCAGTGATAATCAGAGAGCAAGGCTAATAGAGGCATTTCTCAGGGACTGCATGATTGCAGATGAAAAATTAATGAAAGGTGCAATAATGAGCACTCTTATCACCCAATTTTCAAACCCTATTCTTAGTCAAGATGTTCCGGGCCAGAGAAACATAATCGGCAAGCTTCTGGGAGACTGCATGCCCTCTATTGTAGGTTCTTTGCGCTCAATAATGGATTCCGGGGATTCAGTATTTGTCAGCCAGGTGGAAGTTATGAATGCATGTTCTTGGCTTCGTTCTAAAGGATTATTGGAAATGTCCGAGAAATTGGAGAAGTACTATTCACTGGTCTCGAAAAGAGCCGGTCAAATGGATTTGCCAGAGCGTCGGGCCCTGAAGGCCATGAAAAAGGCCCACGGCACAATGACAGTTGATGAGCTTAGAAAGGACAAAAACCTCAAATCTGAAGAGGTGCCAATCGCAATGGGCTGGCTCAAGAGAAAAGGCTGGGTAAATATTGATAAAAAGGGCGGCGAGACAGTTCTTGAACTTACTCAAACAGGCAAGGATATGCTTAGCAAGAAAGGCCTTGATGAGGAACTTATTGAAACACTGGCACAAGGCGAGAAGCATGAATCAGAGGTAGAAGAAGACATAATTGACAAACTTATCAAACGCCAGGATATTGTGAAGATTAAGGAGCAAATTGTCCGCACCATCATGATAACACAGGAAGGAATCGACCTGGTGGATGCTGGCCTTGAGATATCCGAAGAAATATCCAATTTAACGCCGGAGCTAATTCAGAGCGGCCAGTGGCGTGATAAAACCATTCGCCGATATGATATTGGTACATTTGCGCCTGACATTAACAGCGGAAAAATGCATCCGCTTCAGCAGTATATTGAGCGAGTTCGGGAAATATTCCTGAGCATGGGATTCATGGAGATAGATTATGGCTATGTTCAATCTGCATTCTGGAACATGGACGCACTTTTCACTGCCCAGGACCATCCGGCAAGAGAATTGCACGATACACTTTACCTTTCACAGCCAGGCAATATGGAACTGCCTGATTCAGATATTGTTGATAAGGTCAAGAAAATGCATGAGACTGGAGATGAAGACTCCGACGGTTGGCAGTATGATTGGAAACAGGAAATAGCGCAGAAATCTTTGCTCCGAACCCATACAACAGTGAACACCATTCGGTATCTGGCACAGAACCCGGAGCCGCCGGTGAAGGTATTTTCCGTGGGTCCAGTCTTCAGAAAGGAAGCAGTTGACTCGACCCATCTTCCAGAGTTCATTCAGGTTGAGGGAATAGTAATGGAGGAAGGCGCCAATCTGGCAATGCTGGTTGGTTTGCTGAAGGAATTCTACTCAAGAATGGGTATCGATGATCTGCGAATAAGGCCGGGATATTTTCCATATACCGAGCCATCCCTTGAACCGGAAATATTCTACAATGGTAATTGGATGGAATTGGGTGGAGCTGGAATTTTTAGACCGGAAGTGACAAAGCCTCTGGGCGTGGAACATCCGGTTCTTGCCTGGGGTTTGGGCCTGGAAAGATTGGTCATGACACTCCTGGAAATAAAGGATATTCGAAAATTATATGTCTCGGATATTGACTGGCTCAGGGATTCTCCTTGTATAAAGTGATGTGGTGTTCATGAAATATGCCAAGAATATGCTGGGCACCATTGGAAACACTCCCATGGTGCAGATAAACAAACTAAACCCCAATGATTCAAATATATTGCTTGCTAAATTGGAGAAGGCAAATCCCACTGGCTCCGTGAAGGACCGCATAGCCCTTTCCATGATAGAGGAAGCAGAGAGAACTGGTGAACTCAAGCAGGGAATGACTGTCCTGGAAGCAACCAGCGGCAATACAGGAATAGGACTGGCCCTTGTGTGCAATGTGAAGGGATATAGCCTTAAACTTGTGATGCCAGATACAATGAGCCAGGAAAGAAAGATCATAATCTCTGCCTACGGCGCAGAGATGGTAATGACCCCTGGAGAGAAGGGGATAGACGGTGCACAGGACCATGCCAGGGAAATTTATGATGCCTCGCCTGAGGATTATTTCTGGCCCAATCAGTATCTAAACGAGAACAATCCACTGGCCCATTATGATGGCACTGGACTGGAAATTTTAGATGATACTGACGGGAAGATCACCATGTTCATTGCTGGAATCGGCACTTCCGGGACCCTCATGGGCGTCTCAAGACGGTTAAAAAAATACAATCCAGATATCCAGATAATAGGTGCCATGCCAAAACCAGACTCAAAACTTCAGGGCCTGAAGAACCTCATTGTTCAATATGTGCCCGGGGTCTTTGATTCTAAGATGGTTGATGAAATAATCCATGTTGATGATAAGGATGCATTTGACATGGCCAGAAAATTGGCCACACATGAGGGAATATTCTCCGGCATGAGCTCTGGAGCGGCAATGCATGTTGCAGTTGAAATGAGCAGAAAATTGGATAATCAGTTTATTGTGGTTCTACTGCCTGACGGTGGGGAGAAATACATAAGCACTGAACTTTATCAGGTGAATGACAAGTAAACTACCAGCCCCTAAAGGAGCTGGCGTTTCTGGTTGATGATATAGATGCCAGTTCCTTTGTGACTGTATGTTTACCTACGTTAGCCGCACACCTAATTATCAAAGCCAAACGGCTTTGATTTGATATGCTAGAAAATGTACGGTATGCGGCGGATTCCCCGTTTATCGTAGTTTTGGCCAATTCATCTCTGGCCTAAAGACCAGAGTGTTCTTGACCCGCTACAATAAATAAGTAGTACCGTTATATGTAAGCAATATCATAAAGAGGGGATATAATGGCAATGAGCAGCGTATCTGTCACAAACTCGGCCTTCGTTGGCCGGGAGAGCGAACTCAAGGACATGGTCAAGCTTATGCAGGATTCACTTACTGGTAAAGGTCAGTATGTAGTTCTGGAAGGCGGAGCAGGAATAGGCAAAACAAGACTTGTAAATGAGGTTGCCAAGCTTGCTGCTGAAGAGGGTTTTGAATTTCTAACTGGCCGCTGCTTATCACTGGAACAGACCGACCCATATCTTCCATTCATGGAGGCACTTAAAGAGAAAATGGGCAGCAATGCAGAAAGCCAGTATGGCAATGTTCCAATGGGACTCGTGGGAGTGGGAAATTATAATTCTGCACCATCACAGAACGTCCCTATGGGACTGCTGGGCATAAATTCCCAGCCGGATGTTGCAAACCTTGATATTCAAACACAGCGCGATAAGCTATTTGACAATATGCTGGATATTATTGTTCGCAGTTCTCACAGCAAGCCATTAATGCTTTTCATTGATGACCTCCAATGGGCTGACAGCGGCACTCTACAACTTCTAGTTTTCATTGCCAGGAACATAAGCAATAACAGGGTCATACTTTGTTCTGCCTATCGTACAGGGGAGTTGGACGCTGAAGGAAAGCCACTTCATTTCTACGAGCAATTCAAACAGACTACCAGAGAAATTCCTCATCACACGATTACACTGGAACGCATGAGCCAGGAAGAGATAGCCCAGATGATAAACAGCATTCTCGGCATCAAAGACGCACCTACCAAATTTGTCAATAAGCTATACGGCGAAAGCGAGGGGAATCCCTTCTTTGTGGAGGAGGTTCTGCGCTCATTAATGGACGAGGGAATCATCCTGCGGCATGGACATATTTGGGATGCTGGCATTGACCTTTCAACTGTACGAATTCCAAACACGATTAAGGATGTTATAACACATAGAATTGCCAGGCTGGACGAGGCCGAGAAAAAGATCCTACGATACGCGGCAGTTGCCGGAGACCATTACACATTCGACATTCTTAAGGAAGTGACTGGCATTAGCGACGAAGAATTACTGGATTCCATTGATAAATTAATGGAAGCAGACATAATCCAGGAAGTTCAAAATGCCGAGGAAGAAGAATACAGATTCGACCATAAGCTCATTCGCAGCGTAATCTATGATTCCATGAGCAAGAGCCGCGTGCGGATTATGCATAAATCTGTTGGAGATGTTATTGAAAAGCTTTATGGAAATAATCTTGACTTTTGGGCATTTGATCTGGCAAGACATTTCAGCCTGGGAAAACATACCCAGAAAAATTATCAATATTCAATGATGGCCGGGGACAAGGCATTCAATGCATTGGATTTCGATCGAGCCGTGGATTATTACATTTCAGCGCTTCGAACCATTGACCTATTACCAGCATCGGAGGATTTCAATAAGGACGCTGAAAAACTTCAGATTTCCATGATGGTGGGCAATCTCTATTCCGGTCTGGGATTATGGACCAATGCCCCAAGATATTACAATGTCGCCCTGAAAACTGCCAAGGCATCCAATGATGAGAAAGCAGAGGTCAAAGCCCTGATTTCACTGGGCCATTCAAAACGTTCATCCGGGAATTACATGGAGGCAGAGATGGATTACGAAAAGGCATTCGAATCTGCAAAGAAAACCAATGATGTTCAGAGCCTAGGCGAGATTCAGCGCGGTCTTGGATACGTACACTGGCGGAAAGGAGAGAATGACGAGGCAATCGAGCATTATAATCAGGGAATCAGCTTCTCCATGAAAGCTGGTGATATCTCCTCCATGGCAAAATCATTCATTGAACTGGGCAATGTTTACAATCACTGGAATCAGCATGATAAGGCCATAGAATATTACAATAAGAGCATAGGTGAGCTTGAGAAGCTCAATGACTATTATGAGCTGTCCAGGGCCTACAACAATATAGGTGACACCTACTTGCAAATAAAAGAATGGGAGAAAGCAATAGATAGCTTTGACAAATGCCGGGAAGCTGCAGAAAAGATAGGCAATAAGAACATGGTTGCCTGGGCAATGTTTAATTCATCGGAGGCGCTGGCATACACAGGACAATTGGAGAAAGCAGAAAGTTATTGCATGAATGCCCTGAACATTTGCGAGACACAGGACGATAAGATAGGAATGAACGGTGTTTACCGCTGCCTTGGGATTATATATCGATTCAAGGAGGACTGGGACCAGGCCGTTGAAAACTTCAATAAGAGCATTACCATTCTGGAGATGCTGGATATACCATATGATTTAGGAGATACATACTTCCAGTTGGGCACTACCTATGAGCTCATGGGAGAAATCATGGGTGCCAAGCAAAATTATCAGATGGCCAAGGAACTCTTTGACACAGTCGGAGCAAAGAACCAGGCAGAAGAGTCCCAGGAACGTTTGACAGCCCTGGAAAAATAGAGGCAAAACTATGATAGACTATGACCCGGCCAGTATTGAAAATAAATGGCAGGAAAGATGGGAAATATCAGGAATATGGAAGGCCGACATTGATCCCAGCAAACCTAAATTTTACCTGATGTTCGCTTATCCCGGAGTATCTGGCTACCTGCATGTTGGACATATGCGGGGCTATACTTATTCAGACGTAATTACCAGATACAAAAGAATGACTGGCTACAATGTTTTGTTTCCTGTAGGGGCGCATGCAACTGGAAATGTGGCAATATCATTTGCAAGGAAGATCCAGCGCGGCAACCAGGAACAGATTGATATTCTCAAGTCAAATAACTGTCCAGATGAGGTTATAGAAAAGCTGAAGGACCCGAACTTTGTTGTGGATTTTTTCTCGGATGTTTATGTCAACCAGTACTGGAAAAAATTTGGTTTTCTGGCAGACTGGCGCAGGTTCATGACCACTGTTGATGATGGTTATAAAAAGTTTATCCAGTGGCAGTTCAGAAAACTTCATGAGAAAAAAATGCTCACCCAGAAACCATATTATGGCACAGCATGCATGAACTGTGGGCCAGTGGCGGTTGATGCTTCTGAAACCGACATTTCCCAGGGCGGTAATGCAGAGAAGCAGGAATGGACGGTTCTCAAGTTCAAGATGGGCGACGAGTTCGTTGTTGCTGCAACCTTGCGGCCGGAAACCGTCTTCGGCCAGACCAATTTCTGGGCCAACCCAGATGTGGAATATGTCCGTGCAAAAGTGGACGACGAGACCTGGATTATTTCTGCCGAAGGAGCAGAAAAGTTAAGCTTTCAAAAGGACTCGGTAAAAATAATTGGCAAGATTAGCGGTAAAGAACTCATTGGCAAGACTGTTATTGCTCCTGTTATTGATAGAGAAATTCCAATTCTGCCCTCAACATTCACAGACCCGGATTATGGCACTGGCCTTGTTACCAGCGTGCCTTCTGACGCGCCATATGACTGGATTGCCCTGAGAGATCTGGCCAATAATTCAGAGGAATGCAAGAAATACGGACTTGACCAGGAGATGGTCAAGGCTATTGAGCCAATACCAATCATCATTTCCAAAGGATGGGGACTGAACCCTGGTGTGGAGATATGCGAAAAAATGGGCATCAATGACCAGAATGACCCAAAGCTGGAAGAAGCAACCAAACAAATCTACAAAGACGGATTCCACACTGGAAGAATGAGAGATAATTGCGGAAAGTTCGCCGGAATGTCAGTTTTCGATGCAAAGGAAGAAGTCAAGGCCATGATGCTTGAACTTGGTGTGGCCGACATAATGTATGATTTATCGGAACCGGTAATCTGCCGCTGCGGAGCAAAGGTCATTGTGAAACTTATACCGGACCAGTGGTTCATCAATTATGGCAATGAGGAAGTAACACAGATTGCTAAGGATTTTGTTCCTAAGATGTTCATCCAGCCAAAAGAGTTCAAGGACAATCTACCAGGCAACCTGGACTGGTTCCAGGAGAGGTCATGCGTACGATTAGGCAATTGGATGGGCACGCCATTCCCATTTGACGAGCGCTGGACCATCGAGCCAATATCCGATTCCACACTTTATTCTGCTTATTATCTGGTTTCGAATTATGTCAGTGATGGCAAACTTCAGCCAGAGCAAATGAATGAAGCTTTCTTTGACCACATTTACCTGAAAAAAGGCAGTGCCGATGAAGTGGCAAGCAGTACTGGCATAGAAAAGGCAGTGCTGGAAAGCATCAGTGCAGACTTCGATTACTGGTATCCCCTGGACATTAATCTTGGGGGAAAGGAGCATCAGACAGTGCATTTTCCTGTGTTCCTCATGAACCATGCGGCAATTATGCCAGATATGCTGCCCAGAGGATTATTTGTCAACTGGTGGATTAGCGGAAAGGGCGGGAAAATGAGCAAGTCCAAGGGCGGCGCAGAGCCAATACCGGACGCGGCCAGCATCTACACTGTTGACGGCCTGAGGCTCTATTACTGCCATATAGCCAGTCCCCATGTTGATGTAGAATGGGACCAGGACAATGTTCGTCATTCCAAAATGAGAACAGAAAAGATATGGAAGTTCGCAAATGAGCTTATGGCAATGCAGGGGGGCGACAGCCAGCCCATAGATAGTTGGCTGGAAAGCAGAATTCACAGCCACCTGCAAAACATACGCACAGCAATGGAAAAATTCGACATGCGGGAAACTGCTGGCATCATATTCTATGAGATTTACAATGATATCAGATGGTATCTTCACAGAGGCGGCAATAATGCGGAATTAATCAGCAAAATATTAAATGCCTGGCTCAGAACTATGGCGCCGTTCACGCCGCATATGGCAGAGGAACTTTGGGAGACGGGTGGAAATGATGGGTTGATTTCCATTGCTGGGTATCCGAAAGCAGAGGAGTTCAAGCAGGACAAGGATGCAGAGGCTGCCGAGGATTATTTGCGGGCAGTTCAATCAGATATTTCCGATATTCTGAAGATGACTGGCATGATGCCAAAGAAGATTTGTTTGTACACAGCTCATGGCTGGAAGTACGAGATTCAGCAGAAGATGGTTCTTGAGAAGAAAGACATGGGCTTCATCATGAAGGAGGCCATGGCAGATCCAGAGCTTCGGAATAAATCCAAGGAGATAAGTGCTTTCACTTCCAAGCTCATGAAAGATATGAAGAGATTCGGCGATGGAGGAATGCCATCCTTTGAGGGAACTTTTGAATTTAATACACTTGAGTCAGCAAAAGAGTTCTTCCAGAAGGAATTTGACTGCGAGTTTATCATAGCCTCTGCTGATGAATCTGAAATCTATGACCCCAGCAACAAGAAGGGCGTGGCCAGTCCTGGTAAGCCAGGAATTCATGCGGAAGGATCCTTAAATTGATTCTTCCCCTTTCATAAACGACCCACTGCATGCATTACAGTATCCGGATAAATCCTCATAGACTTCAACGTCATCTGATTTACATTTAGGACAAATGTATTTCTTGTTTTCATCCTTGTAGCCAGCCTTGCCAATGTCCGGCCCGAAAATATGTGCTAGAATATCCTTTGGTTCGAAGTCATCCTGGAACTTATGATTGTCAATTATTACCGCCGGAGCATTGCGAATGCCCTTGGTTCTAGCATGTATTGCATCACTGGTCTTTGAAATATCATATATTTTTAACTCATAATCATGTTTACTGGCTATGTCTTCAAGCAGTTTCTTGACTTTGTTTCCTTTATCCGAATAGTCAATGAAAGTTGCCTTGGCATGCCAGGCAGTTTTTTGCTTGCCAATTCCAAAATACCCCATTGGCGGTAAGATCTCCCTGCCTGCTCCTCTTACTGCGCCTTTTTCTGTTTTCAGATATAATTCGATTTTCATCTCTTCCACAATACTAAATTATCATTTCACCTTAAATTACTTTCGTGGGAATACCCATTATTATTGTTTTCTTCCAGTATGCTTCCGATAAAGAGCCAGCGCCCTCTCACTGGTCCTCCACTCCCTGCCTGACTTAAGAGCGGGCAGTTCTCCCTGCTTGCATCGGAGGGCCAGATAATTTTCGCTGTATGGTGATGTTTTGGCTGCTTTTTTCAGTGAAATTAGTTCATCATCCGCAGTTCCCACTGCGTCCAGCATATCAAGAAGGCTGGAGGCCATGAGAGTTTTTAACAAAGCTTCCAATGGTACATAATCTCCCTGGGCTGCGCTGTTGAGAGAATCCAGGTAATCATCCCTGTGGATCGGAAGAACATGCACAGGAGGCCAGTTTCTTTTCAGGAAATGCAGGTTCAGTAAAAGGCGGCCAATCCTTCCATTGCCGTCGCAGAACGGATGTATTCTCTCGAATTCAAAGTGCATCCAGACAGCCAGTGTGAAAACATCCTCACCTTCAATATCACGCCGATGATATTCAGCAAGCCAGGCATCCAATTCTCCAATAATTTTCTCCATTCTTGGTGGGGAGAACTTTGCGCCTTGAATACGAAGATTTATTCTTCTCCATTGACCTGCATCCGGAATTATCAATCTGAACACCTGGCCGTGAAGTTCCAGTACTGTTTCAAGTGTGATTGGGGCCTTTGACCGTTCCAGGAGACCTCGAAAAACAACTTCATGCTGAATTGTCTCGCTGACATCTCGAACTGGCTTTCCGCCTGGAGTCTTACCTTCTAGTAATATTTTTTCTGCATCTTTCCAGGTAATTGTGCTGCCCTCTATGGCATTGGTGCCCCAGGTGTTCAGGGCTGATGTTCGCTTCCAGATTGAATCAGGTAATGAATCCAAGCTTTTGCGCTCAAGTAATTTGGATTTTAATTCATTTAATATGATTTGTTCCATTTTATCATCACTAAACATATAAGATATTTAAGTATATATGATTTACTGTCGAATATTGCTGTTAAACATATATGAAGAGATTTACGCTTTTTTCAAGGCTTTCTTCACCCTAGCCAACAGTTCACAGACCTTGCAAGTCTCTCCCATGGTGGGCTCCCCACAACTATTGCAATTATTCAGCTCGGCAGGAGGAAAATGCGACCTCAGGGGTTCAATCATCTGGTCATAAGAGCTGAGAATTGAATGCCTTGTGCCAGGTGTGTCTGCTTCCATTTGATTAATAATCTCCAGGAAGCCAAGCCTATGTGCTCTGGGCCGGCTGGGGCAGTGCATGTCCAGGTATGGAATTTCCATGACATCCGCGTATAATTTAATCTCGGATTCCGGAACAATGCGTAAAGGCACCATTCGCGGCACAAGACCTTCCTGTGTCTTCTTGTGCGGCCCCAATCGAACAAGTCGCTGAATATCGCCATTAACTATGTTCATGAGCACGCTCTGGCTCATATCATCAAGATTATGGCCAAATGCTATCTTTTCCACGCCAAGTTCCCTGGCCCGGCGATTGAGCAGATTTCTGCGCAGCACACCGCAATAAGTGCATGGCCGCCATTCTTCTCCAAGGGCTGCAACATCTTCCATGCGAATTCCGAAGCTTTCTTCGAAACTCAGAACCTCATGTGGTATGCCTAGTTTTTCTGATAATTCAGCAGCCAATTTCACAGATTTTTCACGATAGCCAGTGAGTCCCTCATCAACAATTAGCGTTATCAATTCAACGCCCTTGTGATTTGCAAAGACCTGGCTGAGAATATTGAGTAAAGACATTGAATCTTTCCCGCCGGAAACTGCAATGGCCAGCTTTGCCTTGGCAGGAAATTTTCCCTGGAGCCGGATCTCTTTCTGCACCCGGCGCTCAACGTATTCTGTAAAATGCTTCTTGCAGAGACTAGCTCCACTGTATTTTATGTCGATTATGGCTTCTTCGGGGCATCTGTGGCATGTGCTCATTACAGCTGGATTGGGATTTCAGGTATAAAGTTGCCGAAACATATCTGCCGGAAAGACTATATTATGAGTCCACATCATGCGAGATGGTGGAAACGTGATAAAGACTTATATCGAGGGCTTTGACAATGCGCTTAACGGAGGTGTGCCAGAAGGCCATGCCGTGCTTATTTCTGGAACTCCAGGAACAATGAAATCATCAGTGTGCCTGAATATCCTTTACAAGAATCACAAGGAAGAAGGTAAGAAAAGCCTCTATATCTCACTGGAAGAGACAAAGGACAGCTTGCTCACAGCAATGGAACGCCTTAAGATGTCAGATTTTGATGAAAGAGATATGTTCATAGTTGACCTGGCAAAGCTGAGAATAGAATATGATGAAGTAGATCAAATGCAGGACTGGGTGCGCTTTATCACCGAGTATCTATCCAGACGGGTTAAAGAGGATAAAGTGGACATCGTGGTCTTGGATTCTCTAACAGCTCTTTACTCACTTATTGAGATGGAAAATCCCCGCAGGGAATTGTTCCATTTCTTTGGATTCTTGAAACAATTGGGCGTTACTTCTTTTCTGATTTCGGAGATGTACCCTGGCTCAGAGGCATTCGGCCCATACAGGGAGGATTTCCTGGCCGATGGAAATATCATGCTCAAGCTCCATGACGTAGGTGAAACTGATATTCAATTAAGAATCAGATGCGTGAAAATGCGACACGTGAACCATGACCGAACATATTTCATGCTCATTCATCGTGGCGGCAGGTTCATGGTAACGCCGGTCATATCTGACTGATATGACCAGACCCGTTATCTCTGATTAGAATTGATTGATGTTGGATAGCCATAGCTATCAAGTGAAAAATTATTGGCTTAATAAGATCCTCGAATCTTATTCCTGTCAATCATCAGTCCGCCGCTGGTTACGACAATAAGATTCTTGCCTACTCCTGCTACGTCTCCATTGACATCTGCGGCAACAGAATGCAGTTCTGCGGATATTCTTCGCAGAGCCAGATCATCATTGGCCATTGAGGAATAATCAATTAAGATTGAATGACCGTCATAGAGCAATTTTGTAAGGGCCTTGAGATCCTCAAATCGATATATTTCTGCAACCTTGAGCGTTGAACCTGCATGGATCCCACTAATTTCATCCTCGAAATTCATTGCCCCCAGATCAATATACTGCTGTTCCCCGTGACCGTGTGGCTTCTTGAAATGAGCCTTCTTTCCCATCTGTGTCGACATATAATCATCATCCTTTGGATATACACCCTAATTGTTTTTCTGGATATAAGGTTTTCCGAGGGCATTATTATAGTTATAGAACTAAACAAGCTTTATTACAAAAGAAAACATTAAATATTCTGTAAAACTATATGATATTCATATGGGCACTGATTTGGGAAGAAAGAGTTTTGTTATTGGTTTAGGCTTGGCTATGCTTCTGAGTGCTTTTGTTGTTGGGGCGGCTAATGTGAATGATAATATTATCCCAGAAAATGATTTGTTTACTGGCCCATTGAGCATTGATTCTGTTGATATTCAACTTTCAGATGTCGCCTTATCCAATTCGAATCCCACCCAGTATGATGAAATCACCATTGAAGCCACAATAACAGGAGACCAAAGTGTTTCCGACGAATGGGAGAAATATGGAGTTGTTGTGGACATTGGAGGCTGGGGTCAGGATGAAAGGGTTGGCAAAGCTTCTGTTTTGAAAATGGATAATGGCACATATATCATGTATTATCAAGGAAATACGCCTGATGCAGATGTGCATAATTATAGAATTTTCAGAGCCTGGTCATTTGATGGCATCAATTGGAATAAGGAGTGTTTGGTGCTGGATAATAATCTTGACCAGTATTCTGACAATGGTGTTATGCATCCAAATGTGCTTATTGATGATAATGGATTATATCATATGTGGTATGTTGGCTACTCAAATGAAGGATCAAATAGAGCCAGGATATTATATGCAACTTCAATTGATGGATATAACTGGGTTCCACAAGGGCTTCAAATTGATTATGGAGACTCATATGCCCAGGATGGTGTAGTTTCCCCTTGTGTTCTCCCCATAGGGGATGGATACAGAATGTGGTATTCAGGAATTAATTGGAACCCGCTGGAAGGTCAAATATGCCATGCATCAAAATCCTCTGAAGCATCTCCTTGGATAAAAGAGGGAATTGTTCTTGACAATGGTGGTCCTTATGATCCAACATTCGCAAAAGATTCCTCAGTGATTTATAATGGAACTGGCTATGAGATGTTCTATACCGGGCGTGACAGTAATTATAATAGCATGATTTTGCACGCATCCTCCTCAGATGGATATAATTGGGTGAAAGATAATATTGAGATTGAACCCACATTAGTTGAAGAGGGGGCCTGGATAGAACTGGGATGTGCAATGCTAGAAGATGATGGTACCTACAAAATGTGGTATTCTGCTTATACAGATACTTGGCGAATCCTGTATGCAGAAAAATCACCTGCTGAACCTGCACTAGATGCCTACTGCACTGTTTCATTCTATATTGATTCAATAGCCGAGGAAAATCTATTGGAAAGGCAGTTCAATGTCTTTGTCCCTGCAAATGGAGAGACTACAGTTCAGTTTGACTGGATGGCAGACATTCCAGGTAATCACAATATCATAGTTGATGTTTCAGATGTCAATCCACAGGATAATAATCTGGTCAATAATGTTGCCCAGTGCGCCATAACAGTTGATGAAATTGAAATACCTCTAGAAGTGGATTTATCTATTTATGATCAGGACATCACCTTCTCCAACCCAATACCTCAAACAGGCGAGACAGTAAACATCCAGGCAGTCATCCACGGCGACCCAGACCAGGCAAGTGAATTGGTAAGAGAGGGAATAATACTGGACATTGGAGGTACTGGACAGGATCTTCATGTTCTGAGCCCGAATGTTATCCAGATGGATGATGGAAGCTATGTCATGTGGTACACCGGAGATGGTGATGACGGCCTTACTTACAGGCACAGGATATTCAGGGCTATTTCACCTGATGGAATAACCTGGACAAAGACCGGGATGGTGCTGGACTATGGCGGTTCCCAGGAGGAAAATGGCGTTCTGTATCCATTTGTTTACATTGACACAGATGGTTCCTATCAAATGTGGTACGCCGGAATAAACACTGGAAACCATGCTAGTATTTTCACTGCTATATCAAATGATGGCATCACATGGACGAAGCTGGGCCAGGAAATTGCCTATGGTTCTGCAGCAGAACCCAGTGGTGCCAGCGCACCTTATGTTTATTATGATGGCACTCAATGGCATATGTGGTATGTCGGAGTTTTCTGGGGCTCACCAAATGAATGCAAAATCAGCCATGCCCATAAAGCTACTTTGAACGATTCCTGGATTAAAGATGGGGTAGTTCTGGACAATGATGGGCCATATGATTATCCTTCAGCATCCATTCCTCATGTGATTTCCACCGCAAATGGATATGAAATGTATTACACTGGCTACGTGCCCTACACTGGACCATCAAGAATTCTTCACGCTACTTCTAATGATGGTCTGACCTGGGAAAAGAATGGTATAGCACTCGAAGGGGAACTTCCAGAAGAATTAAATTCCATTGCTGGGGCTGATGTGAAATACGATAATGGTGTGACAAAATACTGGTACTTTGGTTATGACGGTAGTAATCAGAGAATCTTCTATGCAGAGGAAGTTCCAGCAAAACAGGGACTGGATGCAACATGCACGGTTTCATTCTACCTGGACGAAACAATACCTGAAAATCTCATCTATCAGGAACCCAATGTTTTCGTGCCAGGCGGTGGAGAGACAACTGTTTCCTTTAACTGGATTCCAGAAATAACTGGAACCCACGATATTCTGGTTGAGGTAACAGAAACAGACCCTTCGGATTATGACCTTTCAAACAACATTGCTCAGAGTTCCATTGACATTCAGGAACAAATTATTACCTTTGCAACAGCAACTGGACCCCAGGGAGCTCATCATGACCCAAATATTACAATAACATATGAATGGACAGGTAATCCAGAGGCAGTAGATATGTATTATTCTTCAAATGTTGGGAGTGATTGGACTTATCTTGGAACAGATTTTACTATTGATGGATTCTTTAGTTGGACACCAGAGAATAACCCTGGACCCAAACCCTCAAAATATTATTGGATAGCAAATGCAGTGAATGGAACAGATGATATTGGTGTCCCTCCAAATGATACGCCACCAGAAGCTGGGCCTTTCAATTGGAAAACTTTTGATGTGAAATTGGATAGCGGTGATAAAGGATTAGGAGATATTGGTTGGCATTTCATATCTGTACCTTTGGGGGTTAGTGGAGAACTATCAGCTATATTTGATGATTCCAAATGGGGCGATGGTGGCACAACTTGGGACTGTATAAAATGGTACGACCCAACTGATGATAAGGATCCTTGGAAAACTTACCGTGTCGGTGCATCGACTAATGACCTTTTTGATTATTCAAATGGTATGGGTTTATGGATACATATAACCTCCAATAACGGTGATGGTTTTTTGACAACTGGTGAAGGAGTCGAGGTTACGAGCACTGCTATACAGTTATCAGCTGGATGGAACATGGTTGGTTATCCCACATACTGTGACACGAAAACCGTAGGAGAAGTATTTTGGAAAACTGGAGCAGACCGAATAGAGATATTTGATCCAACAAAACCATATTTGATTAATGAAGTTGAACCTTCACACATAATGAAACCAGGAGCAGGGTACTGGGTGCATGTTCCTGCTGATACTGTTTGGGTTGTGGATTGGTAATTTCAAAACTAGTAACTCTTTTATACAGCCTCTATTTACACGGAACCTACAGAATGGGCTTATTATGCCCTTCACAGTGGCTAATACCCACCACAAACGTTGTTCGTGAGAACAAACAGCCGCTGTTCCAGAGGAACAGACAGTCACGGGATGCGTCCCGTCGGAGATGTGTCTGAGCCAGATTCTGAAAATCTGGCGAAGGATGAATCCGGAAACGTCCAGAAATGGAGAGTGTACAAATGCCAGACGAAAAGAAAGCGGCAGAAGCCGTTCCAGAAGAAGTTTTAGAGGAGGCTCCAATAGCACCTCAAGCTAGTTCTAAGAAAGTTGAGAAAAGGCCAGTTGGTTTATACGGCCATATCAAGGATGCTTGGAAAGTTCCAGCAGATTCCTATGTAAAAGAATTGCAGTGGCACAGGATGATAGAATGGCGCCGGGAAAACACATTTGTTCGTGTTGAGAGGCCAACAAGACTTGATAGAGCCAGACACCTTGGATACAAGGCAAAACAAGGTTATGTTATTGTTCGTACAAAGGTCCGCAGGGGAAGTCTTCGCAAACCCAAGATAAGAAAGGGCCGAAGAGCAAAGCGCAGAGGCCGGGCAAAAATCACAATGGCCAAGAGCATCCAGCGTATTGCCGAAGAACGTGTGTCCAAAAAATATCCAAACATGGAAGTTCTGAACTCCTACTGGGTAGGCGAGGACGGTCGCCACAAGTATTACGAGATTATTCTTGTTGACCCACATCACCCGGTGATTAAAGCAGACAAAAAAATTAATTGGATATGTGAGCCGCAGCATACAAGAAGAGTGGAACGCGGCCTCACATCAGCAGGAAAGCGCGGCAGGGCACTTCACAAGAAGGGTAAGGGTACCGAGAAGGCCAGGCCATCCAGAAGGGCTCACGACAAGAAGATTAAATAGATTATTGGCTGTTTATTTTGGCCAATAATTTTTCAATATCAGCGTCAGCCATGCCAATTAACGGGAAAAATACTGGTAGATCCAGGTCTGCCAACTCTTCCTGGCGTGCATCATAGGTTGCAATATCCCAGCCAAGGGCAATTCCCTCTGTTTTCTGGAAATTTGCCAATTGCTGTAAATCTCCTGGTTCTATAATTTTCAGACTCGGGTCCCAGTCTCTCAGGGGCTCTGTAAGTTCTGGATTGTTTGTTGCCACAATAACGCGGCATCCACGTTTCATAATTGGCCAGCATGCAGCAATGTCCTGCTGTTTTTCCACGATTCCCAGAGTACGGCCCTGTGTGCCCAGAGGCATTCCTCCTGGTCCCTGAATCTTTTCAGTGTAAACAAAGGAGCGATTCTGCCTTACCTCAATGAATAATTCAAAGTCTGGATTGGTTAGATTTACTTTTGGATTCAGATGCTCATAGGCAAGAAATACTGCTGAGCCAGTGTCCCTGGCGAGTTCCATGCTGGTGTATGGGTGTTGTCCATTTCTCCGGGCCCGGATGCAGAAGCTCATGTTTTCCTTGAAAAAAGGTCTAGCAGTATCGATGGCCAGCTGAAATATTAATTCCTGGTCTGATGTAGTTTCTTCGGCCTTGCTGAATGATACAATGCCAAAAGTATGTGCTAGTACTTTTTCGGTAAATGGCTCATCATCTGCCCAGAGGAAAATTCTGCCCCTATCATACTCAACCCTACATTCCTTACTGGCCTTGATAAATCTTGAGATGATATTTTCTCGCAGGGTTCTCTCAAATCTTGATCTTACCTTTTGACTTTTCAGACCAAGTTCGCCATATCTTATCAGATAAAGTGCCATTGGTCATGATTAACCTGATTGATAATAAAATTATGTCTATCTTGATTTTTTGCTTCAAGATTGAGATAATACCATTGGTATTATTATTAATAATTTGTAAGAAAAACTATATAATGCTTGTTTACAATACAATCCTCAATTCATGGGCACTCAAATATTTGAGTTGGCGGTCTAATATATGGCAAAAAGGGGGCATACTGAAGAAGGAAAGGTATTCTGTTCTGAATGCGGTTCAATCATAGAGAAGGAATCTGCAAAATGTGAGCATTGTACCGAAAGCCTGGATGGTGATTTTCAAGCTGTTATCTGTCCCTATTGCGCCACTGTTTTGGATTCTGCTTCAGAGAACTGTACTAATTGCGGCCTTAGATTTAAAAAAGATACAAGCAGTGGAGGCCGCAGTAAGGAAGATGAAGAATTTTTATCCAGACTTCTGGATTGGGGGCGCAACCTAGAGCAAAAGCGGGCTGCCGAGGACAAGGAAGAGACTGAAAAAGCAACTGAGACTTTCAAGGACATAATGGGAGCTAGCATCCCTACTCCATATCAAGAAGAAACTCTGCAGGAGATTAAGAAATCCGCAGAAGAGCGTGCCGAATTCGACAAGCGAGAAGAAAGCATAATTCAGATGGCTACACCGCTCCGGAAGGCGCTGGATCTGCGGAAAAAGGCATTGAACAATCTTGAAAGAGACCTCAAGCCACTCCGTGATGAACTAGATCGTATTGATCCAGATGATATTGAAGGGGACAAAAAACGCAGTGAGATAGAACGTCAGATGGCCGAAATAATGGTTGAGAGGGGAGCTATCCAGAGCCTTGAGGAAAATATCTCTAATATGGATTCTGCCTACCGCCAACTTCTGAAAAAGCATTCTGCTGATGTCAAGGAAAAGGAAGAAAACCTCAATACAAGGCTCAACGCATTCAAAAACGAGATGGCCAGGCGAGATAAGGAGAAAGATAAGCTCAAACATCGGGAAGGAATATTGGCTGATAGAGAAAAGGAACTTGTTGACAGAATTGAGTCTCTAAAACATAGGGAAATTAGCCTGGAGAACACTGAAGAAAAGCTCAAGCAGGAGATTGAGTCCCTTAAAGAAGAGAAGGGCAGCGTTGAAGAAATGAAAGCGCCGGCATCCAAACTCATAGCGGCCAAGGGCAAGTGGCTTGTTGACGAGAATGAAATAAAGGGCATTTTGAAGAAATCCAAGAAAGTCAGAGAGGCCTGGCTGGAGGAGCAGACCAGTATTCAATATGCAATATCCAGTGGCGAGGGCCAGGAACAGATGACCGAAGAAAGCCAGGAACGTCTGGAAGCAAGGGAAAAAGAGCTTCAGGACAAAATAGATAGGCTGGAGGAAAGGCTGGCTAGTGTTGAGTCCGAAGAGAAGCTAATTGTGGCCGAAGAAAAGGCACTGGCTGTGGATGGAGAGAGAATAAAGAAAGTATTAAAGATATTGGATGATTTACTTGAAAACCTGCCAGAAGACATAATCGATAAATTTGCAAAATCTGAGGATTACAAACATTATGACAAATTAATGGAGGAACTGGGACTTTAGGTGACTGACCATGGGTTTGCGTGATAAGGCCAAAAAAGCACTCGAAGAAGAAGTGAAGGACGCAATCGTTGTTGATGAGCCAGAGCAAGCCCCAGAAACTGAAGAGGACATAGAATGCCCCAAGTGTGGCTCTTCCAATAGCAGTGATACGGCAATGTGTTTTTCATGTGGCCAGAACCTGAAGGAAGACTATGTACCAGAGGCAGAACCGACTCATGAAGCAGAATCCGAAGTTGAGCCTGAGGAGGAAATTCCTGAAGAGCCCGGCATTGATATTTCTGCTCAGCTAATTGAGAAGGTTGATGAACAATTTCCTGAGCCTGAGGAAGAACCGGAGCCAGTGATTGAGGCTGGCGATGATACGGTTGAGAATGCAACCGAGGAAATGCCAGATGAAGAGCCTGAAGTTATTGAAGAGCCTCCTGAAGAAATTGAGACTGGCGATGATACGGTTAATGAAGTAACCGAGGAAATGGCAGATGAAGAGTCAGCACCCGAACCGGAGCCTGAACCCGAGAAAGAAATTGTTGAAGAACCTCCGATACCAGCAATGCCAGACATGTCTGAAATTCAAAAATCTATTGACAAAATGAAGGATTTGGAGAAGTCAGAGAAAGAACTAAAGGGAAAACTGGCAGATACTGAGAAAGAACGTGATTCCAATGCAGATAAGGTCAAGGAACTTGAAAAGAACTTAGAAAAACTTGATGCAAAAGAAAAGGAACTTGATTCCAAAGATAAAGAACTCGCAGAGATAACTGGCAAAGTTGAGAAACTGGAGAAAAAGCTGGCTGACTCGGACAAAGCAGGTGCCGATGCTGGCGACTTGCAGAATAAGATTAGTGAACTCGAGAAAACCATTTCTGTCCATGGCGATAAGGAAAGCGAATGGGAAGCCCAGCGCAATACCATGGAAAATGAATATGCTGGCCTTGAAAAAGAGCTCAAAGACCTGAGAAAAGAGCAAAAGAAAATAGAAAAATCAGGGCAGGATGCCGGAGAACGTGAGAAAGAGCTTGAACAAAAGCTCATTGCAATTGAAGCAGAGAAGGAAGAATTAACTTCCACATTTGATGATAATAAGAGAAAATTAGAAGAATCCACTGGAGAACTTGATGGTTTGAAGGGCGAAGTTGAGAGCCTCAAGGATAAGCTTGAGAATCTCAATAAAAACCTTGAAGATAGCAACAAAGAAGCTGGTAAGGCAAAAGAAACCGAAGATAGATTGAAAGAACTTGAGAGCCAGATTGACATATTCCAGGCAGAAAAAGAATCTCTTGTGAATGAAAAAGAGGAACTATCAAAGAACCTTGAATTTGAGAAAGGGGAGCTCACTGCCAGCATTGATGAGGAAAAGAAGCGTTCAGAAGATTATGGCGTGGAAATTGATGAACTTAAAAAGGAACTGGCCAATACAAAACGGGAAATGACAAAGGCCAAGAAATCCCGTGAGAAAGAGAAGGAAGAGATGGGCGAGGAGAAAAAGAGCCTGGCAGATTTACAGGACCAGCTTGCTAGCCAGCAGGCTGAAAGTGAGGGCAAGGACGAAGAGCTCAGGGCCATGTCCGAGAAATTGGACAATAAGAGTCAGGAGCTGGATGAGACTGCAGAATCCCTGAAAGCCAGCCAGGAAGAGCTTGAGAAAGAAAAGGAGAAACTTTCTCAAGAGCGTGAGGCAAAGGAGGCAGAACTTAGGGGGCTGGGGGAGAGACTGGATGCCGACCGAGGCCAGTTAGATGAGCGTTCTCAAGATCTAGAAAGACAGGTTGAAGAAAACCGCAAAGAAATGGACAGCATGCGAGCTGACATCGAGGCTAAAGAAAAGGAATTAGAGAACCTCAAGAAAAATCTGGACGAGGCCAGAGAAGGTATTTCAACATCAGAATCAGAGCTCAATAGAGACCGCGAGGAATTTGAGGGCAAGAAAAGCTCACTAACAGCCCAGGAAGAAGAACTTGCATCCCGGATAAATGAATTCGAGGAAAAGGAAAATTCAATTGCCCAGATGGAAGCAGATCTCAATGAACGCAATGGCATAATTGACGAAGCCGAGAAAAATCTAACTAAGCAGGAAAAAGACCTCAAAGCCAGCATGAAGGAATTTGATGAGGAAATGGCTGGCAAGCATGAGGAATTTGATATAAAATTCCAGGAACAGGATGAGAAGCTCCATGAAATCAAGTCCCAGCAGAAAGAGTTAGAAGACATGCGGGAAGGCATTCGCATGTCCAAGGATGAGGTAGGAGAAAAAGAATCGGAAATCCTGGAAAAGCGGAATGAGATTTCAGAGCAGCTTAAAGATTTGGATTCCAGGAAAGAAGAAGTTGAGTCCCGAGAGAAAGAGCTCACTAAGCTTGAAAAGAAACTTGACAAGAGCCAGGCCAATATCGAGGAAAGGGAAGAATCAATCAATGCCAGCAAGAAAGAAATCAAAGACAGGGAAAAGGCACTGGACGCCTTCAACAAGGAGCTCGAGGCAGAAAGAAAAACGCTCGATGAGAAAAATACTGGCCTGAATGAGTTGGAAGACAAGCTGGGAAAGAGAAGCAGCCAGATGGAAGAAAGGGAAATAACATCTTCAGATTTTGATAAAGAGCTCAAGAGCCTGAAAAAGAGCCTTGAGGAGCAAATTGAAGAGGCCAATGAGCGGGATAAAATTCTCACTGACATGGAGAAGGAACTCAAGAAGGAAAATGCTAAACTGACCAATACTCTGGAGAAGCTAGAACAGGATCGCCAGCATTTCAATGAAGATACAGAAGCCCTGGAGGAACGAACCTCCGCACTTGATGATCATGATAAGGTCTTAACCAAGAAAGAAAAGGAACTGGCCAACTTGGAAACAGACCTTGATACCAGAGAAGAAAAAATTGACACAGAGAGCAGTGAAATTGCTGCCCAGCGAGAGAAACTGGCAGGCAGAAAAGCAAGCTTTGAGACCACAATGGAAGAACGCGAGAAGGCTTTGGCAGATGAAAAAGATGCAATGCATCGCAGAGAACTGGAAGTCAATGAACGCGAGAGAAAAGTCAATCAGAAACAGGTAGATATTGATGGGAAACTTTCTAATTACTCAAAACGCGAAGGCGAATTACTGGCCCATGAAGAAGCACTGAATGAACTGGATGCCGAAGTTCAGCAGCGGCTGGATGATGTTCGAGGAAAAGAAACTAGCCTTGAAAATCAACGGGATGAGATTACAGCAAAGGAAGCCGAGGTAAAACGGCTTGAAGATGATATTGTACTAAGGGAAAAGCAGATCATCAAGACCAAAGCTGGCTTCGAGAAGCGCGAGGTAAAGCTTCAGGAGATGGAGAAAGAACTTAAAGATCAGAAAACACGTTTAATCAGCCAGAAAGATGATATTGAGAAAGTCTGGAGGGATATCGGCAAGGAAACAAAATCCATAGAGGCAAAGCAGAAACATCTCCGGAGCCAGGAAACCGATATGGAGGTTAAGAAGGATGAGATGGCCAAGAGGTCTGACGAGCTCAAACGTGCAGAAATGGACCTCAATTACAAATCAGATGATCTTGTGGAACGGGATAAAGAACTGGACACGAACATTGAAAAGATGGCCAAGGAAACTGAAGAACTAAAGGTTCGGGCAGAGATAATAACCCGCCGTGAAGCGGAACTGGCTGCCCATGAGCGGGACCTCAATCAGATGGAGGCTGACCTTCATGCCAAACTTGAAAATATTAAAACGGAAAGGGTAGAACTAGACAAGATGAAGGGCGACCTGCCCCAGAAGGTGAAAGAGATAGAGGGGCAGCAGAAGGAACTTCGTGAACGCGAGGCAGACCTCAACCGCATGCGCCGCCTGCTTGAAGAGGAAATGGATAAGCGTCAAGCAGAGATGGATATGCTGAAAGAAGAGAGAGAAAAGGTCGATGAAATGAAGCAATCTGCCATGGCATTAATGAAATACGGTAAATCTGTGGAGCAGAAGCGCAACCAGGAGATCCTAAAGAAACTGTCAATCGAGAATGAACGCAATGAGAAGCTCAGGGTCGTAATGGAAGAAGATTTGAAGGGCAAAGAAGAAGATGTTGAAAAGCGAGAGCGCGATGCGCTTATGTTGGCCCAACAAAATCACCAGCTGCAGGATGAGCTGGATGTCCGCAGAAGGCAGGTAGATTCAGACATGGAAGCCCTTATGGTGGAGAAGAAGGAAGCTGCTGAAGTCTGGAAGCAGATTGAGATTGAAAGCCATAAGGCCATTGATGTGGAAGAAATTATTAGTGAGAGAGTCAACAAGCTTGTGGAGAATGAGAAGGCTAGCATAACCAAGGAAATTAATCGGCTCAAGAAGATGGAGAAGGAGCTATCTACCCGTGAAAAAGAGATTGGAAGCCGGGAGAAAGACCACAAAGCTGATAAAGGAAAAATTTCAGCACTGGAAGCTGATATCAAACGGAAGGAAGAAGACCTGGTCAAGAAGGAAAAGATGCTTGAAGAGCGTAAAGAATACCTTGATACGCTGAAAGAGAGTTTGACCAAACTTTTGTAAAACTAAAAAGGGTCTAGGGTCTCTGTATCTATTCAAGTATAGTGGGTTCAGGGGCTAGGAAAATTAATGAGACTGGGGAACTAAAATTTATCTCATTTATTGTCAAAGTATCTAGCCAAACTTAAACCCTAGACCCTCTATTAGCGTTAACAAAACATAGCCCCTATCACTTTTGTATACAAACACAGACCCTCTCTAACGATAACCAAGCAAAGACCCTTATAACAAATAACCAAACAAGTTTCTTTTAAAATATGGCAACCAAAACGTTTTTAAACAGGAAATAACAATATGTTCCTGTTGGAGTGATAGATTGGGTGACGAACCTGAAGAGAATGATAGCCTGAAGAAAGCCAGGGACATGATTGAATATATCGAAGACCAGGTTATCCGAGGCAAGGAGATGGGCATAGAATTTTCTGAAGTTCAAGCCCTAATTCAGGGTGCAAAAATGATGATTGAATCAGATGTACTTCTTGATGCCCAGGATCTTATAGACCAGGCCACGGAAATGGCTAGCCTGCGTTTTACAGAGTTCCAGCTCCTTCAGGTTAATATCAAAAAATTGGAAATGAAGATTAAGGAGACAACATTGGGCGACGATACAGAAGAAGCCGAGAAAAACCTCAAGATGGCAAAGTATCATCAAAACACTGGCTACTATCGATTGGGCAATGATTATGCCACAAGAGGGATGAAACTTTTCACCGAGAAGAAGGAGATTGAGTATAAGTGGGGGAGTGGGCTTTAGGAATGTTCAAACCCCCCAGGCATGTTCTTACCAATCCCTAGTCAAAGCGGTTGTTGTTTATTCGTCAATAATTTGAATATTAAACGATATTCTTCGATTGTATCCAGCCGGGAAATTATCGCCATCTGGATTAATTATAACTGGCCACCCACAAAGAGCATCTATTTCAAATTGAACTTTAATATAATCACCCTGGTATTCCTC
This sequence comes from Methanomassiliicoccales archaeon, assembly GCA_030612505.1. Classification (GTDB taxonomy): domain Archaea; phylum Thermoplasmatota; class Thermoplasmata; order SG8-5; family SG8-5; genus JAGLQM01. The sequence continues at coordinate 37,399 of JAUWNU010000006.1, forward strand.
AGGAATAATATTGTGGATGTAAAATGAATAATTGAAATAATTACTTCCCTTTGTTATATTGACTTTTTCAGATTTTGGAGATAGATACTCGAATGGCGAAGAAGATATCCAGACATCAAATTCTGCATCACAATTGGGAATATCTAAAAAGGAGTCAACAGTAACATTCAAACAACATAAATCACCATCATTGAATGAATACAACGGATATAATGACTCGTCAGAGATATAATTAAAATTTCTAGAAACAGTATAAGTCGTATTTACCACATTATTGGGTGTCAATATTTGGCCAGTGTTTTCTCCAACATCTAGACAGAGAACATAGAGCGAATAATATTTACCATGTCCTAGCCCTACTTCATTATAATTTAGCGATTCATTTTGAATCAAGGATTCATTTGCGTAATAGCAACATCCGAATTTAACATAATATGTGCCAGTTTCTATCGGTTTTATTGTCCATGAATAAAAAAGTTCTTCGCCTGGGCTTCTAAGATTCCTAACACTTCCATTTGTTAGTATTATTGATTCTGGCAAAATTAATTGTTTAAAAATAGACTCATTTGCTCTACTTGTGATGCCAGTAACCTTGTGATAAGTTCTCCAAGTAATTGTTGTTTCTTTATTCAAGACCGGAGGCTCTGAAATAATGAAATCTGATGTGTAGTTGCTTTCTGTTGAACCCATACAACAGAGGGCATAATAGTCATCATCGCTAGGTGAGTTCATAACAATTAAACCAGCAAGGATTGATACAATAATTATCATACTGGCAATTATTATTACTATTCCCTTTCTCATTTCTCATCAACCCATTTAATCTATGTATGTTAATTATTTAAGGATATTGGTACACCTTTTGTAAGCATAAAGAAAAAAGCGGACTCAGGGGGATTTTCGACGAATTTAATTATAACTCGATTCGAACCCCCGTCAAAGGCTCCGAAGGCCCTCAGGATATCCTGGCTACCCTATGAGTCCACAAGCATTGCATTATCAAGGTCTTTTTATCATTTGTGGTTGGAAATCGTTGAATGCAAATCCAATTATTGATGAAACATAGCATTCGACAATGATGTGGAAACTATATCTGGCTTAATTGAACATCATACTGCTCACAGCAATAAATGAGCAATGGTTGTATGCGGAAATTGATGAAAGAAGAAGGAGCATACGACAGATGTGGCAGCAATAATAATTTTAATTAAACATCAAAAATGACCGTAATCAGAAATTGTCAATCAAGAGGATTACGGCTACGCTACCCTATGAGTCCACAAGTGTCAGAATGCCAAGGGGTTTTTATCGTTTTTGGTTGGAATTATAGTACCACCACCCCAGCATCCCGAACCAAATACTCCCAGGCACAAAGGTCAGAACCTCAGGGATGGCTATGCCAGGGCCCCAGTTGATGCTCCAGCCGATTATTCCGATAATTGCAACGGCAAAGGCTGCGATTCCCAGGTATTTTGGCTTCTTGAACAGGAAATAAGTGCCCATAACAAGGCATGCCAGCAATAACAAAACAAAAAATGCCACAGAGAAGTAAAAATGATGTGGTGAATAGTCTTCTGTAAAAACTCCAATGCCTACAAGGGCGATTGAAGCCAGAAACATCATTAACATTCCGATTTTTCCCAGCCAGTGCTTGAGAGCCATGATAACTCCCAGGGCAAAAACCATACACATAATTCCGCATACTATAAGCGAAATATTAAAAATCGGCGCAACATCACTTACCCCTAAATCGCTGATCGCATTGTTCCTCCAGCTGAACCAGGGCGACAGCATAATGGCCACTGCAATTGAGCCCAGTGCATAGGCCGGGCCAATGATTGCCAGCAACCCTATCTTTCTATTTTTCAGAATCTCAAAATTCATATTACTCCAGGTATTTCGACCGATGCCAGTTTAGAGGTTTTCCTTCGCCCTGCCAGGCTTCAATAACCTCTCCGAATAGCGCCCAGTGGTCGCCCTGCTCTGTTTGATGTGCCTTTCTGCAAACAAATCCGGCAAGTGAGCCAGGCACAAGGGGCACATCATGAGCTGCCATGAAAGGTTCCAGGTTCATTAATTCAAATTTATCAAGATCACGGCCGCTCTTTGTTCCGAATGTCATGCCTATTTTTTCTTGACCTTCTGCAAGCTGGCATACTCCAAAGTATTCAATGTCTTTCAGCATGTCCCAGGTATGGCGCAATGGGCTAATTGAAGTGCATAAAATCGGCGGGTCTATTGATATCTGGGTGGTCCAGGCAGCAGTCATTCCATTGAGCTGTTTTCCATCATTGGCTGTAATTATTGTAACCGGGTGGGACAAAAAACTCAGGGCTTTTCCAGGGTCCAGTGGTTCAAATGTCATCTTCTTTATTCTCCATAAATATTGATTTTAATTCAGCTGGAATAGGTTTGGATTTTCCAGACTTGTCAGTGCACACATGAACAGAATGGGCCCTGGCTATAACTTCGCTTCTGTCCTTTCTGATAACCAGATAGTCAAACCTTATGCTCTTGGTTCCAACATGGCTTATCCAGGTTTCCAGGATAACAAGCTCATCATATCTTGCTGGGGCCAGATAATTACAATGTGTTTCCACGATCATGAGAAATGTTCCATCCTTTTCAATTTGGATCATTGGAACTCCCATGTCCCGGAGAAATTCAACGCGTCCTTCCTCCAGCCAGCGGAAATAATTCACATTGTTCACAACGCCCATCTGGTCAATTTCGATGTATCGCACACGGATTTCTTCTCTGCCTCTCATAGTACCCGAAAGAGCAAGCCAGGATAAATAATTTCACGCTGTTTTAATTAATTTTAAAATTTGAGAAGCCAGTTCTGGAAGTGCTGCTTCCACTTCCGGCGACAGTGTTTCAGAGAATTCCACCTTCGCTGGCTGGATTGCTGCAATGAATACCTTTTCAGGAAGCTGGTCAAGCTTCTTTGCCAGCTCCAGAACCTTCAGAATATCAATATCATGAAGCGAGTATCCCAGTGTTTTGATGGATTCGACATCCTGGGGCCGGAACACACGAATTTCGCCTGGCTGGCCATCAAAATCTACTGCGTCGCAGATAATTGCCATATCCAAATTTTCAAACTTATGAAGGAGTGTCATGCCGCCGGTGGCTAATTCTATTGTGAAAACGCCTTCTGGTAATTCATCTGGCAGTAACTTTAGAACTTTCACTCCGGCTCCGTCGTCGCCCATGACCGTATTGCCGATACCAATAATCGCTACTCTGGATATCATGAAAATATGAAAAGGGGAAGAGGTTAAAAAGTTACCTCTCCCATTTTATTTCGGCTATCGCTTCCACTTGACATCCAGATAATGGCAGGAGCAGGAAATGCACGGGTCATATGCCCTTACCAGCATCTCCAGAAGTAGTTCTATTTCCTTTTCTGGCTTGTCAATGATTGTTGGGGCGAATGCCTGGAAGTCCAGGTTGATATTATTGTGGTTCTGATTGGTTGGAATAATACAGTTTGCCTTTGTGCAGATGCCCTTGTCATCATAGATATATTCATGGAACAATATTCCACGGGGTACGTCCACTGCACCGACTCCAGTGCCTGCCTTCACTTCGTATTTTGTAACTATATTTTCATGGTCCAGGCCCTTCTCAAGAAGCTGATCTATCCAGCCGATTGTGGTCTCAACATCATTGAAGCATTCGATTAACTGAGCTACGGAATTCATGTACGGGTTGTGGCAGACCGCAGTAAGGCCAAACTTGCCGGCCCATTGCTTTGCCAATGGCGATAGTTTGTCATAGTTCAAGTTGAACCTTGCCAGTGCTCCCACCATGTAGCTTTCGCGCTTGTTCTTTGTGTACTTGGCTGTTGAATGCGGCACAATGAACTCATTTGTGATATCCAGGTACTGCTCCACAGGCCATTTTCCGCCGTCGGTTGAGCCAATCATGCCGTCATATATCGCATATTCATCATCACTGGTCAGGGCTATGAACTCGGTCTCCCGGGTGAAGTTTGGAAGTGCTCCGGCATTGGCCAGCACTATCTCCGCAACATCATTGAAGGTTGGTACAGCGTCAATCAATTTCTGCTTGAGTTCTTTAAGCTGTTTCTCGGTTGGAATCGATGTGAATCCACCAGGAATCATGTTGGTTGGGTGTATGGTCCGTCCGGCAAGAAGGTCTGACATCTCATTGGCCAGCCTATGCAAGCTTATTATCTTCAGAACAGCGTCTGGATGTGTGGCAATAAGCGGGAAAACACTTCCTACGCCCAGAAGGTCAGGTGCAATGAGATATCCCACGTGAAGCACATGGCTCTGAAGATTCTCTGCAGCCTTTATCATCCTTCTGAGAATTTGAGATTGTTCAGAAAGCTGGATGCCCATTGCTGCCTCTGTTGCTTTCAGGGATGCTTCCGTGTGTCCGATAGAACATATTCCACAAATTCTGCATGTTACATGGGCCATCTCATAGTGAGTTCTTCCTCTTGCAAAGCTCTCAAAGAACCTTGGAGCCTCGGTGACTTTCCACTGAACCTTCTCAATTGTTCCGTCCTTGGCATTGAGAATTATGCTTCCATGTC